>JAKFUT010000258.1 GCA_021732565.1 Candidatus Obscuribacterales bacterium
CTCTTGTGTGCAGTTGCTCGCGGTGCTAAGACCCGATTTCTGTTTTTAGGAATGGCTCTACTGGATTCGCCGGGAACCCGGACCTTCAAAAAGTTTATACGCCTCTTTCACCGCACCGTTGTCAAACTCAGCTTTGGTTTCATTGCTGGAAGAAACAACTCCCTCGGGAGGATTCTGAACTGCCACTGATGATTGTTGCACCGCGGCAGATCCCTCAGTGGAGACCGAGTTAACCGGGGAAGACGCGGGTGGAGAGGCAGCGCCTGGTCTTCGAGTTGCTGCAGAAGCAGCAACAACAGGCTTGACCTCGCCAGCACTTATTTTCACACGAACATTGAGTTCCTTTCCAATCACTGCTTTGCAGGCTGATTTGAGATGATTGGTTTTTTGCTCAAGCGTTTTTTGAAAATTCGGTGTCTTGACGCCAAACACCATTTCCTCAGAATTCAGTTCCAGAAGAAAAGCGACCTTCGAATTGAAAAATCCATGCGTCGGAATATTGATACGATGCAGCTCGTCCAAAATTCTCGACCATACAAACTCAACATCATGAATGACGCCTTCCCCTCCAGACCCGATATCGGTTCCAGGCGGCTGTGCAGCAGAATCTTGTTCGGCAAACTGTGCAGCGTCACAGTCAGCAGGTAACACCGCCCTTGATCGATCTCCAGAGCCTTGATTTGTATGAATTGGACCTTCTACACTCGAAACAGAGCGCGATGGCACATTTTCTCGATCATCGACACGCTGCGCGACAGGAATGTCCGACCCGACCGACGGAATACTGGCGGGTCTATTGGCCGGGGTGCCAGGTTCATCGCCGGGAACCGAACTCGATACGGTCGAGCCATGGTCGCTGTGGTTTTGATTGCTATCTCGGCTGTAAGCAGCATTCCCTCCATAACCGGAACCTGTAGATCCCGAACTGGTCGGGGCAGAAGATCCCGCATCGGCTGAGTGTCCGCTCAAATTCGTAGAGCCACCGGATGCGATACCACCGGACGACGGGTTCCCAGCCGCCGCGTTTCCAGCACCCCGGGAAGAAGAAGAAGAAGAAGAAGAAGCCCCGCTAGCAACCACGCTCTGCACCGGTAAAGAGCGAGCAGGTCGATCGCTGGCCGGGCGCAAGGCGCCGGAGCTATCGGTTTTGCGAGCCACCAATTCGCCTCCGTCTTGCAGCATAGACTCTAATCGAGAAACCCGATCTGATAGTTCGCGAATCAAAAGCATGTCATGGCGATGGCAAACCGACAGCAATCCCATCTCAAGATGCATCGTCGGCTGAGTGGTTCGCCGACAGGTCGTTTCCAGTCGATCCAGAGCCTCAATTATCTGCGTCAATTCAGCGTTTTCGAACTTTGGAGCTTGCTGCAGAAGTTGCCCGAGATACTGATCTGAGCCCAGCACCACCGAGCGCAATGCCTCAACAGTAGCGTCAGGTCCCTTGGCCAGATAAGCTGATTTAGCTAGATTGAGAAAATGTGCGGCAATCTCTCGGGCTAAGACTGAAGGCTCACGCCCTTCCGCCAGCAAAGCGGCCATACTTTGAAGCAGCCCGTGCCCGTCTCGCATCAATATCTTTTCGCTAAGGGAAACCAGTATATCTTCGTGTAACGCGCCCATAAGGCGAAGAAGATCGTTTACCGAAACTGGTCTACCCGGCGCCCCAAGCAAGCTGGCTTGATCCAACGTACTGAGTGCATCGCGTAAGCCGCCCCCTGATCGTCGAGCAATCACACGAAGCGCTTCATCCTCTATTTCGATACTTTCCTTCGATGCAACGTTTCGCAAATGAGCACTCAATGCATTCTGTTCCACGTTCCGAAACATCAAGCGCTGGCAACGACTTATAATTGTGGGAAGAACTTTGTGCTCTTCCGTAGTGGCAAGAATGAACACCACATCTGGTGGCGGTTGTTCAATTGTCTTGAGAAGCGCGTTAAATGCTTCTTTCGTAAGCATATGACACTCATCGATAATATAGATTTTGTTGCGACCACCAACAGCTTTCAGCGGCGCTCGTTCAATCAGCAACCTTGCATCGTCCACGCTGTTATTAGACGCCGCGTCTATTTCCATTACCGCAGGAGAGATGCCGGAGGTAATCTCCTTACAAGGACCGCACTGTTGGCAAGGTGTAACAGTGGCGCCTTGCGACGATTCGCAGTTCAATGACTTGGCCAGTATACGTGCACTGGAGGTTTTGCCCGTGCCGCGTGGACCGGTGAACAGATAAGCATGAGTGAGGCGGCCATATGTTATGGCATTCGTGAGCGTGCGTGTCACCGCCTCTTGCCCGACCAATTCGCCTAGACTTTGCGGTCTGTATTTCAAGTAAAGCGGTTCGTGCCGGGTGATTCGCGATTCCACGGTTCCTCCTTGCGCATCTGCGCAACTGTCACGCCTCAATAACTGTTCCTGCTGCATTGTTGCAATTGCGAGGAACCCGTGGTTCCTTGAACCACAGTGTCAAAACGCAACACGTTGATCGTAACCTGAAATAAGTCGTTTTGGGATGAAACAACGATTAGAGGCGAAGGAATTAAAGAAAGATCGTACAAGGCGCAGAACACTTGGAACTACAGAAGGAGACCCGGGGTCTTGCAATATGAATAGCGATGCGAGGCGAGGGCTATGAATCCAGGTTCAGGCACAACCATATCCTTGTGGATGACAACAGCCAAACTGCCAGAATTTCAACCACTTTCTCAGAATATGGAATGCGATGTGTGCATCGTCGGGGCAGGTATCACGGGGCTATCTACAGCATATTTTCTTGCAAAATCGGGTCAACGAGTCATCGTTCTGGAAGACGGGGCTGTTTGCGCAGGCGAACGCAACGCACCACCGCCCACCTCACGGATGTGGTGGACGATCGCTATGCAAACATTGAGAAAATGTACGGTGTAGAGAAAGCACGGCTTGTATATGAGAGCCATCGAAAAGCCCTGGATTTAATTGAACGCAATATCTCGGATGAAAGTATGTCCTGCGATTTCACAAGATTAGACGGTTTCCTCTTTACAGGTCAGAACCAGTCAAACAAGATCTTAGATAAAGAATTAGCGGTGTTAAGGCGTATTGGTTACGAAGGTGTAGAGATGTTGGAAGAATTGCCTTTACAGGGCGTTCCTGTAAAACCGTGTCTTTCTTTCCATCATCAAGCTCAATTCCACCCATTGAAATATGTGAATGGATTGTTGCTGGGAATTCAAAAACGCGGTGGAGGGATTTTTACACACACCAGAGTAAAGGCCATTAGAGACGGTGCAATTGTATCGGTAGAAACGAACAACGGATTGACTGTTAATGCCGGCCGAGTCGTGCTAACAACAAATAGCCCGATCGGAGGCACATTGGAAATACACACCAAACAAGCCGCTTACCGAACGTATGTAATCGGTGCGTCCGTACCGGCACATTCCATACCCTTGGGGCTCTATTGGGATACAGAAGACCCGTATCATTATGTGCGCCTGCAACGGCTCGATAACAACGACGAATACGAAGTATTATTGGTTGGCGGAGAAGATCATCGAACTGGAATCGAACCGGAACATGACTGTTTCGAACGACTGGAAAGCTGGGCAAGAGAATGGTTCATCGGCTTTCAAGAAATAATGTTCAAGTGGTCCGGTCAAATCTATGAACCGGTGGATGCGCTGGCTTTTATCGGCAGGGATCCGGCGCACGGAGAAAACGTGTTTCTGGCCAGTGGCAATTCCGGCACGGGAATGACATATGGCACCATGAGTGGTTTCATTCTACATGACTTGATTCTCGGCAGACCTAACTCATTTTCCGAATTGTATGATCCGGCAAGAAAAACGATCGAGGAGACGGCGGAATTCATTAAAGAGAATGTCAGCGGACTCGTCCGTTATTTTGACTATGCCACTCCCGGCGATGTCAAATCCACCGATGAAATTCAACCGGGACACGGAGCTGTTATTCGCAAAGGATTAGAAAAGATAGCATGTTACAAGGACGAACAAGGTCTTTGCCACGAGATGTCGGCGGTTTGCCCGCACATGAAAGGCATCGTGCATTGGAACGAACAGGAAAAGACATGGGACTGCCCGATACACGGATCTCGATTCAATGCTACCGGCTCTGTAATCAACGGTCCCGCCAATACTGATCTGGAACCGGCGGACAGCAAAGTAAGAACTGTGGAAGACACCTTCGATGCCACGCCTGACCCGGCTGACACTCCGGCAGCGTGCAATATGTGCGGCAATCAACAGCAAACACCTCTTCCTCACAGAGGTCTTCCAATATCTGGATCAAGCAGCAGCACCAGTAGCGAAACACAGAATAAGCAGTAAGTAACCGAAAGAATACAAGCGCGTTGGAGAAGAGAGAATTCATCTTCTGCATACTATTGCGCACTCATCATACAAGCCACTCAAAAAAACCAGTTAGAATTAGAATGCCGTGAATAATTCCATAACCTTGCAAGCAAACTTTCCCTTGTTCTCCCCTCCAGCACTCATTTGAATCGCCGGAGTTGCTCCTGAGCAATCCACTCGCCCAAAGTCCCGGCGATGCAAATGAGTGCAAGCTCATTGGCTTTCAGGTGCCGAGGGATGCTGCAAACATCGCAAACGGTAAACTCAACAAGATTATCAGTGCGCACTGCAATTGAAACACCCGGAACATTATGCCACTTTCCCTATGGGGTTCCCATGGCGTTAGCGTCCGTCTTGGTGACGATGTTTCATCAAGAAATCTCTTTCCCGGCAGGGGACATGCCCCCACAACCTCAAGGGTAGACCTGAATCATCGGCAATGGTTGGACAAGGATGCCCACTTGAAGTATCGGGCGAGTCCGGCGACATCCTTTTTTGTTGATTTTACAGCGATATGTCCGCATAGATCGAGCAAGAGTGAATTGCTCAACCAATCGAGATTTTTTCTTGGTTGGCGCGCTTGTGGTCTGTAACCTTTTTGGGAGCATTTCCAAATATTCTCTCAGACGTAAAGCAGCCGAAACGGCTGGACACAAGGAAAAGGAGATAGGAAATGGACAGAGACAAATTTGTTACGAAGGCGGAAGCCAAAGAAGCCCTTGATCAAAATACCAGTGCGGATTCAGTTACGTTGGGAGCCGCCGAGCGAATGATGGCGGAGGTCAACGGTTCCTCAACGGCAGAGAAGAATGCTGCAAAGCCGATGGCGAAGGAAGGAGCCCGGGGGCTAACGATTGAGAAAGACGCTAAGGACGGTGCTGCTCCGCCCAAGGGGGATAAAAATGATTCCTCTTCCAGTGCAGAACCGAAAAAAGTTGAAGGAGAAAGCAAGCCGTTAGGCAAAGAATCGATCAAGGAAGTAAACGAAAAGATCGATAAGTTGGATCAAAACAAGAAGACCGATGTCGTTCAAAAGCTCACAACGGGCGACACTCTAGTCAAGGATGGCAAGACGCAGCACCTGTTTATGCCAAATGGGGATCGCTTGCAAATTACTCCGGGTAAGAACGGTCCCAACTACGAACTCGATTCCAAGTCGAAGGTCCAGGTTAAAACGGAGAACGGGGTTACCAAAATTACTTTCGATAATGGCCACTCGGTCTCGTTTGACAATCAAGGCGTTCGCGACATCAGTCGCGGTGAGAACGGAGTGAGTTTCACTCGCCGGAACGAGGATGAGTTTCGGGCTGCACCGAATGGCGGTGACAGTAGACCAAGCGGTGCGGATAGTAAGCCTGACTCCACTCCGGTCAACAAGCCTGCAGCTGTGGAGAACAAGCCTCGTGCTGGTGCTGACAACAAGCCTGCTGTGGCTGGCGATGGTAAACCCGGTACTGCTGCGGACAGCAAGCCTGCTGTGGCTGGCGATGGTAAACCCGGTACTGCTGCGCACAGCAAGCCTGCTGTGGCTGGCGATGGTAAACCCGGTACTGCTGCGCACAGCAAGCCTGCTGTGGCTGGCGATGGTAAACCCGGTACTGCTGCGGACAGCAAGCCTGCTGTGGCTGGCGATGGTAAACCCGGTACTGCTGCGGACAGCAAGCCCGCTGTGGCTGGCGATGGTAAACCCGGTACTGCTGCGGACAACAGGCCTGCTGTGGCCGGCGATGGTAAACCCGGTACTGCTGCGCACAGCAAGCCTGCTGTGGCTGGCGATGGTAAACCCGGTACTGCTGCGCACAGCAAGCCCGCTGTGGCTGGCGATGGTAAACCCGGTACTGCTGCGGACAGCAAGCCTGGTGCTGCGATGGATACCAAACCGCGTGTCGCGGTGGACGACAAGCCTCGTGCCGCATCCGACAATAAGCCGAATGCCGTCAGACAGGAAGGCACCCGGTCGACAGATAACAACTCGGCTCCCGTGACAGAACCCCTCTCGCCATCAAGACTCCAGTCACGCACGAATCTAGTTCCCGGCCGCATAACAAATGGTGGAGACAGCAGACCGATTGCCGTTGGACAGGAAGGTGCCCGACAGCCTGAAAGTACGTTGCAGCGCCCGACCGGAAGCGTTTTCCGCGCGCAAGTTGAGGAAGCGAATCGCAGAATCTCCAACGCCACTTCTGTCGAAAGCCGAGCCCGCTAGATAGGTGAGGACGGGGAGCAAGTCTCCCCGTCCTCACTCTTTGGACCAGACTCGTGCGGGATCAGATTACTTTCCCGAGTCGGGTATAGCAACTATAAAGCAGCCGGGGTTAACCTTCAGGGCAACGGCATCAGGTCGAACGAGTCCTTTGTTAGACAGGCGTATCTTGAAACTTAGAACAAAAGTCACTTCCATACTTCTTTCCGCACTAGGGGCCGAATTAATTTTCCTGGCGGTAATGGCTGCGCTATTACTGCAGTCAGAACGGTTTGCAGAGCAGGCACATAGGTCTCAACTGATTGTCTACAACTCTATGCGTTCGGTACGCGAAATATTAGATTGTGGACGTGCGCTAGCCACTCTTGCGGTACTTCAAGATCCCGACTCCAAAAAGATTTTTGAAGACGCTGTTGAAGGACTGAAATCCAGCAGACAAAGCCTCAAGGAGTTAACAGCCGATAAATTGCTGGATCTTGAGCTGTTCCAGAAGATTCAGGCAGACTCGGAAGATTTCATCACTCTTCTAGACGATATACGTGTTGAACTTAACAGTGGCGGACAATTTGACCAGGGCAAAGCTCAGCGAATACGGAAATGGATTACCCAATATTTTCCAAAGTCAGGCAATCGGCTTCGTGAAGATCTAGACCAACTCATCTCGCGCCACCAGAAAACACCGTCGCAGAGGGCAGAGCGTGCTCGGGAGATGCTAAAAGGAGTACTTGGTCTTGCCGTGGTCTTCAACAGTCTTCTATTCCTTTGGCTTGTACGAACGTTCGCAGACGGGCTTACGTCAAGATTATCCGTACTCCAGGACAACACTGTAAGACTGGCCTCAGGCAGCAAACTTCATCCGCCTCTATCGGGAAAAGATGAAGTTGGAGACCTGGATCGTTTCCTGCACGAGACTGCCCGGATTCTCCGTGAGGCCTCCGAACGAGATAGGATAATTATGAATTATGTGCCGTCCGGAATTATATTGTGTAGCGGTGATCTCAGCGTAGAATTCGTAAATCAGACTTTTGAATCGATGACTGACCTTACACTGGCGGATGTTAGAGGCAGACATTTGTCCAATCTGTTCGCTGAGACAAACGCAATCTTGTTACCCCGCGGTGAATCACTCGCTGGTAAAATACACGACGCGCTTCTTGTTTCTAGAGATGAAACGTCCATTCCTTGTGAAATTTCCTTCGCTCAGTATGAGGACCAGCAGCGAGAATTGATTCTCTGCTCTGTCCTGGATGTTAGGAGCAGAAATGAGATTGAACAACTTAAGAGAGACTTTCTAAATGTGGTTAGTCATGATTTGCGCACACCGCTTACCTCCATTCAGATCTCTCTGGGTCTATTGAACAATGGGACCTTTGGCGAGTTGAGCCAACCGGCTAGCGAATGTATAAGACGAACAGATCGAGAGCTGGTCCGACTAATTAAGATGGTAACCGATCTGCTAACTGTCAGTAAGATCGAATCGGGGCTACATTTGGAAGTGAGCAAATGTTCTGTCCGGCAAATATTTGAAGCATCATTGATTACGGCAATGAACCTCTTAGATCAAAAGGGAATCGATTTCAAAGTCGAAGTTGTAGATGATTTGTTTATTCTGGTTGATGAAGACAGGATTATACAAGTTGTGGTCAACTTGCTGTCCAATGCAGCAAAATACACCCCGGGAGGCGGTCTTATAAAACTATGCGCAGTGCCGATCGAGCAAGGTGTGCGAATGGCGGTGACCGACAACGGCAGCGGAATACCAGAACACATGAAAACTGATATCTTTGAGAAATTTGTGCAGGCGCATAGTTCGGATCGTAAAATCGGCACGGGCTTGGGACTTGCTATCTGCAAGCTGATTGTCGAAGCTCATGGCGGGTTGATTGGTGTAGAAAGCGAGGAGGGGAAGGGCTGCGAATTCTGGATAGCCTTGCCTCTTTCCAGGAGCTGAACTGTGTCTGCACTGTGGATTGTTCTTGTGTTCTTGTTTGCATCACTGCATAATCTGACATTGGGGCACTTTTCGGCGAAAGTCCGCTAGAGCTTCAGAAGAAACACTTGTGTGCTTTATGCACAGTCTCTGCAATTGCGGTAGGGCACTCAAAGCCCCTAATCCTCTATCCGTAAGGTGTGTCCCCGAAAGGTTCAGCTCCTCCAGTTCCAGCCCCTGCATGCTAATTGCCTTTGCGGTATCATCGCCGGTATTAGTATCTGATATGTTCAGTATTCTCAACGGAGAACGAGAACTGAACAGCGGGCACATTGTCTGATCCGTGACTCCTGATTTTCCCAATTCCAATTCTCGCAAAGCAGTCAGTTTCGTTATAAAACGAACGTCAGCAACACTCGAATTCGGCAAATGCAAAAATTCCAATTCTGATAATCTGGACAGAAGACCTAGTTCTACAGGCTTGTGCTGTTCGGACAAACATTCCAGGCTCAATTTTTTCAACTTTGTCAGCCGGCCAACAAAAGAAATATCAGCATTTGTAATTCTGTCACAGGACAGAAACAGACATGTCAACTTTGGCAAATGGCTCAGAAATCGCATATGCTCAGCCGCCACGTTGCAGTCAAAGACCATTAATGTATTGAGCTTCTTGCAGGCCGACAATACCTCCATTCCCTTCGACGAAACTCGGTTTCCCTGGAAACAGAGATCTTCCAATTCCGATAGCTGACTTATTTCATGAAGATCACTGTCGCTGAAACCAATTTGGTAGGCATTGAACCTTCTCAGTCTGGTCAAATTCTTTGCTAATGTGCCAGTCTCCGTTGTGTTGAGAGATGAACACCGGCCCAGTTCAAGCAACTTAATGGACGAAGGAAGATACTTCAGACCAGTTCCGTTAATCTCAGTGCAGCCTAATTCCAGTTGCTCAAGAGAAGTCTCATGCAGCGGCCGCAGTGTCTCGTCGTTAATCGTTGTCGCCTGGAGCTTGAGCGTAGCCAGGGAGGGGATTTTTGCAATTAGTCGCAAATCTTCGCTTGTAACAATAGAATTGGACGCATCCACTTCAGCAATAATCGATAGTTTTGCCAGCTGCGATAATACATCTGCGGCGATACGCCGGCCGCAATGGTAAGAGAGTTTACGTCTTGGCAAAGATACATTCCCCCTTGCCTCACACAGGAAAACAGGGGCAGCGTCGGTCAGCAGAAAAAACTCACCGCACATTGGCTTGGATGGAAATCGAAGAGCTATGGTTTTATCCTGCTCTGCGCGGTCCTGCTTGTGCTGAAGCTTGACGACATCACTAAAGACATCACATTGCGGAAGAGCATGCATAATACGTGCAGTCGCTTCTCTTGAGGTTTGAGTTTTTTCGATGTGTAACCTTTGCAGGCCAGTGATTTCTGCCAGGCTCTCTAATCCCTTGTCCGTGAGCCTGGTTCCTGACATTACTAACTCTTGAAGATTCGAGCATTTTGCCACAAGCAGAGAAGCACTGACATCTCCGGTGCTTGTAAATGACAAATCCAGCTTGCGCAATCGAGAACCTGTTCGAGTGAATTCGCCAATACTGGTGTCAGTAATGTTGGAACCGAACAAACACAGTTTATTTAGATTAGGAATTTGCGCGCAGAAGGCAATGTTGGTTACGGGAGTTTGAACGAGACTCAGGTCAACGAGGCTGTGCATTCCAGACAGAGCGCTCAAATCGGAACAGATCGATGGACCAGCCAGGGCGAGTGTTTGTAGTTGACATTTTGATAGAAAATCGACATCGAAGTTGTCGCATGACGGATAAGATAATATGAGTTCCTTTAGATGTGTCAGAGTCAGGGTACGAAGGAAGCTCATTTCCCGAATGGGCATTATTGGATGTACTAACGTCAACGAAGAAAGTTGTCTGCATTTCCGTAGCATGTTAAGGCCGGAGCTAGTGACCTTAGACACCTCAAGCGTCAAACGGTCTAGCTTCTTCAAACTGCAGAGTTCCAGGATAACCTCGTCTGTAACCGATGAATTCGGAGCATTGAACGCGTGAATATCAGGAAGTCGAGACAGACCCTTCGCAAGCAAAGCGCTGGACAAATTAGGACTATCGATGGCCAGATCCACCACTGTATGTGGCAAATAACCGACAGCATGACCATCCATGTGGGACGACGCAACCACAACGCATTCAAGATTGGTAAGATTTCCTAACTCACGCATGTCCGAGTCAGAGAGATTGGCTGCGTTAATGCTCAGGTGCGTCAGTTTCTTGATGCGTCCAATCGCTGCCAGTTGCGTTTTGGAAAGCGCACATTCAAGACTGTCTAGTGTGTTCAATTCTTTAATCGAGCATATGAGGACCAGTGTCGCCAGAGAGACTGTTCGAGGTAAGTGAGCTCTAATTGCAACACCGTGCGGTATGGTTATTGTTCCTCGTGCTGATAACGGCAACCTGACCGTGCCATCAGCATTAACCAGGACGAGTTCCGGAAAGACATCACCGTTTTCCGGAAATGAAATTATCGTTCCATCGCTGAATGTTTGTCGTGCCAATGGTATCAATTGTTCTGAAGAACGTTGGGATGAATTCTCTGATTCACTTTGTTCAGAGGTGTTAAACACCAACACTCGGCTTCCAATGACCAGAACAGCTACAAGGAAGACGAGACTGGCAGCAAGGAGGAAACGCTCAACCGCTTTACCTTTGACAGGTTCAGGCATCAAATTTATAACCGCGGCCCCAAACCGTTTTGATTATCGGGTCGTCTGTTCCTTCGTTGATGCTCGCTCGCAGTCGATTTATGTAGGTTCTAATGCTTTCTGAAGAAATGGAGCGATCCGACTGCCAAATACGGTCACACATTGCTTCCGCGGTGAAAGGTTGCCCGGGGTGAGACATAAGGAGTTCCAGAATGGCAAATTCCTTGGGCGTCAGATGCACCGACTTGCCGTTCCTTTCCACAGTTCCTTTATCTTTATCAAGCGAGATCCCTCGCTTTTCGACCTTAGGGACATATTCATATCGGGAACGACGCAACAGCGCACGAACACGGGCTTGTAGCTCATTAACATCGAATGGTTTTGCCAAATAGTCGTCGGCACCGGCGTCGAGTCCAGTCTCTTTGTCGACAGTGGAGCCCTTCCCTGTTAGCATCAAGATAGCGCAACTCTTGCTTTGACTGCGAACCTGTCGGACAATTCCCAGACCGCATCCGCCGGGCAGTTCCCAGTCTACAATTAACAGATCGTAGTGATACGTCTTGGCTCGAAAAGATGCTTCCGGGGCGTCAGACACGGCTTCGACCAGGTAGTCTTTGCTTATTAGAGCATTAGCAAGGTTTTCCTGAAGAAACAAATCATCTTCTATTAGTAGAATCTTCGCCATGTCCACCACCCGCGCCTTTTTGATCGTACCCCGACTCCCGCCCCTGTAAACGACAGGCGGATTAGCCGTATTCATTATTGTGACTAGCTCACACGTGAGACAAAACCGCACGGTTGTCCCCCAACGCATTTGACCTGCAACTTTGCGTTCGTGGAATGGCGTTGCAAAAACGATAGACCAGCCTGTGTCGCGTGCCTCCACGTTGGATCGATTCAACCTCAAAATTGCCTGCTTCAAGATCGATGGCGAGCGATTTTTTACACTTCAGGGGCAATGAAGCAGTGGACAAAATGCCACCTGGATGCAGATGATGGAACGAGGGAACCCAATCCACATTAATCCGTCTCATAAAGAATGGGGTAGAATACGTACATTTTTCGTAAAGGCTTGGAAGAGCATGGATTTCGGGATTCATCCTCATATTTGATCTCGCCACGTAAACTTCACGTAGCGTTGCTAATATCAATAGTGTAAGGTTCAGGTGATCGGGAAAAGGAATCTTCACTCTCATTTCACGTGTTGAACTTATCCTAGAGAATGCAGCTATACAAATTACTAGTTGGGGTGTGGACTATGTTACCGCTATACCTGGCTGTTTTTGCTGTATCCACCGTCGTCAGTCTTTTTCTTTGGACTGAACGCGGCTCCAGACAAGAACGTGCCAAACGTCTCGTAGAGACTTGCGATCCAGTGGAATTGCCAATTTGGCCGTGTGAAATCAAAGGCAAAATTTGCGTCGATTTCAGTCGCGTCGAGGAAATAAAGGAGATATCCAAAAAATATCCCAAGTGCTATTCCGTGCGATTCACCCCAAATCAGCGTCAAAAGCTTTCATCGGTTCGAACTAAGATACTTGCCGTCCGGGTTTTCAATCCTACCAGAGTCTGGCTTGATCCTGACACGAATGAGCCTTGCGCCATCAATGTCGAGGACGAAATTTTTTGGCTGAACTCCTGAGTGGTGAAGTTCAGAACACTATTGACTTCAACCTGCCTAAAGCTTACTTTTACTAATTAACAAAATCGCCGGAGCGAAACTCTTTTTGTAGCCGGCGTCGCCTCTTCACGGGTTCTTGTTGGAAATTCCACAACGGTTGGTCCCATTCAGATACGCTTGTCGCAGTTCCTAACTGCGCACTCTAGATGTGGATCCTCGAAACTCTGCCACCAGGTTCCCGACTTTGACGTTGCCGTTCGGTCGACAGCAGCCGAGCGAACGCAGCCAGAATTTAGCCTCACTTCGTGTGGAGAATAAATCCAGCGGGCTGGTGAGGAATTCCTATGATTCTTAACCAGGGTGAGAGTCTTCTTCTCCGATTCCAATGTCCACGCGACTGCCCGTCTGACCGCACCATATTCGGTGGCACACGAAGAAAGTACTCACGGAAAACTGCATCCGGTTCTGCGGTGAAGTTTTTTACTTTCACCATCACCAGCGGCTCACCGCGCCTAGATTCAATCGATACTCTCCGAAATGATCCAAATGAATCATCCTTATCAGGACGAATGGCCGCCGCCCGCATCCACCAGAAAGCGCACCGTCGCAAAAAGCAATGGCGCACTCCGTGCGATCAAGCCTCTACACAGCTGCCGTCGTGTAGCAGACGAAATAGATGCTGACAACCGACAAATCTTGGAGCAGGTGATACACTAAGCGTTATTTCGTCTAAGAAAAGTGGATCGCTGTTTGCCTCAAAAGCAGGCCAACAGCGACTGCATCAGCATCCCTCGTTCATCGAGTGAGAAAGTTCGTTTTGCTCAAGAAAAATCGAAGGAGAAAACATGATCGTTAATCTAAGGCGTCCAGTACCAGTTGGTTATGATGCCCTGCCCGTTCTCGATCTTCGAGATGAGGAACTGCGTGCGGACATAAATGGACATCTGGCGGAATTGCGAAAGAAATCGCGGGTGTGTCGCGTTGAGCCGCTAGGCGTCTTAGGTTTCTTGCGCTGGAATGAATGCGATACCATTCTTCGAGATTTCAAGACATTTTCTGCAGAGTTCGAAAGATCGTGCCCGATACCCGGGGCAGAACAAGAGACGAAAATCGACACGCTCCTCAGGGAAGACCCGCCCAAGCACACAAGAGTAAGAGCCTTAATGCAACAGGCCTTTACTCCTCAACGAGTGGCTGCAATGGAGCCGCATACACGAGAAATCACAAGAAAGCTCATCAGCGATATTCTAAACAAAGGCAATGAATGCGAATTCGTTCACCAATTCGGATTGCCTTTGCCCTCCACGGTAATGTCGGGACTGCTCGGTGTCGACGAGTCAATGATGGAAACTTTCAAACAATGGGCAGATTCCATGATGGGAGGTAGCACTGCGCACGCCATAAAAGATGAAGCTCTGAGAACCAAACGTTATGAAGAACTTGCACGAGACGCGAAAGATATGGAAGCATATCTGAAAGAGAAGATGGAGCAAAGACGAAAGTCTCCGCAGCACGACCTCATAAGTTATCTGATTGAATCATCTGAGGGCGGTGACAAGCTCACCGAGCGTGAGGTTCTCACTCTGGCCAAGTTAGCAGTTATCGCAGGCAACGATTTGACGACAAAAGCACTTGTGCTTGCTCTCGATTGCTTGATGAAGAACCCTGAGCAGATGCGGCTGGTAGCCAATGATTTGTCTCTTGCAGCCAACGCCTTCGAAGAGAGCTTGAGACATAGCGGACCGGTAATCCTCCTGCAGCGACAAGCTTTGCGCGAGGTGGAGATTGGGGGCATTACAGTGCCTCCCGGGTGTGTGGTAGCGCCCGTAGTGGCATCGGCCAATCACGACGAAGACATATTTGAGAACCCGGGCGTTTTCGATGTGCGGCGCAAACTTCCGAGAATCTTGAGCTTCAGCAGCGGTAATCATCAATGCATAGGGCAGCCCCTGGCCAGATTGGAAGCGCGAGTGGCTTATGAAGAATGGTTCTCGTGCGTATCGTCTTTTGCAATTAAGGGAACTCCAGAAGTAACAACACAGCTGGGTCTGCGCGGATATGAAAAGCTTCCGGTTGCATTCGAGCGACGCAAGGTTCAAAGCTCAGCTCCGGTAGCAGAGCAAAGCGTCACAAAGGTAATGGCCACCGCAGACAAGATAGCCGATATGTCTGATAGCCAGCTCGGCTTGGATAAGCGGCAAATCATGACGGTTAGGGTTGCCGCAGTTCGACAACTGAGTTCAACCACCAAGCTATTCAGAATGATCCATCCCACCGGTGGATTGCTACCTCGCTTTACGCCCGGTAGCCATATAGTGGTGCACATGCGCGATGGTGGCAAAATTCATAGGAATGCTTATTCGCTACTAAACTCGGGTTACGGCGACGGACTTGTCTATTTCATCGCTGTACAGCTGGCAGAGAATTCAAAAGGCGGTTCTCGTTATATGCATGAAAAGGTTGAAAGAGGCAGTGAACTCACAATTTCAATTCCCGCAAACTGCTTCCCGACGGCTCCACAGGCAACCAAGCATTTGCTGATTGCAGGCGGAATTGGTATTACACCATTGATTGCCCACCGATCTCATCTGAAGCTGAATGAACAACGCGTTGAGCTGCACTACACATTTAGAAATTCGGAATCAGCAGCTTTTGCTTCAGATTTGGAATTCGAAAACGATCCCAACGTTCGTCTCTATGACGCAAGTCTTGGACACAAACTAGATATTGCATCTCTCATTCGCCGGCAACCAGAGGGAACTCATCTTTATGCATGTGGTCCGGCCGGATTAATGGAAGCTGCAATTGAGGCAGCCGAAGCATTGGGATGGCCACCCGAAACAATTCACGTGGAGAAATTCGGATACACAGCACCGACAGGCGATGAATCCTTTGAGGCAGTGTGTAAACGCTCCGGTAAAACAATTACCGTGGGACCGACCGAAACCCTGCTCGATGGTCTCGAAAAAGCAGGCATCGAGGTGCCGTTCGGGTGCCGGGCAGGCACATGCGGAACATGCGAAGTAGAAGTATTGTCCGGCACAATTATTTCACGGGATCATGTTCTCTCGGCGCAAGAAAGAGAGAGCGGAAGAAAAATGCTGGTATGTGTATCTCGAGGAAAGGACTGCCTCACCCTGGACGTGTAAGCACACCGAAAAACTAAATCTAAATGGGCAGACACTGAGCATCGCGGATTGGTGTTTGCTCTAGATTCGTCGATTTCAGTTCAACTCCCAGCAGAGAAAGCACAACAGTCCTTCTAATGGCGCTTCGCATTTCTTACAGTTGGCACCGCTGTGCCCGGTTACAGCTGCTGTCAAGTCGGACGAAAGTGAGGCGGCTCGCGATGATGGTGCTGTATCGGCGGCACCATCAATTTCAGCCGTCTGAGTTTGAATTGGTGGATATCCGAAGATTGCCTCAAGTCCTTCAAAGCCGGCTGCGTTGATTATCGGCATAGCAAAGGTTGGAATTGTGTTGGTTGTTTCGCTGCCTTTATAAAGTGAGGAAGACTCAGAGGCTGCCGAATGTATGGGGGAATTCGAGATATACGAATTTGACTGACTGATATCTGTGGAGAGAGAAGCTGATACCTGATGCGAACCCGCTACGCCATCTCGAGCCGGGGGAGACTGAGCATTAGATTCATTCGCCGGCAAGACGTAGCCCGCTTGAGCCCAACCAATTGGTTCCGGCACAACGCTCGCTTGGGGCGTGTCACTTGCTCGTTTCGCAGCATTGGCTTGTTGCGTACTGCCTGGTGGCATCACGTTGGAAGAGTGCGTGCCTGTTGTCTGGCGTACCGCATTTCCCGCCGCCACCAACTGGCGTTGATTGATACCAACATCAACCAAACTATCGGCTCCATTTCCCGGCACTGAGGCTACTTGGACCGGGCGGGTTGAAACATCCATCAACGGACCGGACTTACTGGCGGCAGCGCCGGAACCAATTGCCGCACCGCCTTTGATACTAGAGTCGTCCTTCAGCGAAGAAGCCGCTCCAGTAGTAGCCGCCACTATTGGTGAATATTCGGACGCTATTCCAGACCCTTTCTTAAACTCAAGGTTGTGCAGTTGCAGGCTCTTAACGCGAAGTCCCCACTTCCTTGTTTCTGAATCCACATGACCAAGTGCAGATTCAGTGATCTTCTCAACCTTCGATACCACCACCGAGGATTGCATCGAACCTACGTTATTTCTCAGAACCGTTGTTAACAATTTAGCAAGAGCATCAAAAGGATCCTCTACTGCAGTGCAAATTTGACAAGGGTCCTCAACCTGCACAATGCAAATCGCGTTCAGCTCAATAGCTACATTGTCGGCCGATATTAATTTCACGGGGATGTTTATCGACGTCTGTCGCAGATCAACTTTCATGAAGCGATCAACCAGTGGCAATAAAAACACTGGTCCGGGTCCACGAACGCCAATCGCCCGTCCCATCCGATAGACTACCAGTCGCTCATGCTCAATTACAAACTTGAGGCTGGAGCAAGCAATTGCAAGGGTAAAGAAGAGTATGCCGCCTATGAGTTCCATTTTATGACTCTTTCCTGGATCACGGCCCATATACCCGGCCGAGCTAAAGACCACACGCTCCCTTCCGCGGCAGCTCCGCCTCCACATGCTTGCCCTTACGAACGCGGATATCAATCAGACAATTGAGTCTAGCGGCTACATCGGGGTGGTTTGGACCCAAACATATCTCGCTGATTCCCAGTGCCCTTGCAGAGAACGACTCTGCCTCTAGAAGTTTGCCTTGCAGAACATAGATCCTGGCCAGACCATCGAGGCTCTCAGCTAATTGTACCGGGCAATAACTTTCTGCGTTCCGGCAGTAAGGCGTTACTCCATTGACTTGTGCGATGATCCGCCGCGGCCACAGTCCGATACTATCTTGATCTTTCTCTGAAATTCGATTGTAGGCGCCCAAGTACCTGTTGCCTTGACTGATATGCCCGGACTTGGAGGAAGCTCTACCACCAATTCAACAATGCAGCAATGGCACAAAGCGAAAGAGCATGAACCGATACGCCGGTGGGATATTTCTTTATCAATTCACGCAAACGAACGGAAGATTCACTCCCATGGTTAAGTTGACGTGAGGCTTACGTCCATCGTTTATGGTGATGAAGATCAACGATTGACGTGAGGCTTACGTCCATCGTTTATGGTGATGAAGATCAACGACCATTACAAACCCGCCTCCGGTGTGCCTCTCAATTGCAGCAGACATCAGTTCGGTAATATCGGCTGCGTATAACTCAGGGACAGGAACGTCAATGCGCACGGACCTGAAGTGCTCCGGAAATGCAGCCAGGCTCGCATCATAGTAAGTTGCTTCAGTGCAAAAGAAGGGCGCCTTGGTCTCAAGTGCACTGATGATATTATTTGCGACAACTGCACTTACCATAGCGGTTACCAATTTCATTGCTATCCCTCCACACGGTCTGCGTCTTAGTGTTTGCAAGTGTACTCTAGCTGAACAGCATGTTCAGATTCACCATTTAGGTGTGGTATTGCAAAAACTTATTTCCAAAATTCGACACTCAAGTTAGATTGTACAGACTCTTGAAAGATTTAATCCAAGCCTGAACGGGCTGTCTATTTTGGTCGACAATCGTCTCCACCGACCGCGTACAAACCACTCGAAAATTAGCCCAATCTTCGCAATTTTCTCATTGCTAGAGAATTGAAGCTGCACATAATGGATATTGAACGACGATCCACGGAAGCAAGCCAAATGGCGCATCCGCCTCCCTTTCAAAACCAACCGGAGTCCCTGACCCCGACGTCCTTGCTTTCTGAAAAGAATCAGTCTCCTGCCGACCGCTTCCTTGAAGGAATCTGGCGATCGGCGGCGTATTCGGCAACGCAAATGGTTTATGAGGGCGTCTCGCAACTGATTAACAAATCTACCTGCACGGAAATCTGCCCGAAACTTGAAATAGTCAGCCAGGGATCGCCAGCACCATTTGGCTCGCTGGAATGGCATGGACAACAAATTGGAGGAGCACTAGGTGTTGCGCTTCCCCTGCTTGCAATACAGGGGGGCGTCAGATACGGCTTCAAGAGTACGGGACTTGCGGAGCTTATCGTCGGGAAGGGCCAGACTCAGGGGTTGGCAGGTGAAGCTCTTTTGCAGTCGATCAAACCAGGGCGCCAGATGGCGTTGCTGGCAGCCGAGGCGGGCACCACCGGTTTTATCTTCGACTTTGTTGCTCGTCCTGTGAAAGAAGACGAGCCGTTCTGGTCAAATCGTTTTGCCAATGGCACCACAGGAGCTGTTACGTGGACTACGCTCAGTGCCACGGCATCTGGACTTAAATCGCTGAGCATCCATAGGAATGCAGTCGAACAGCCCTGGTTGATTAACACGTTCCGGCAAGACCTTCAAAGACATGCGGCGGCCGGGGCTTTTGCCGGAGTAGTCGATGCTCAAATGCATTCGCTCGTTCGTGGAAAAGGATTCGCCGACACGAACGATACACTGAAGTCCGCCTACAGTTTTGCGATGATTGGCTCCGCCATGCACACTATGGGTGAAGGGTTGAACAGAGCAAACGGAAAACAACGTATCGCAGACATAGTAAATAACGACACGGAATTAAAGGCCGCAGCCAAAGTTGATCCCGTTGCCAGGGAGCTTCTTGCTCAGTCTGGTCAACTAGCGGTCAAGAAAATTGAAAATGCAGACTTATACAAATTGCTCGAATTTGAATTCGCCAATAAAGAGTTCACTGAAACAAGACTCGGCCGAAAGGTTGAACGCAAACCGTGGAAACCACTGAGCGAAGTCATTAAATGGGATATGGAAATTGCCCTGGCTCTTACCGATGCGGTGATCAAGCTCGCAACTGATAAATATGGTCCACTAAAATGTAAGCTAATAGCCAAAGGAAAGGATTCCTGCGTACTGTTGCTCGAAACTAACGAAGTCTTGAAGATTAGTTGGGGTAAGCATGAGGCTGAACACGGTAACCGCTCTTTCGATGCCCCTTCCAGTGATCTTCACAGCAGAACCGTCGACGGATACCCTCTCACATCTTTGAAGCAACCACTGGTCAACACGGAGGTTCAACCCTGGCTTAATCAGCTCTTTAGAACCAATGCGCACCGAATGGGTTACAACTTTACTGACTGGCTTGGTCCACAGCTTGGATACGGCAACAAGAGACTCATGCTAATAGACTACTTCGCTGTCAGCTCGGACATGTCTAATTTCCACAAATTCGATAGCACTGTGTTGCAGATGTCCAATCTATCTCGTTCGTTTGAAGCACAACGCTAGGCACGTATTTACCCACAAACCCTAAATTTACAGCATCTTCAGAAACTCTTCTCCCGAATCTCCCCGAGCTCTACGTTGCTTCGGGCAGTTGGGGCATTTTAGATCTCAAGTTGCGTATTCAATTGCTGACCACCTACGCCCCTCACATAAGAATGCTCCCGGACACTCCCGGCGGTTGCTCTTGGTAAGGCAAAAAAGCGGTCAGGGCGGAAAAGCAAAAGACAAAATTCCCACCAGCCATTGAGCGGGACCGGTAAGATTTCCTCATCCTCACTGAGTTCTGGTCTGGAGTTTTGCAATTGTCGTGTCATTATGCTTTGAGGCAACACCAAGGGTCCTCTTCAATAGCCTGCCTGATATTAAGCTATAGAACTAAACTTTGGCACAATTCCGCAAAAGACCATGAGAGAAAGGATCTAAGACACATTAGTTTGGTCATGTTTTAAGTGTTCCTCTCCTCGTTAGATAGTACCGGGCATTAACGTGGAAAGAAGTGGGTGACTCGTTTGCTTCGAGCCCGCCATCGAACTTGTCAGGAGAGCAGAGAAGATATGGGAGCATCCCGAACGGGCAAAACGGGCCAAGCCGGCAAATCAAAGAAAGCCCCGCCCCCACCCGGCCGGTCAATGATAGAACTCCTCATTTTGGAACTGAGGGTCCTCACTTTCACCGCGAGCCCGGAAGAACTGCTGTCTATCGGGAAGCGTGAATATTTCTTCGGATTGGGTCTGGTCTGGTTGGCCGGGATGGGCCGATATTGGCACGACTTGCATGCTAATTGGGTGTCAAAGACAGGTTTCTCCGGCATCTGCTACGTCGTTTTGCTCGGGACTTTTTTATGGATCTTATTTGCACTGGTTGGTGCACGGAATTTGAAGTTCGGCCGTCTCATTATTTTCATCTGCATGACTGCACCACCGGCGCTACTATACGCTCTTCCAGTTGAGATGGTGGTGCCTGCCTTTTACGCGGAGTGGACCAACATTCTTTCACTGCTTTTTGTATCTATCTGGCGTGTTGCCCTCCTCGTATGGTTCATTCGTAAAACAACAGAACTCTCGCCGATGAGAACCGGCGTTGCTGTTTTTCTGCCACTGTCCTGCATCATCTGCATAACGGCATTATCTGGTGCCGTGGTATCAATCTTTTCTCAAAAGGGCGGTACAGCAAGAGAGCTGCGTAAAATCAAGACCACCTCCGGGCAATTCGATTCCGGCGGCAGCCCCTTTAACATGACCGGACCACCTCAGCTCGCGGGGGCAGGACCATTCAGCACACCAGCTCAAACAAATCCATCTGCCTATAGCACACCAGCGGATATAAACAACCCTTACAGTACGCCAGCGCCAATTACCAATCCTTCTGCCCAGCAGCAGCCCGCGAACAGGGGACACGGTCGTCGTGTCACTGAATCGACCACGGGCTGGCTGACCAATCAGGGACACGAGTTGGCAGAGCAGCCCGACTCGCCCGCCGGACGCCTTAAACTTGGAGGTCCGATGTATGTAGAAACTATTGCAACGCCTGACGGACCAGTAGAGGTATACACGGATGTGAGCATCGGACTGCCCGGACTGCCGGCAACAGGGAGCAGGGTACCACCGGGATTTGAAGAGATTCCCAAAAATGATCCTGTATATTCTTATAGACATCCTCTGGCAAACTTACTGACCCCAGTGGCTGTGATTTCAGCCGTTGCATTCGTTCCTGCTTTCATCACCTACTTTGTCTTCATGTGCTGGAGACCGAAAAAGGAAGAAGAAGAAGAAGAAGATGATGATGATGATATTGAAGAAGACGACGACGCAGAATAATTAGTACCAACGCTTGCTCATCTGGCCGGTTGCTAGTGCTCGATCAATGAGGCTTGCTTTTGCGGGAGCGATTGCCTTCCAACGACTTCATCTAACAATCGAGGGAAACATGCAGATGAGGATCTTTGCAATTAGTCTGCCGCATTCACGAAGGGAGTGAAGGCGGCTAAAGCGAAGATTCGGTGAGAGGATTTGCCCTTAGATTATGATAGACACGGCTAATAGTAATTCTACTTCGTTGGACAAAGGCTGCGCCATCTGTGCGCCCTTCCAAATTTCTCACTCGCGTATAGCGAGTCGCCCCGGACGGTGACGAAATACAATTTCGTGATTGCTGAGCGGCAGCTTCCGCTGTGAGCTGAGACTAAAATCCAACCAGCAAAGACCATAGAGGCACGAAACAGTAATGACTGCCTTAGTGTGGATTTACTACCGATGTGCCGGAGGTGAGGTTGGGGGGCTGATCATCGGTCTGTAAAAAATTGCGGGGGGCGCAATTTTCTACAACCCAAACAAGCAAACAATTGCGAAATTCAGAGGGTTTGCAGACTTAGATGCTAAGGGAAAAATTGCGCGGGACGCAATTTTCTATAAGGCCATGAAGAGTTACTCCCCATGGCCCGGTCCGCGCGGGAAGTCCCGCGCCATTTTTTGCGCACGAAACCATATTTCGGCACATGTCGAAATCTTGCCGCCACCAGAGTTAGATCGAAGATTCGAATAGCATCAATTCAGTTCTGCACTAGAACGACCGCACATATCGCAGAGAAAGACTAACTGGAGCCACAAGCCCGACCTGCCTGTTACCTTCAAATGGTGCGGGTCCGCCATTAACAGGTAAACCGGGTATTGTGGTGGCACCGGGATTAATATGGCGATTAAAAATGACGGGAACCTCGGCAATAAAGGTATCAGAACCATACGAATAAGAAATACCGGGAGCGACAGCCAAACTGTATCCCGCAGATCGAAACCCGTCGCTGGCACCCAGCAGATCGCGACTCTTCTGCCCGTCAAACTTTCCCGCGGCCATCAGGCGCAGCCCTTTTAGACGCGGATATTCCCACAAGTACGGCGGGCGCCATAAGATTCCCGCGCTCAATGAATAACTGTCGGCTACTGAGTTCGTCAGACGATTGAGATAATTCGCCGTAAGCGGAACGCCCAAGTTGCTGATCACTGACCGTGTGCCATTTATATTGCGCGGATTAATCAAATAAGTGCCCGACGTATATATCGAACTCAGTCGCAAGAACCTGCAACGCAGCAATTTGTGAGCCTCGAAACCAACTATAACTCCGAGTCCCCCGTCACCGGGCATTATCGCCGGTGGATAGACTGCTCGTCGGCTGAGGTTCAACCCTGTCTCGTCGGGAATCAGCGCTTTAACATTCCAATTGCCTGTGGGAAACTTCAGCCCGGCTCCCAGCGAAAAGTTTGCAAACCTGTTGGGATCAAGCATTGTTCGTTCGCCGTAGATGGCCAGATCCCCGACTCCAGCGGCAGACCAACTATGTCGAGCGCCAAGCGACGGAGTCATCGGCGGAAAGATCATGGAAAATCGATTGATCACGATGGGCAACGTCGCCAATATACTTGTTCGGCTGCTGATGCGATAGCGCGCTGTAACATCAAGCACACTCAGTCGCTCAATCGGCTTAATCTTGTCCGTAATGATGTGATTGACACGCGAGTCAAAGTACGAGCGATTTGCCTTCGCATAGTGCCAACCAAAAGAGACTTGAAACTTTCCTTTTCCGCTGCCTAACCCGGGCACCGCTCCACGCGGGCTAGCTCACCCGTCGGCAATGGCAGCGCCCTGAACACATGCCCAAGTTAGAATAAGCAATAACTGAAACACGGATATTCTAAAGCAGAACATACCTGCCGGCCCCGTTTTCACCAAGCACTCCATGGTTGCGCTCTCACTTTGTGAGGCTAGATTATCCCATGAAATGTGTTGGTATCTTCGCCTCACTTAACAGAGAAAATCAGGACACTAACTACTTTGGGCGGGGATTTCGCGTCACTGCGAGCAAGCTGGAAACCGACCTGGCTTATAGGATAGATATAGTTTTGGCCCAATCCTTGGGCCGGCTCTTGTAAGAGAAAAGCCGGTTCGCCGAATTTTTCCTTCACACGATCGAGCCCGTCGCCCGGCGCCACACCGAAATCTTGCGCAACTAGAGTAGGGTCGAAGATTCGGATAGCATCCAGCAATCCATTGCGGAAGAACAACTGCAATGCGGTTTTTCCGCCACTGGCTTCCGGTTTCTTCCACGTCATCACGGTCCAGTGATTGATTCTCTGCTCTTTCAACTGGCCCATGTTTGATAATGCCGTAGCGACCTGCATTTGCGAGGTACCCAGACTCACCAGGGGAATGCCGGTGGCAACATTCGGCGGAAGCAATGCAATCAATTCTTTCTTATCACTATTGCTATTACGCTCCATCATCTGATTATAGAGCTGACCACTAAGGGAATTGGCCCGAGTGGAAGAAAGTGCTCCCTGCTGTCGCCGTAAGTTTCCTGCGTCTTCAATAGACAATATCTGAGCCGGAATTGCATTGCCGGGGAGTGATTGAGCTATGGCAGCGGACCTTTTGCTGAATGGCGCCGGGTTCGGTGCGTACCCTGACGATGGTTTATTCTGGGCAATCTGTATCTGCGACGGGGCACCGGCACTTCTCGACATACCATTGCCAAAACCAGCTGCCGGCGGCCGTGGAAGTTGAATGGTATTGGGAGGAGGAGACTAGAGAAAATCAC
>JAKFUT010000107.1 GCA_021732565.1 Candidatus Obscuribacterales bacterium
GCGGTGGGCTCTGCGTGTTAACGACAGCAGTGGACATGGAGCATTACTCCAGTGTCCGGAAACGAAACCCGATGGGTTAGCAAGTGTGCGTCCGATCTGCCGGGGGTAGATCGGGCGCACATGTTGGCATAGCGAATTAATCGACGTTATGGTTCGTTACACCATTTATTCTTCCCGGGATCAATTTATCCAATGCGGGCGGCGCTCAACCGATCACGTGCCTTCACCACAATCTCCTGGGCCTCTTCCGTCCAGCGCGAGCAGGCGGTAAGATGACCCATTTTTCGTCCCGGCCGCGCCTCGGTTTTTCCATACAGGTGAAGATGAACGTCGGGAATTTCCAGGGTATAGGACCATTCCGGCTCACCATCGGCCCACAAATCACCAAGCAGATTCGCCATGGCGGCTGCCGAGTGAGGTTCTGTTTTCCCCAGAGGCAATCCTGTAATGGCACGAATGTGCTGTTCGAATTGGCTGGTGGGACAAGCTTCCAGGCTGTAGTGCCCCGAATTATGCGGACGTGGAGCAATTTCGTTGATAACCAGGCGATCGGAGCCCACCAGGAAAAACTCAACACACAACAGACCGCAAATATCTAGAGACTCCATAACGGCACAAGTTATTTCAATTGCCTCAGCAGCCAATCTCCAGTTAATGCGAGCAGGCACCGAAGACAAATCTAATATGTGATTACGATGAATGTTTTCAATAGGTCCAAATGCCTTAACTTCTCCGTAGGCACCACGAGCACCGATGACGGAGATTTCCTTGTCATAACGAACATATTGCTCGACTATGCAATCAGACCGACCGAGTTCTTCGTAATACCTGAGTGCATCAGCCTTGTCTATCACCACGCGCTGGCCTTTTCCGTCATATCCATATCCGGTGGTCTTTAGAACAGCTGGATATCCGGACTTTTCAAGTGCATCGAACAGTTCGTCAAGATTGCGAACATGGAAGAATGAGACAACCGGAAACCCGTGGTCATGCAGATAGGTTTTTTCTCTCAGCCTGTTTTGCGATACCTGCAAAGCCTGGACAGAGGGCGCTACCCGGGTTTCTTCGGAGACAACTTTGTAAGATGTGGCTGGTATGTTTTCAAATTCCAGAGTGACAATATTGGCTTCTCGTGCGAACAACCTCATGGCATCAACATCTTCGAACGCACCAACCATTGTCTTGGCACAAACTTGCGACACAGGCGAGTCGTGCTCGGTGGTATAGGCGATCACACGATAGCCCATTTGCTGCGCAGACAGGGCGAGCATGCGACCTAGCTGGCCACCACCCAAAATACCAATCACTGAGCCCGGCAAAATTGTTTTCATCAGCCTAACGTCTCCGTCACTATCTTCTCTTCTTGCGTCTTTCTATACTGCTTGAGCTTTTCTCTAAGTTCGGGAAATTCGTTTCCCAGAATAGAAATGGCTAAAAGACCTGCGTTTATGGCGCCAGCCCTCCCGATTGCAAGAGTACCAGTGGGCACGCCGGCGGGCATTTGAACGATGGAAAGTAGCGAGTCGATGCCCTTGAGCGCATGACTCTCCACTGGGACTCCCAATACTGGCAGTATTGTCTGCGCGGCTATCATGCCAGGCAGGTGAGCCGCCCCCCCGGCTCCGGCAATGATCACTTTCAATCCGCGCCCCTCGGCCTCACGGGCATATTGATGCATTCGCTCAGGTGTTCGATGAGCAGATACCACTTTGCATTCGTGCGCCACACCAAATAGAGACAATATCTCGTCCGTGTTTTTCATGGTTTCCCAATCGGACTTGCTGCCCATCACCACTCCAACTAGCGGCTCAAGTGCCATCTTTCACCTCTATATCTCGCGGACCGGCCGCACGTTTTAGCCGGTCTAGAATTGGTTCCCATTCAAGTTCCAAAGGCGGACACTCCACCACAATTACATCAGCGTCAGACTTATCAAGGCGCCTCAAGCTCCTGTAAAGACCAAAAGCATAGACTGCCGGTGAAGTTGACATGACCTGGTGCAAAATGTTGTCGGATAGTTTCTTGAAACTCATCACGGCTACTTTCTGTCCACCCGGGATGATATGGGCTAGCTCGTTCTCCAGTTCTAGAGATGAAATAAGTTTCAGCGGCTTAGCTGGTGCATAATGTGAAGGGAGGCTGCCAGGTGTTCGGGGCGGCAGATTAACATCTGCGGTTTGCCAACGCAGGCCCACCCCTGAAAGGGCAACCGTAATGCTGGCTTCAAGAATCATTCCGGGGCGTAGAATTCGGGGAATTCCACTTGAAAGGTCTATTATAGTCGACTCAATTCCAACGGGACAGGAGCCGCCGTCCAGCACCATAATTTCATTGCCAAACTCGGCCTTCACATCCTCAGCAGAGGTGGGGCTCAGGTTTCCGAACCGATTGGCGGACGGTGCGGCAATGCCTCGACCAAAGGCCTGAAGCAAAG
Source organism: Candidatus Obscuribacterales bacterium (assembly GCA_021732565.1). GTDB lineage: Bacteria > Cyanobacteriota > Vampirovibrionia > Obscuribacterales > Obscuribacteraceae > JAKFUT01. The sequence continues at coordinate 2,435 of JAKFUT010000107.1, forward strand.
ATTGCGCCAACGGGTGAGACGGGACTCGCAGCGCAACGGTGTTCTGCCCGCCCGTAACAGCGTCGATTACGCCGGGAGCTCGTTTCAATACCATGGTAAGGGGGCCCGGCCAGAACAATCCAGCCAATATTTCAACAGCAGGTGGGACTTCAAGGCACCAATCTTCAATTTGATCAGCAGATCCTATATGAACGATAGAGGGGTGTGTAACGGGTCGATTCTTGACCTTATACAACCGCTCCATTGCATCGGGGTTGGAAGCATCCGCGCCAAGTCCATAAACCGTCTCAGTAGGAAACGCCACCAACCCTCCGTTGGCGAGGGTTTCCACAGCTTCCTTTAGTTGCTCCCAAGAGTTCATTGTCGAGCTAAACAGGTCCCGTCTAGAACGCCCGAATGAAACCGCAATGGGCGGACAATACGGGACGTTTTATTGTTTCACGTCTCACTCGGAACCGACCCTACCATGAACATTTTCGGTTGTCAGTTGACCCTGGCTCGCACATTGGTGTTTGGTGCTCCTGGTCAATCTAAGCTTGCTCGTCACCGATGTAATATAGAAATTCCTGGAAGGATTGAGGATTGGATGCAAATTGAATGAGTTGGACGGTTGTTGAACTATCGGTGGATCAGTATGGCGAACAGAACGTCAATCGCCGCGAAACCATACAATCTCCAGATTGGGAGGAGGTTGACCAGGCCATTCGATCCCTGGATTCGGCATGCCGTTCAAGTATGGCGCTAACGGGTCCAGACGATGTTGTGATGTGCCTCGGTGGAGGCAGGGACTTTTATCACGTATACATCCAATTCGATGAAAGCGGGGCAGTTCTCATCGACCCATCCAAAGACAACACGGATATGGTGGACATGACCATAGGCGGAGTGATAACTCCTTTGCCATCGAACATGATAGTCTCGCTTGCCAACGCATTGGATGCGGCTAAAGAGTTTTACCTCACCGGAGCACTCTCGTCGAAAATGGAGTGGCTAAAGACCTGACCCATGTCTTGGAATCGTCCTGCGGAATCCTGCTAAGACGTTTGAGGTTTAGCTTGCGACGTTACTAATTTGAGCTCACGCGATTATCGCTCCTGGCCTTAGGAGAACTGCAAAACAGTTTGCTTACCTGGAAGCCAAGGACACAGGCTGGCCACATTTAGCGTAGCTCGTGCCGCTGTTTACAGCGAATACAGTCTTGCTACAGGGTTAATCTCCTTCAATCCCCCTTGCGGGGATTTGAAGAACCATCCATAAACCGCCCCCGAAACCCCCGCCGTTTATAGGTGCTAAAAACATCACACACGGGCTCCAGTCAAGCTCTCACAAACATCACTGGAGGCGTGACTGATTTGACTTGCCGCAGCCCTAAATCTTAGGCTGCCTCGTCTCAATTTTTTCTTTAACTTCGCAATCAAGGATTTCACGCGCTAGAAGTCGTAAACCACTTACTCTCTGGTCATCTTCGGCTCTTTCGCGTTCTGCAGTAAAGAGAAAAGGATTGATACGGTTGTCATTCAAAGAAACCGGCTCCACAACCTGCAGAGCTAGCGCATGTCCTGGTTTACGACCGGGACGGTTCTTCCTCAACCACCAGTTCCCATAACTCAAAAGCCAACGAGGCTAACATGCTTACCTCAGGTCCGGGCATTGCCCTGATTCTCCTTGCGGCCAGCGCCGCAGTTACCCTTACCGTCTGGTTCCGCGTGAAAGCGCGTACCTCCGGTAAGAAGTATCGACACGACCACTGCAAGTTCGACCGAGAGGAAGTGCGGCGGACACGGCTCATGCCGACGCCCCCCATTGACACTTCCAACTTGCCTGCGCCTAACCCCCGGGTCGCGGCCGCGCTTGCTTCAGTCGACATCACTCGGGTAGAAACGCTCCTCAAGCAGCTAAGTGGTGTGACCAATGTCACGATCAATGGGCAGTCCGTCCACATCGCCAGCCGTAACTCCTACTCCAAGGACCTTGATCACGCCTTGAACCTGCTTGAGCAGTTGTACCGCTCGATGGGTTTCAAGCCTCGCAAGGAAGCCAAGGTTGGCGAACGCTGGTTTGAACGCCACGCTTACAAGGCTGGCCGAAGGACCCTCTACAACTTCATCGCCGAAGTTCCGGGCCAGGTCACGCCGGACAGGGTGCTGGTTGTGGGCAGCCACATCGACTCCACCGCCGGTTGGACAAATAGCGCGGAAACGCTGGCTCCCGGTGCTGATGACGATGCTTCGGGCACAGTGGCCCTGATCGAAATCGTTCGGGCCATCATCAACATGAAGGCCGGATGCACCATTCGGTTCTGCCACTTTAGCGGCGAAGAGCAGGGTTTGCTTGGCTCAGAGGCTTATGCCGCCGATCTTGCCAAGGCAAAGGCGAACGTGATCGGGATGCTTCAGCTCGACATGGTTGGCTACTGCGGTCTGCCGGGCGACCGGGTCGACATTCATGACGACGTGGACCGCAACGGTTCCCACTCGATCGTGGTGTCGATGGTGCGCAACGCGGCCATCTACAAGCTGAAGCTGAACGTCGTGGACACGCACAACCATGCGGTGTCTGGTCGCAGCGACCACGGTCCCTTCCTCGATAAGCGCTGGAAAGCGGTTCTTGTCTCGGAAGAATTCACTGACGAGGGTTTCAACCCCAACTACCACAGCACGCGCGACACTGTGGACACGCTCAATCTGCCCTGGATGGTTGAGGTGATCCGCATGGTGCTGGCCTCGGTCATCGAGCTGGGCGAAGTGCAAGCCTGACAGTGGTGGGTCTAAAAGATCTCTGCGGGCGCTTTAGCTACGAAGCGTGCTAGACGGCACTCCATTCCTGCTGCGTGCAGGAATGGAGTGTCAGAGCGGGAGGTTGATACGCTTGGTGTCTCCATCATTCTTTGAATATTTGCCTTTTGCCTTTTGGTGTTATTACTATTCAAACTAGTTGAACGTCTCTCGCTCTCTGCCTCCTTTGTTGAAAGGTGACACCTGAAAGTGTCCATCCGAGATTGATATCCGACAGGAGGTTTTCCAAAGCGACGGGCAAGGACTTCTTGTCGCGCCAGAATGTAAAAACTCATCTGGACTTTTGGATGGAGTCGACGACCAGCCTGCATCTTCGTCACTTATGTAATGGCGATTTCATGCTTTGTGTGCGCTTGTGGAAGTAAAATTAAAATGGCTCTAAAACCAATTGGTACGTGAACAGTTCATGCCAAAGTCTTTAAGCTACACACCTATCTTTCGGGGAGAATTTCCATCTGACGCTCAACTGCGGTGGGCTGCCATTCGTAAATTCGTCAACAAATGGTGTATGCCGGAAGACTCGCCGTTACTGGATTTATCGGAGTCGGAATGCCAGAACTGGCCGCTACTGGAAGCGGCTCGCAAAAATTGTGCCGGCTCACTCTCCTATTCAATTTTCAGTTGGCTGGCATTGGTTGAACATGCGGCAATATCAGATGCCCCGTACATACGAGATTGTCCAGCATTCGACCCCATTGAGAACAACGTCGACGCCCCGAACGCGTCGGATGCGACGGTCATACTAATATCAGGGGAGAGTGATGTTTTCTGGTCCGTTGCAAACTCACGGTTGACCGAGGACGATCCACCAGTTGACATATTCCAGACATACGATTCAACAAGTCCGGCATTTTTGGGAAAGAACCACTCTGTCTCTGAATTTGCACTCAAATACCTGTGTCTTTACAACGAACACTCTCTTACCAATCGAGAATGGTTTTCTGCAAATGGAACGGAAGAGGATATTCGGCTGGTTCAAGAATGGTTTGACTATTCACTCGTATTTGATTCTCAAGACGGGTTGTTTGAACGTTTCGCTTTACTTGAAAGTAATGACATTGTTGCGATCGTCAACGGAAAACGTCTAGAGGTCTCTATATTCTGCGAACCAGCAGCTTTGGATTTGCCTGAATTTCTAAGATCGGAAATGGAACATCACGTCAACTTGCGTCAAAAATACAAAACAACCTAAGCGAGGTAGTGCACCAGCCAGAGGCAAAGTGAGCGAAACCGCAACGTCGCATGCTGCCAAGGTGTCCTCCAGCGGAACTTTTTGCTCATAACTGAAAATTTTCGCTGGAACGCAAAAACTTCCGCTCCAGCGCGAACGACATCCCGATAGCAGGTCAAACTTCCGTAGTGCGCTTTCAGAAACAGACTGTTATCTATCGGTAACTGCTTCCGCGGCTCTCAGCAAGGCTCGGTCCAGTGTGCGAAGAATCCTCGTTTGCCAAGTCTTGCCAGCGCGGCAGCAGTACGCAATCGGGTGGCGCCTAACTCTGCACCAATCTTTTCCGAATCAAGCACACGGTGTGCTTCTACAACATCCAGCACCTGGCGATCGAATTCCAGTTCTTTAAATTCGGCCTGAAGCATTTCCACAATTCGCTTGATCACTTCGTCTGCGCCTTCAATGTTCATGCACTTTCCACCAGATGAACCCGCGATCAAAGAGAAAGACATCTTTGCCCCGTTTGATTTCCCCTGACAGATTGCATGCAAGGTAATTCCTTTTCTCTCAAGCTCCGCCCCGACAATATAGGGGTCAAGGTTGCTCGGGCACCGGTCCGGCCAGCCATCGCCCTCCTCGAGAGCCTTATGTTTGAATCGCTCGTTATACCAAACAGCAAAGCCATGGGGCGGCGCGTCTCCCACAAGCACCACAAAACGACAACTGTTAGGTCGCCAACTAATTTTGTGCACACTGTCAAACACCCCTTGATAAACCGCCTCCGCCGAATCACCGCCGCCGTCTGCTTTCATGGCGGCGATCGCCTGGTGTGCCTTAGACAGATCACCGGTCAAATCGTGCACCCTGGTAACGAAAGTATTGTCTTGGGGAGGATGATCGCGATAGGCCACGATTCCGATATGCAAATTGATACCGCTCTCCTGCGAGAGTCTCTCCATCACGTCTACAAGACGTTGCTTGGCGGCTTGAATGAAAGCTCCCATGCTGCCGGTATTGTCCACTACAAAGCAGAGATCTACTTTGTTGAGCGCCGATTTATCCTGCTCGCCAGACTTTTCTGATTTTTGCCCGAAAATGTTCCACACTAGTTTGCCCTCACTAAACCCTGGCTCCAACCGGCCACTTACGCCGCGGAAGATCTATTTCTAGTATCTCGATCAACAGATCAAACCGAGACGGCCGCGCCAGCAAAGGAATCAGATTGGGAAGTGAATAATAGTCTCCGGCAAAATTGTATGTCTCAGATTCAATATTGTGCTTACTCAGGTGCTCGCCTAACCAATCATTCGGTTCACCGACGTTTACCACCACCACCAGTGGTTTAGCTTTCAATTGATCGCAGTAATCTTTGAAAGTCGGCGCAAAGTACGGCTTACAATTTTCATGGCCGTCAGTCACCATTATTATTTGTTCAACGAACTCATCCGCCAATCTCATCGCTTCCAGCGCCGACCCCTGGCTGCTCGGCCCACCGGGAAACACCAATTGCATCGACCGTTCCCAGTCCGACAGTTCATTTCCGGAGGGCTTTATGCGCGTTGCAAATTCGTCAAACGTATAAACAACAAATTCACTCTCAATAACAGCAGAAACCATAGCTGCAATTTGTTTGCCGACGTCCAGCGCCAGCATCATACTGGAACTTTTATCAATCAGAACAGCTGTCGGTCGAGTAATCTTCCCTTTCCGCTTCACTTGCTCACTGGCAACTCGATCGAGCTTCTTTGTGGTCTCCGCATCTAATATAGTGATCTCGGCCGCCTTCAGGGCTTTGAATGCTGATACCCTGTTCGAGCTAGCCGCTTTGTCGAGCTTCTCATCAATCAGTTTCTTTGTCTCAGGATCTTCCAGCGCGCCCCGCTGTTTCAGCGAATTGAGGCTGTTGATTACCTCTTGCGGCGTCATGCAGGCAATAAGCGCCCGCACTACCGGTGGTGTCATCTTCTTGATTGCGCCTATTGCTATCATGGCCGGGATCTTGTTCTCCAAAATCAAGCGCGCCTGTTCGTCAGGCGAATCGGTCCTGGCCATGCTTTTCAACGCATACAAAACACTATCGGCGGGCGGCTCATTCTTGAACAGAATAGCTTCAGCTCGCGGATCAGGCTTAATTCGGAGAGTGGCGTAAAGATGCTTCATGGCGCTTCGTCCACGTAAGACTGCTCTATCAAAGGATTCAGGATCTTTTTCGCGCTCGCGCAAGTATTCCGTCACAGCAGTGCGGGCACTACGGGGAAATTTATGCAGCTGTTTTTTTGCAAAATCAACCACCCGTGCCACCTGATACGGTGGAAATTCTTTCAAAAGCACCGTGCCCGCTTCCCGATGCTCCTCAAGGGAACTTACCAGCAGATTACCCACAAAGACTTCCTTGTGATCCCTCACATCTCCGTTTTTTTGATACCAGACAGCAAGGTGTCCATAAAACCGCGAGTCTTGGGCGACAAACAGTGCATGCAGCTCAGCTATTTGCTCGAGCTGGCGATGGGGAGTTGTCAAAAGACTATTCAGGATCTCCAGCCGAAGATCTTTTTCAGCTTCTTCCATAAGCATCCTCCAACACATCCCTGGTTTAACTTACCCTGTCAACCAAACCCGAAATCCGATTCCGATATCAAAATAATGAACAAATCAACCTTGGTTCCTGCTGACAAATCCGAGATAATATCGCCGCCTGTACGGAGCTGTACCAAAAGTAGCGTTGCCTCAGGTGCTCGCTGACAACTATGCGGACCACCCCCGCGTTAGTTTGCTAGATTACAAGCAGCCTTCGGTTCCACCTTGAGAGAACGACATGCACCATGCCAGCCCAAAAGCACTCCATGCCCAGCCAGGTCGAAGCCTTGCCATCATAGCGTTTCCGGCTATAATCGCGATATCCGTGACAGTCTTCACCCCGGTCGCGCGAGCAACTCACGTCATTGAGCGATGGGAGCCTATAGTCAAGCAGGCCAATTTGGAGCTCGATCACGGGCGGTACCATCCTGCGCTGCATCTGTACAAAACCGCGCTGGGCATTCTGGAGAAGCAAGGAGCATACGATATTCGCTCAGCAGTGGTGATGAAAGACATGGCCAGAGTCTATCGAATATTAATGAACCGGAGCCTTGCCAAATTGTGGGAGAGCAAGGCAGCACTTGTCTATAAGGAAGAAATAGACAAGAACCAGCTTGGCAGCGAGTACAGCCGCCAGGAGACCGAGCTAGTTGGACAACGGCTGCGTCCGGCCTGCCCTGTATGTCACGATAATTTTAAAGTTGTCCCCATCCACCTGGGCGAAGGCACAGGTTACGATGGACCAGTTCCAGCTGAAACGGATCCTCGTTTTGTCCAGAAGCCCGCAGCTAAAGACACTACAGAGGAACGCTGGTACTGCAAGGGGTGCAAGCAAGACTTCTAATGTCAGCAGAGATTTTGCTACTGGGTGACCCGCGGTTACGCGAAATTTCGCTGGCGGTAAACAACTGGGAGTCTGCCGAATTTAAAGGTCAGTGTAACTTGCTGGCTGAGACTCTTTCCAACTTTCGCCAGCAGCACAATTTCGGGCGGGCGATTTCTGCACCCCAGATAGGGTTCAACATCCGGGTCATTGCGTTCAACCTGCAACACCGCGGCTTTTTCATGGTGAATCCCGTGATTACCAGGATTAGCCCTGAAACGTTTACCATGTGGGACGATTGCATGAGCTTCCCCGACCTCCTCGTGCGCGTTCGACGACACACCTCCATCTGCGTAAAATTCCTTGATACTGATGGCAACCCACAAACCCTGGAGCATTTGCCTCAATCGGAATCAGAGCTGGTTCAACACGAAATAGACCATCTGGATGGTGTCCTGGCACTTGACCGAGCGATTGACAGAGAATCCGTGATCTACAGGACGATGTTTAACCGACTGCCAGAGCATTTTCGTTCCATGGTTGATTACGTTATTTCTTAGTTCATCTCCCCGTCAAGATTTCTAAATCGTGCGTGTGTTCTGCAAGAATCTTGGGAAAGCGATTAACAATGACAAAATTGATTGTTCAGGCGTTCCTTATAGTCATCCTGCTGGCACTGGTTGCCGCCGGGGGAACCACTTATTGGGCTTGGACAGGACTGAACACGCCGGAACCACATAGCCTCACCGGGGAGATTGAGATTCCCGCAGGTTTTTCACCCGACGCTGCAATTGCCCGCCTGACCGAGAACGGCATCATCAAGCAGTCACTGCCACTGCGCATTTATATGAAATTGACCGGAGAAGGGAAGCTGATCAAAGCAGGGGCGTACAAATTCGGTTCTCCCATATCGCCAATACAGGCGCTGCGCAAACTAGAGACCGGTGGAGAGGCGCTGGGAAAGGTAACTGTGATTGAAGGATGGAGCCGCTGGGACATCGCAACCGCCCTGGCTCGCACGCCCAGACTCAATTTTACCGACAGTGCGCAGGCACTGGCACTGTTGAACGACACCGCAGAAATTAAGGACATTGCACCAAAGGCTACCAGCCTGGAAGGCTTTCTCTATCCCGACACGTACTTTATTGATGCTCACACGACCCAAAAGGGTCTGGTATCGCAAATGGTATCGCGCTTCAGACAAGTGTGGAAAGGAAAGCTGGCCGACAGAGCGAAAGAAGCTGGTCTATCGGCGCAGCAAGTGGTAACTGTGGCGTCTCTTATCGAAACCGAAGCCAAGCTGGAGGGAGATCGCCCCATAGTCTCCTCGGTTATATACAACCGCTTGAAGAAGGGCATTCCCCTGGCCTTAGATTCCACTATTGTTTACGCTTCTAAGCAGGCAGGAAAATGGCGAAATGACGGTAAGGTTTATCAAAGCGACATCGATCGAAAATCGCCTTACAACACACGACAGGTAACCGGTCTTCCACCGGGTCCCATTGGTGCCCCGGGTTTCTCCTGCCTGCAAGCAGCCCTGCATCCAGCCAATACAGACTACATTTACTATGTCCGCAATCCAGCCCGCAACGACGGGGCTCACAATTTCTACAGCGACGCGGCCACATTTGAGAAGGGCGTGCAGGCCCTGCGCGACTGGGAACGCGATCGCGATTCAAGAGCCACTGCCAGTCACCCGGCCACTACGCCAACAACTCCGCAAGTGCCCAAGCAATCGACAATCGGAGTGCAACCACCGCCCTCTGCTCCAGCCATTATCAACCATCCGCCAGCGCTTCACCATTCTGCGCCGACGCCTCCAATCAAAGTACCCACCACAAGTAAATCGAAGCAATCTACCCCAAGGAAAAATGGTGGCAGAAAGATTATCGTCAGCAAGAATAAAGCAGCAAAGTCCGCCACCGCAAAGAAATCGCCCCGCAAATCTGCTCCTCCGCCAGGCAAGGCCAAGCACGGAAAGAAGAAGCATTAGTTCGTCAACGCTCCTCAATTTCTTGAAATCCTGCACTCAGTGGCAACCGAGTAACCGAGTTGAGTCGTGGTAGAAACATCCTTTTGCCGACGGATGCAGACGCTCGGCCAGGCACCGCCAGCACAAACTGGCTTTGCATTGGTCTGCTATGATCTGCGATCAACGAGTGTACAAGCACCAGTTGAATGACGGAGGTCCTCGATGAAAAGCTACTGGCCGCAGTTGACCGGAAAACAACCGGCAGCACTGGTGTTTTCGCTCCTGCTTGCCCTGACCGTTTCATTGGCATCCAATGCAGAGAACCCGACTGCCCAAAGTAAAGAGAAGCCCCCTGTCAAAACGGAGGCATCGGCAGAGGGTGAAGGACACTCCAACGTCGGGGGTCTCAAGTGGGTCACATGGACTGATAATCTTTTTGAACAAGCGAAAAAAGAGAACAAGCTGGTCATCCTCGACCTTGAGGCGGTCTGGTGCCATTGGTGCCATGTTATGGACGAAAAGACGTATTCACAACCGGAAGTGGCACAGCTACTTCGCGATCATTTTATATGCGTGAAAGTAGACCAGGATGCTCGGCCAGACTTATCTACCCGATACGACGATTATGGATGGCCGGCAACCATATTCTTTGATTCCAAAGGGCAGGAATTAGCAAAGAGGCAGGGCTTTATTCGTCCCCTCGAAATGACAGAGTTGCTGAAGAAGCTCATTGCTAAACCGATACCGGAGGAAGACGCAAAAAAGCCGGCGGCAATTCAATACAGCTCAGCCTCCGTCTTGCCCAAAGAATTGCGCGCTGAATTGCTAAAAAAGCACATCGACGGCTTCGATCCCGACGAAGGTGCCTGGGGATTCGGTCACAAATTTCTCGATTGGGATAGCGTCGAATTTGCCCTCGGTCGCGCCCATGATGGCAACCAGCAAGCAGCACAAATGGCGAAAAAAACCATGATCGGTCAAATTAATTTGATCGACCCGGTCTGGGGTGGAGTCTACCAGTACTCCACAGATGGAGATTGGAAGCACAAACACTTTGAGAAAATTATGCAAATGCAAGGGGAGAATTTAAAAATCTTCTCCTTAGGATATTTGTATTTCAAAGATCCAAAATTTCTCAAGGCTGCTCAAGACATTGAGCGGTATCTGCGAACTTTTCTAATGAGCCCCGACGGAGCCTTCTTAACAAGCCAGGACGCCGACGTGAAGAAAGGGCAGCATAGCGAATGGTACTTCGCCCTGTCCGATACGGAACGAAAGAAGCATGGCATTCCGCGCATCGACAAACACATTTACTCGCGGGAGAATGGATGGGCCATCAACGGGTTGACCTGGCTATACCGCGCCACTGGCGACAAGAAATATCTGGACGAAGCGGTCAAAGCGACAGAATGGATCATGAAGAATCGTTCTTTGTCCGGCGGTGGATTCAGACATGACGCCAGCGACGGAGCCGGTCCCTATCTGGGAGACACGCTCTATATGGGTCGGGCCTTGCTGAGCCTTTACGAAGCTACAGGCGAACGTAAATGGTTAGCCGCTTCACAGCAGGCAGCAGACTTCATTAATGCTCATTTCGTCGACAAGGCGCATGCTGGTTTTGTAAGCATGGATGCCGGCAAATCTACTTTTCAAAAACCGCAGCCCGTGCTGGAAGAGAACATCGCTTTGTGCCGTTATGCCAACTTGCTTTATCACTATTCCGGCAAGAAGGAAGATAAGTCGATGGCACAAAGTTGCATGCGGTATCTGGCCACTCCGGAAATCGCAAGACTGCGACAGATTTTGGTCGCCGGAACCTTGTTGTGCGACGGCGAGCTTTCCGACGATCCGGCTCATGTAACCATCGTTGGTTCCAAATCAGATGCGGTTGCAAAAACGCTGTTTCAAGAAGCAAACAAGTACCCGGTGAGCTATAAGCGCGTAGAATGGTTCGATCGCAAGGAAGGACCAATGCCTAATTCCGACGTAGAGTATCCGGAAATGCCCAAACCGGCAGCATTTGCCTGTGCCAACCAAAGATGCTCGCGCCCCGTATACACTGCGGCGGAGGTAACTCCGCTAATCGATAAAATGACAAAGAACAAGGCAAAATGAGGAAAACACAGTGAGCGATCCGGTGGTGTACGACAAGAAGCCATGCATTCTAGACTTACAACCAGGCACTTACTGGTGGTGCCGTTGCGGACGAGCAAAATCTCAGCCATGGTGCGACAATTCCCATGCAGGCACCGACTTTCAACCATTGAAAGTCGAACTGACTGAACCAACTCGCGTGGCAGTGTGTCTTTGCAAACATACTCAGCACGAACCAAAATGCGACGGATCACACAGCCGCCTACCAGTAGAGCCAGCAATTGAATAGGGATCATCAGGGTCTGCAGGGCCTCATCCACATGGGGTACACCTGGAATAACGGGAGGATATGAGATCGCAAAATGCGTGCGCCAGGAAAAGCGGCTCCCATAGTCACAATATTGTTTTTGTTGCAAATTTCAGCTATTGGAAATCTTTCCGCCACTGCAGCTGAGTTCGACCATGGGCATCGACTATTCTCCGGCGAATTGAAGAAATACGTGCGAACTGACGGCGTTCGCTATAAGGATTGGAAAGAGCACAGAGGCAAATTTGATCTTTATCTTGAGGCGCTTAAAGCTGTAAATCCTGAGGACTACGAGCACTTCTCCCCGGACGAGAGAAAAGCATTCTGGCTAAACACCTACAACGCGCTAGCGATCAAGCTCGTCTTAGACAATTACCCGATAAAGGGAAATAACCGGGATTATCCCGCAAACAGCATGAGGCAGATCCCCGATTGCTGGAAAGCGGTGAAATGGAAGGCCGCAGGCCGCGACGTCGATCTTTACACCATCAAACACCAGATTCTACGCAGCGAAATTGCCGATTATCGTACTCATTTTGCAGTGGTTCCTGCTTCGCGAGGGGGCCCGAAACTTAGCACACGTGCTTACACTCCAAAAGGACTCGACGCACGACTCACTGCAGACACCACCGAATTCATGAACAATGAGGAGCACCTCCAATTTCTTCCGGACCAGCAAACAATCAAAGTATCAAAAATCTTTCGTTGGTTCGCGCTGGATTTCGTCAAACGAGTTGACGGGAAAGCGGTCTTCCCTCCCCCGGCGGATGAGGAGATTGTGCAGGAGTTTGTGATGCCGTTCGCAGCTCCTGAAGTACAGAAGCAGTTCGAGGGAAAACGAGCGAAGGTGGAATTTATTTTGTATGACTGGTCGTTGAACGAGAGCCTTTAATCGACACCCACTTCATCATATATGGTGTCTAGTCTTGCCCTAAAATGACCGGAAGGAAGGCTCTCCAGAACTAGATCCTCGCCGGAGTTCACCATCTGCATCGACCATCCACTGTCGCCACGCAAATAGACCTCGGCCATCTTTTTATCCTGGTCAACAATTACGTATTCCCGCAAACTATCGATATGTCTGTATGAGGGTAACTTCTGCCTTGCGTCTATTTCAGAAGACGAAGAAGACAAGACTTCAATAATGAGCAACGGCGAGCTTACAAAGCGCGCTGTGGGCTCCGGTCGATCGCAAGTGACAAGCACATCTGGATAATAGAAGCTGTTAGTGGCATCGATCTTGACCTTCATATCGGACACAAACACAGCGCATCCCGCCCCTTTAGTATGACTGCGTAAGAGGACATAGAGATTCAAGGCGATCAAATTGTGCGCGGCGCTGCTGCCCGACATCCCGAACAATTGTCCATCAACGTATTCATGACGAACGAGTGAGTGGCTTTCCGTATCAAGGTATTCCTCGATACTTACGGTTCCATCTCTTGCCGGATTGGACATCAGCATTGTACTCCCGACGATAGTTCCATTATATTGGAGAGTCTACTTTCCATCTTCTGGTGCTCTTTTCGATATTCCCATGATCGTTAGAATCGCCTACACCTCTAAATGATAAGCTCTGTGACCCTCCTTCTGTTCTTCTTTGCACGCTACTTGAGGCTCACTTAATCAGCTTCAGCAGTTTTCCTCCGCAAACTACCATGCACCAGATTGTTCAAAACACCCAGGGCGACTGGATATTGAACAAACCGTGGATCACCGCGATCGCGGACCAGGGTTAAATCCTTCACCGCTCCTTCGCGCTCACCTGATAAACCTCGGCAGACACCGATGATTGTCCTGGCCTCAGCGAGCTGGTCATCGCCCTGGCTCCTTCGTACCAGTTCTTCTCCACTTATTTTTCCAGACAAGTAAGTCAAAATCGGCCATGGCCACTGGCCCTCAACACACTCCCTACAGGCGGTTTCAAGTATTCGCTTTTCAAACTGGTGATCTTCCCTCGCCCGGAAGGCCATAGCCAGATACAACATCGCATATACCCGCCGTCCGTCCGGTGCCGGCGTCCGCGCCAGAAACGCCGCACTATCGGAGCAACAGCCTGGCCAGTTGCCCCGGCCAAATTGGTTCATGCATTGCAAAAAACCGATATCGACATCGTCAGGGTTGGTAGCAATAGCCTCTACCAGGTCCTTCTCTGCCCTTTCGAAATTGCACAATGAGTAATAGCATCTTGCTCGGGCGAACTTGAGTCCGGGAAAGTCTGGCTGCAGATATTCTGCTCGGTTAAAATCGGTAATGGCCTCTCGATCACGATGGATTGAATGCCACAGCGCACCACGCTCAAAGTAGCCGGCGGCGTCAGCGGGTTTGCATTTCTGTATGGTTGCGAACGCTTTGTCCGACCAATATTTTGCCGCCTTTGGATTGAACGGAATTGCATTACAGTTAGTATGAAGCTGTGCCAGCCGGCACATGGCCTCACAGGAGAATGACTCCGCCGCCAGAGTGTAATATCGAAATGCCCGAAAGTAACTCTCCGGGTCACCTTTGAGATAGCACAAGAAATCCGCGTACCCCACCTCAGCCACCGGCGAATCCAGTTCCGTCGCTGCCCGGTAATAATGTTCAGCCTGATCAGCGTCGGACTTTACGCCGTACCCGAACTGGTAAACTCTTGCCAGGGCGAGGCAAGCATCTCTATCATCGCCGTGATCGGCAGCGAGCTTCCACCAGTAGAGTGCCTGACTCACATCGCGAGGCACTCCCTCACCAGCGGCAAACATTGAGCCTAGAACATTTTGGGCGGCCGGCAGATTGGCTTCTGCTGCCCGTTTCACAAGATCAAAGACGCAGTGCCGCGTTGCCTCACAATCGGACTCAGCAGATCGAAGGTGCATGGCAAGTCTAAACAATGCATATTTATCGCCGTTGCCAGCAAGCTTGCGCAACTGCTTCTCCGCCAGCTCTTCTAGAGACGGTGCTCGATAGATGCATGCCATAGTTTCTCTATCGCGCAGGGTTAACGAGCGGCGGGAATCATAGTTTATGTAAGGGAACATCACATCTTGCCCATTACATGAATGCCCGGCGAGCCCCAGCGCATGCCCAATTTCATGAAGGAATACATTCCTGGCGGTGAATGCACCATCGGGCTGCACTACAGAAATCTTGGCCTTTCCGATTTTGCCAACCTGCCAGTTCAGTGGTCCTTCCGAAACCGGAGACGTGTGGGCCACCGGCAATTGAGATGTGCCCAATTCGAGATTATCTCGTTTGCGAGTGAACACCATGTCTGCTCGGTCCTTATCTGAGACCAGTCTGTAGCAAAGACTCTCCGGTACCACCGCCATCCACTCGTTCAAGCAATCACAAATAAGCCGCTTATCCGCCTGTGAGAATCCATCGCGCGCTCGCGGCGGTGGAATATAGACCCTGATAGGCAGTCGTTCTTTCGGCCAGTAATACACCTGCGAGTGGCAAATCAATTCATCAATGAAATCTTGCTGTCTTGCGTTTTGCCTGGTGTCCGCCAGCTCCCGAATTGCCTTGCGCTCGCCCGCTTTCATGGAAGGAAAGCTGAGGGACTTAGAGCAACAGTCATAATCTTGCGACGCCAGCTCAATTTCCCCTGCACGATCGTGGCGTACAGCATCTTGAAAGAGATCTGTGGCGCTCTCCATCAGCGAAAAGGTCCGTTCCTCAATTCTAAAGTTCGCAACTACAGGAATGTGAATATGCCATCGCCCCACCCACAGTAGCGTTGCCGTAAAAAGCCCCGCGAGGCTCAATACCACACCGAAGATGGTGAGCATGACAGTTCGTTTAGGCAACACCATACAATGCACCGGTCAAAAGTGTCGGTCGATTGAACCTCATTCAGCGCAACGAGCGACTAACGCGAGCGAATGCTTACAATTGAATTGTAGCTCCAATCGCCTTATACACTCAACGCTCGTTCGCGCAGAAGCGCTTACAAGCTTTCATAGACAACATAAACCAGAAGGATTTCAAATTTGTGGCTTATCCATAAAACCGGGCCCTGGTCGCATGGTGGATCTCCCGGGTACGTCGACTCGCCCGGTGGCTGCTCAATTGTGCACCGCACTGATCGCAATTGTTCGTATCCCTCGACGACCGGAAATGGTATCACTTTGACAAGGGACGAGGAGCAAGACCATGACATTTGATTTTTACGATGAAGTAGCCAGAATAGAGCCGGACGATGAAGCCGATGATTCCAGTAACGCGTTAAGAGAGGATGCCTTCAACTTCTGCATGGCACCTGAACAAAAGAATGACAAAGCCGCAGCAGTGGCGCCAATGGCTCAAGTAGAGCAAAATGTCGATCGAGCCGGCGCCACAATTGCCAGAAAAATAGCACGTGCCGAAGGTTTCGGCCAAGAAACAGCTATACGATCAATGGTGCAAGAACATATTCGCCAGGGCGGTCGAGTGCAGTCGCTGGTCGACGCGGCAAACCGAGCGTTTGAAAGCAACCGACAACCATATTATCTTGGCGTGGGCGAGCGAAACAACCTCATACTCTATACTCCCGACGGAATACGAACCCTGGATGTAAACCGTAGACAGTAGTTGGTCGCGATTCACCGATTCGAATTTTTTCTTCGAAAGGCCAATTGTTTTAATGCCGCACATTCACCGGCGCATGGTCCGCAGAATCTATCGTTGCACGGCGCTGATTAATGCTGGCGGAGGGCGCCGAAGCCTGCAGATTGGCGGAATCCTTTTCGCAAGTTACTGCCAGAATTCAGCTACTGAGGATTGGCAGGATTCCTGACACGGCCTCGATCAACACGATATGGAACTCGACCGACAGGTGAGTTTCGACGATCAGTCGGGCGGCTCAGACTATCAGTACGCAGGCTTAAATGAATCTCTTTCTGTTTAAATTAAAAGTTAGAGCCGTAACGTTTAAACTCACGCTAGCAATTACAATCGCACCCTCCACAATCGCAACCGCTGCAATCACAACCGCTGCAGTCGCAACCGCTGCAGTCGCAACCGTGACAACAGTGGCCACAATCACAAGAATTCCAATCGCAGGATTTGCCATCGCAACAACTGGAGTCCGCGCAGCCACATCCGCAACAGTCACAATCACCACAGTCGCAACAGTCACTACAGTTATTGCAACAGCCCTCTCCTTTGCGTCGGCGTTCTTCGATCTCTTCCACATTCACACCGCCCGGCATTCCAGGAATCGGACCAGCCGGACCCGGTGCAGGTCCTCCCAGTCCCACCGCCAGAAGACGGAAAGGATACAAAACATCGGTTACCAGGCTACCGACAGCGCTCGACAGAAATATCAAATTAAACGGCATTTCCAAACAGTCGTTGACGCTTTCAACCGCTTCGGACGCACGGGGAAACAAGAAGGCAAAGAGAAAACAATAAATTGAGAGACTGAACCGCCGCACCGCATCGAATCTCTTGGGGCTGGCAATCACGATCCGCTCAACAAGTTCTGTACCGGCCGCCTTACGTTTAGTAATACTATATATGGTACCAGCAGCACAACGAGGACTTGAGCCACTCTTACAAGAGCCCGCCCGCTCCGTCCGTTGAGAAAACTTTCTCAACCTGGCTTGCGTGTTTGATCTGAACCGACTAATGAACCTTCCACGGGCCGTTTCATCGAGGGGCAATTGCTCGATTGCGCGAATTATTCGGCCCAGATGTATTTTTATTTCCGCGATGGCCCCCGTTTTCGCAGCTACCGTAAGAGGTCCACGCTCTAGCGAAAAACACGACGACAGGGCGTTAAATTGTCCTTTCTTTTGATCCTCGTCGTAGTCTTCCAGGGCATCAAGAATATAGACAAGACAACCGAAGTTAAACCCGATTTCAAAGAGACATTCGCCGTCATGTCCACCGGCAAGCTGCGTAGCCGGCAACCATTGATCTACTATCCCCGAACCATCAAGGCGGAGGTCAGCGCTCCGGGCAGCTCTTGTGACTTCCCGGGAGGAATTGCGTCGCGATGCGTTTCCGGCTTGCTGAAAGAACAACCCTGTAACCATTGCGGTTGGTTCACACAGCTTGTGTAGAAGTCCAAAGTCGAAGGGCGCTCGTCGCCGTTCTCCCCGAGATATGCCATCAGAAAAGGGTTCAAAGTTTTCGCGGTGATGGTCTTCCACACCCTTGCGATCGGCAATTCGTTCGATGCGAACCTGTTTTGACAGCCACTCAAACGCCTCGCTCAGCGGGAAATCGTGTTTTTCTAGTATCCGTGCAGCTGAAGCAAAATCACCCGAGAAGATCCTGTTGGCAATTTTCCATTTGAGCCCGGGAGCATCAATTAGCTGGTCACGCACTTTGAACTCTGTCAGTAGAACATTCATGGAAGCGGCAATTTCCAGTTCAAGTGGAATGTCGGCCAACTCCGGCAATGCCATACAGTGATAAGAGCGATACGCAGGCGACGGTTTCGCCTTCTTCACCGATTGATCACGCCTTTCCTCTAGCTCAACAAATGCATCATCGCTGCTCTTCGGGGGTAAGAGTTCGCCATCGACTGACTCCAGTCTGGTCCTGGCCGTGCCACCACGTAGCGCTAAGAGCAACTCCGCCAGAAAGACGATGTCGTGATTAAGGAGCAGACGCGATTTATGACCGAATAGAGTTCCCAGAGTTTTGCAAGTACCGCAATATGCCAGCCGCCGGGCTTCCCTCTCATCACGCGGGTTTGAGCAAGTACAGGATTTTAGTAGTCCATACATCTCATTTATCCGATAAACCCACTCCAAAAGCGGGGCGGGTGTCCCGGGTCAGCGGCCCGGGTGGAATTTCGTGACTTTCGCTTTTTGATCAGGCAGTTGCTCAAAAGGTATGAGTCTTCCCTCGAATTCGCCCGGTTCGGAGTTAGACCGTCCAGAAGTTTTGCGTGCTGCTCAAACCCGGTGAGTCCTCGCTTGGGTTCCCCGGGAGAATCCCTGCATTGCTCGCCCGGGTAGTCAAGCGCCCGGTAAATACAGGGTTGGTACATTATATCCGCCTGTAGAGGACAATGTCTCGCTACATCCTCTTCGCTGGAGGCCACTTCAGCACGCTCGGCTCACTGCGACAATCTCCTCGGACAGGTGAAACCACAAAATTCGGATAGTTGGATTCTGTCGACAAAATTTTGGGACCTTTTGGAATTATCGGAACTATGGGGCAAGTTTGACGTCTTGGATGTCATAATTTTTTTGCCTAACCAAGAGATTTACTCCTTGCGAAAACTTTCCCTGGCGTTTTTATTGAGCCTGGCCATGGTGTCTGGCACTCTCTATGCTGGCTCCTCTCAGGCTTCTGACTGGGAAGAGGAACGAGCGCGGCCAAGCGACGGCATGCCCCCCATGGCGCCACCTCGCGACCTGCCCCAAACCAGTGTTCGCGTCTCCACGCAGCCTGGCGGGGGAACCATGTTGCAAGGAGGAGCGAGCAAGATTCGGACAGTCGCGCCAGACCCACCCCCCACCATCTCGGTGCTACAGGCCGCAGCAGCCCAAAAAGAGCGTCAACTATCTCGAATAGACGGGGGAGTTGAGGCATTTCTCAATAATGCGCCTGTCAACGCTCAAGCGCCTCCCGCCGTATTCAAAGCCTGGATTGACAAGACGCATCCACAATTTGCTCTCTCGGTGGAAAAGAATCAACCGGGACTGATCTTGAATGTAAAGGGACAGTGGGACGATTCGAGCAAACCAATGCGAGCATTCGGAATTCGCCACACTAGCATTAGAGAGAAGGACCTCCGCACCATTCCCTTGGACGGAGTGCGAGTGATAATAATCAATTGTGCCGGCGAGATTCCCCGTGAAGCTCTGCAGCGTATAAGAGATTTCGTGGGACGAGGCGGTTATCTGATCACGACAGACTGGGCTCTGGAGAATACTACAGCAAGGGCCTTCCCGGGATTCATCTGCTGGAGCGGCGAAAAGACCGGAAACACAATTACCGATGCCTATGTGCTTGATCCCGACCCGGTGTTGTTTAACGGCGTTCCTGTGCGCCGGTCAACGTGGAAGCTCGATAGAGGCAGCCAGCAAATAAAGGTACTCAACCCCCAACGTGTTCGAGTCTTGGTTCGCAGTTCCAGACTGGGAGCTATCGATGTTAATGCGCTTGCATATCCAGATCGCTCTTATGCGGGGGCTCTCGCCACACTTTTTTCTTTCGGTCGCGGTAAGGTTTTGCACATCATCAGCCACTACGATAATAATGCTGATTCATTTAGAGCCAATACATTGCCAGACCCGGTGCCGGAAATTGGAATCAGTCTGAGACAGGCATTGCTTACCAACTTCATCGTTGAAGCGCTCTCAGCACCGCCACAGTCGGAAAAAGGCACAAACGACTTGAATCCCTAGAGGAGCACAGAAATTGTGCGCCGCTGAGACTTCCGGATCAGTGCGCCATATATACGGAGAATCTGAGGGGGTTTCATCTCAAAGTCTTCAATCGAGTAATCGCACATCTGCACGCAGGACGATCGCAACGATTGGAACCGGGACCAGTGGTACCAGTTAGATGCCTCATCACCTGCCCGATTCAAGAAAACTAGCTCAACACTCAGGCAACCAGCGGAGGGAGATCAAGCCGGCTGCGCGGCTGCCTCTCATTATTCCGCTGTGGTGGTGATTGTTTCTCTCGCGTCCGCATTGGCTTGAGTGAATTGAGCCAGAACTTCTTGAACCCGGTACGCATGGCCGCGGCCAGCACCGTACTAATTGCAAGCGCTCCCTGCAGCTCATGCCTCGTCCGCGCCGTTTAGCGCCAGGACGCGCTCAACTCGTTTCAATTCAAAAGCTGGCAAGTTAGGAAATTTTGCGCCTGCGAGCAGGTTTAGATGTCTCATCTACTGGCTGCTCGTTGATAATTCGGCGCAAGGAAGCTAACGCTTGCAGCGATGGCCAAATTACGTCTTTCATTTCGTCAAGCTCATAACGGCCGATTTCGCTTCGTTCATAACGTCGGCAGCAGTCCTCCCAGAGTTCGAATAGCTTTTTTGGATCAGCTGTAGTTCGAGCTCGTTGCTGGAACTCAATCAGGTCAAAGGACTCCATTGGCGGGGGACCTCCATCGGGCAATCAATTTGTAGGATGCGGTTTTTCTACTCTGGTGTCAAATCGGTCGATGAGTATCTACGGTATGACGGTTAGATCTTCCAGCGGACGTGCCTCGTCTATACCACTCACATTCAGAGCGTATACATCCATGTTAACCAAATCCCAAAGACCGTCAATACACACTCATGCGGTTGCAAACGGCGACTGAAGACGCATAACGTCTGAACCACAAGGGTTTCCGCCCCGAGCGCCTTCAGAAGTCTAGAAAAATTCTTTTTTTTCGCTCACTACATATGGAGGCATGGTCATGTGAAGGTATGGTCAGGAAGGCGCGCTTGGAAGGAGATTAATAGACAGACGGGTGGCCGATCTATCACCACAGACGGAGGCAACGCTTCCAGGTTCCCCGGCAAACAGCTACACAATCCGCATGAATGCCACCGCTGTTAGGAGCTCTACAGCAGCTCGCCATCAGCGTGGACGTGCGCCCGGCCTCGTCATTGACCCACTTGTCCACACAATTTGTTCACCATATCTGGTGAGGCCCGAGGAAGTGCTGCCAACTCGTTCTGTGCAATTCACAATCCAAACAAGCAGACAAAAACTTCTCCGCGCGTCCCAGTCTATAAGTCCACGGATATTAACAAACCAGCAGTGCTCTTGCTTATCAGTTCAAACGGGAGCAGCTTGGGGACGGCGGTCGGCAACTCCACAAACACGGTTGCTTATCAGGACACTACGCCCGGTGCCGTGAAAACTTTCGGCGCAATCGCTGTCGGATCGTCCATCAGCCGCCTATATAGAGGAAGCATTTCTTTCACAGGCCCGTCAGCAAGCACACGCCCACCGTTCATTACCACTGCTCGATGGCAATACCACTCCACCACCGTGGTCTCGTGAGTAACAAATATGATTGTCTTTCCTTTACAGCGAAGCTCGTAAACTTTTTCCAGACAACGATTTTGGAACCGAATATCACCCACCGCCAGAGCTTCATCTACCAGGAGAATATCGGGATCTACCACCGTGGCGCAGGCATAGGCTAAGCGCACTACCATTCCGCTAGAGTAGGTCTTCACCGGTTGATCAAGGAAGTCTCCAATCTCGGCAAACTCGGCGATTTCGTGCATACGCGAGTGCATTTCTTCTTGCGATATGCCGAGAATCAGCCCATAAAGAATGGCGTTTTCTCTGCCGGTATATTCAAGCTGGAAGCCGGCGCCAAGCTCGAGAATGGCAGTGACCCGGCCGGTTACTTTCACCGATCCGCTAGAAGGCTGAAGCACGCCAGCAATTATTTGCAGCATGGTTGATTTGCCGCATCCATTTGGACCGAGCAACGCTGTCATGGTGCCGCTTTCAAATGTAAGATTAATATCGGTCAACGCCCGAAACTCACGATGATAGCTGCGACTATTTCGCAAGACGAACTCTTTCAACCGATCTATGGGGCGGTCGTAGATGTTGTAGTGCTTGGAA
>JAKFUT010000113.1 GCA_021732565.1 Candidatus Obscuribacterales bacterium
TCACTATGTCATTTAACCAGGGTAATTCGTTGGATTTGCCTTATTAAGATTCGCAGGCGAAATTACCCAATACTTCGGATAAAATCGTGATTGCGACAATGCCGCTCGGGCAGTGTCCCGGGAGCTCGATTCAGGCGATGCGTCTAACGATTAGCTCTCGCGCCCATCTGCGCCGCAGATTCCGATTCTAGTTCAAATCTTCACACCAGTTTCTTGCCGCGTTTGCGGGAGCCCATCAGAAGAAAGAGTAACAAGCAAATGAGCGTCAACAAAATAAGACGGATCTGTGTTTTTTGCGGGTCTAGCATGGGGGTTCGGCCAGAGTATGCATCTGCCGCGAGGGAGTTGGCCAAAGCAATGGTGAAAAGGAACTATGGTCTGGTATACGGCGGAGCGCTGGTTGGACTAATGGGAGTTATCGCTGATGAAATGCTTGCCGCTGGCGGTGAGGTTGTGGGCGTGATACCCCACATGCTTATGGAGAAGGAAATCGGTCACTTATCGCTAACCGAGTTGCACATAGTGGACTCAATGCATCAAAGAAAGGCGATGATGGAAGAACTTTCTGACGCATTCATCGCCATGCCTGGAGGGTTTGGTACGCTTGAAGAGTTTTGCGAGATCGTAACCTGGGCTCAGTTAGGATTACACAGAAAGCCGTGCGGGTTACTCAATGTAGCCTCATACTATGATCCACTTCTGGTCCAATTCAGCCATTCAGTTAGCGAGCAGTTCATTAATCCAGCGATCGGCTCCATTGTGCTTCATGAAGACAACGCGGAGTCCTTGTTAGATTTGTTGGAAAATTATGAGCCTCGTCATACTGGTAAATGGATTGATAAAGAGACGTCATGATAGTTTAGAAACAGGTCATGTTATTTTGACAACGCAAGGTTGCTTACATACCATCTTAAGGAGTCCAGTGCTTACCTGAGCAGCAGACACAAAAAACATCGTAGCCTGTCGGGGAGATTGCCTCAGCAACTCTCGTCAGGCTACGACTTTAAAGGCGGCTTCTTTGCGTTCGCTCAACTCATCGTTTAAATCAGTGGCAACGCTAATCGTGTTTCCGTCGGTCAATTTAGATTTGAACTAGCCAATCACCTTACACTGCGTGATATCGACGCCGGTGGCGCCGGATACCTTTTGTGCGATGTTGATCATTTTGTTCAGTTCATATTGATTTGGAACGTCGCCTTTGATCACAACTATGCTTCCAGTTTGAGCAATCCAAACTCGCTCGTTGTCGGCCAGATCCGGTTCTGCATCAAAAGCTTGAGCTACCCGTTTGGCTAAACCGCTCTGGTCATATTCGCCATGCAGTCCGACCCGCTCGGGTGGAATCTGAGTCTGCGTTGCCTGCGCTGCTGCCTGTGTTTGTTGAGGCGCCTGCTGCTGCTGTTGCGGTGGAGTTGCAGGCGCATGTTTGAATAATCTATCGAACCAACCCATTTCCGAGCTCTCCTTTTAATCTAAAGTGGTGCTGCGATTAAGCGCTCACGTGTGGTGAGTGATCGTGCGTGAGGTGCCAAGACGATAAAGACAGGCAAAGCCTTGTCTCTTGTCGCGAGTAGAATGGATCTAAAGTGATTCCATCTGGAAAGAATTGGCAAAGTTTAGCACAAAATCAGAATTAGGCCGAGATCAACCATGAAAAATGATCAAGCCCCGGCTTTCGTAGCTACGCCGTCGAGCATTACTCCGCTACTTAGTCGCGCCACTGCCGCTCGCAGGAACAAAACACTACAGATTGCAGACCCACCGGCAGAAATCAGAAATCCACCGACATCAAATGAACCAAGTGCTGAATTTAGCATGGTGACTGCGGTGCCACTTAGCGGAACGATGTAAATCCATGATGGTAGCGAATATGATGGCAGGTAGATTATCGAACAAAATGCACTTGCGGCGCCGGCAAGAAGTCCATCGATTAAGCCAGGTTGCCATCGATGCCGAATGTAGGTAGATGCGTAAACTCCGATGCTTGTTGTCAGCACAACGAACGGAATAGAAGACAGAAAAAAACCGAATACCGAGAGCCCTGGAATGGCTGACTGAGGGGCCAGCGAGGCAAGCCCGTTTGCATTCAATACTAATCCTACGATCAGGCAAAAAACTGCGCAGCACAGAGCAAAGAGAAAATTCGCTGCAATTATGCTGCTCTTGGATGTAGGTGAAATGAGCAGTAATATCAGGGTTGATTTTTGCTGTTCTTCGGCCATCAGCCCGCAAGCAAAAATGCCGCTAAACCAGGAAATAGCAAACGCTGTCCACATGGTGATCGCCTGCGCTTGTGAGAAAAGCGTCGCCGGTTTGTCTTTGTCTTTTGATTTCGATGCGAGGGGGTGTTGCCAATGAATGCTCCAACGATCACGAATTCCGGCTGAAATCCGCCATTCATTGCGCAGCATTTCCCTGAACGTTGTTATACGGGTTCGCACTGCCGTTTCAGCCTTATCTGCACCGGTTTTCCCTGAATCGTAATGCAGCGTTATCGTCGGCACCGATTGAGAATCTGGTGCCACGATGTCGTGAGTCCTTACATCGCCAGGGTGATTTGTTAGTTGCGATGCAGGAATATTGTTCTGAAGGGAATGAGGCGAAGTTGGCGAAGGTTTCACATCTTTGGCAATGAGAGAACCGCCGGGCGAATCTTTATCTTCTTTTGCGGTGTTCTGCGGGGTGTGATTGAGCGGTAACCCCGGGGTGAGCGTTTCCAGTTCCGGCGGCACTTCGACAAGCATGTCCAGGTCGCCCTTATTTATAGACTTCAACGGATCGCCGTTATCGAGTGAGACAATTTCGAATTCCTTCGGATCAAAGAGTTTTAGAAGAACAGGATTGGATCTTGTGAATGCAATCTTAGTTCGAGATTGCTCGCCTGTGGTTAGACTTCGCAGTTGAGTTTTTTCGGTCTCAAAAAAAAGCCCGGCAGCGAAAAAGACAGGCAACATGCACAGTGACCGCCATTGGCGAGAGGTGTCTCTTAAATTTGGGAACAGAACGTTCTTAATTTCACTCCAATGCATTTCGGTCTTTCCTCACGCACCAGATAAAGATGTCTTCAAGACTTTGTTTTCCAGATTCCTGCCGCAATTCGTCCAATGTTCCAAGCGCCAGTAGTTTTCCGCTATGCAAAATGCCAATTTGATCGCATAATTTTTCGGCTTCAGACATGATATGGGTGGACAGGACGATGCTTTTGCCAGCATCTCTTTGCTCGCGGATAAAATCATGAACGGAAACACGAGTGAGAACGTCGAGACTATTGGTTGGCTCATCGAAAATTATGACGGGGGGATCATGCACTATCGATCTGGCCAGGCAGACCTTTTGACGCATGCCGGAAGATAAGCCTTTTGCGTACTTATCAGCGAATTCGTCGATATCTAAAAGAGAAATCAGCTTGCTGACTCGAGATTCCACCTTCTCTTCGGGATATTTGCATAATCGGGCATAGTAGGACAATATTTCCCGTGGGGTAAAATAGCTGTAAACCCCTGACTCGGCGGGCAGAAAACCAATGCGCTTTCGTACTTCGTTAGCATGGGTATTTACGTCGTATCCATCTACTGTCACTTGCCCGGATTGCGCCTTTAGTACAGTGCAGATAATTCGCAGTATCGTGGTCTTGCCTGCGCCATTGAGACCCAATAGTCCGAATATCTTTCCTGAGTTGCATTCGAAACTGACGTTCTGCACAGCCCTCACAGTGCCGTGTTTCTTGTCTGCAAATTCCTTTACCAGACTTTTTACTGATATGCTCATGCGATTGACAGATTCCTCATTCTTCTAAAGATTGCAAGATGAATTTTTGAGTGCTAATAGTCTTAACGCTCAGCCAACCGCAGATTCCTACCAGGAGAAGCGAGACAGCCGTCACAACCAGTCCTTGCTGCCACTGGAACGTGCCTTGGAGAATTGACTTCAGCATAACGATGAGGTTGAACACTGGAATAAATTGAGTCGTGGAGTCCAGTTTAGCCCAGGGCAAAGCTCCAACGATCAAAGGAACACAAAGCCCAAGATAAATATAAGTCAAAAACATGGCTAGTTGCTTGGGTCTGAGCATAGTTACGGCCATCAAAGCTATCTGAGCGCAGTATAGCCCGAACATAAAACACGTAAAAACGAAAACCAACAAGAATGTCGTCCAGGAAATGGTTGCCAGACCCTTGAATGATGAAGCCATTTCGCCTGATGTGTGGATTGCGGGCTGTGCACTCATCAGAACGATGACCAACAAAAAAATTGCAAATGCTATTTGAAAAACGATTACACTGCCTAAAGATAGCATGGTCATCATCATGCACTTTGCGGCGACAAACGCGAGCCGATTTACCGGCGTCATGAGTATATTAGTGAGACTCTTGTTTGAGGACTCCTTGTCCCATAAAAGTTGTGCCGCAAAACCCGTCGAGAATGCAGTTCGATAGAGAATGAGCCCGACGCAAATAAGAATTGCCTCCACTATCGTTGAATTAGATGAGGTAAGCGGTTTCGTTTCCAGCCGTAATGCCTCAGTTTCCCGTTTCGAAAATTTCGACCGTCCTGAAGATTTCAGCCATGCTTCATTGCGAGCGACAATCAACGCGCTCTCTATCTTGTTGAGTCCACTCCACCCGCCAGCCTCAGTTGCTGATAAATACACGTTCAGCTCACTATTATCCTGAGGCGCATCAATAATAGCTTCGATGTTCCGGTTCTCGAGGTCTTTTGCCGGGTCTTTGCTTTCGATGATCTGCAGATCAGGGCACTTTCGAATGGACTCGATCAGATTCTTCCGCACGGCGGAGGTAGGGCTTATAACAAGAGCAACTCGCGGGTTGTGGGTCATTTGTTCGTGAGTACTCACAGCGAGCATCATCGTCGTGCCGAACAAGATGAGTGGAACGAGTACTGCCTCCATAATGCAGCGTTTGTTTCTGAGGCAAAATGTGAGTTCATGCCTGAAAACAAGGCTGAAGTCTGATAGGGCACTGGCTATTTTGTTCATACCGCGCACTATGTTTTACCGCCTGCAACCTCCGTCCAATATTCCCCGCAGCGGAGCGACTAATCGAATTGTTATATTCATGACTGGCGAAACGCCCGGTATCAACTGGTGGTTTTGTCTAGTTAGAGCGGGAGACTGCGTGCGGATTGGCCGGCTGAGCGGACAAGACGGGATCGCCGCCGGTCCAGTTCTTCGCTGCCAGTAGCGGTGTTTGCAGTTCTCCTCTGTCTCGCAGTACCTCTGATTGAACAGTAGTTTTCAGGTATTGATAAGCGTCGTGCAGACTTGTTTCATCGCCCTTGGTTCTGAGCGCTTCGATGAGTCGGCGAGTGAAAACGCTGTTCGAATAATTCTTCGATTCCCATGAGATCTGATCTGCAAGGCTTGAGCAGAGAACAATCTGCCCTGCGCCCAGATTCAAATTGTCCGGGTTGATACCATCTTCTCGAGGCTGCCTTTTGTACGTAAGGTCTTTCCCGCCATCTAAATCGGTGCCCCCGGCGGACTTTGCAGTCGGTTTAGGATTAGCATCATCTGCTGCAGCCGCGCTATGGCAGACATCCAGTATGAGAACGGTTCTGTCGGAGTGCACTTCTTCCTTTACAATCTTCGTTAACCACTGCATTGGAATTCCGGTGGCAAGCAGACTGTTTTTGGTTGTATCGTGCGCGACAAGAAAATTTACCCCGACCTCGTCTCGTGACGAACTTCCGTGGCTGGAAACGTAAATGACGACGAGGTCGTCTGGTTTTGCCAGCTTACCGAGCCACCCGTCACCAAGTTTTGAAACTATCTGCTCTCGCGTTGCAGCCTGATCAGTAAGTAGCAGTACATGATCCGGTTTGAAATGTTCTTCTTTGATCAAGAAATTTTTGAAGTCGGTGGCATCTTTTGCCGCATACTTCAGGTCTATGGAGGGATCCTTAAAGTTGCTTATGCCAACTAACAGAGCCCATTTGTCCGCCACAGGGCGCACTGCTTGCTTTCGATCTGGTGTTGATAATAAACTGTCCGCTGTGTCAGCTTTTCGCAGATAGCGTGAACCTGGCAGATTCTTTTCAATGGACGAAACTCGATCAGACGATTGCCTGGCGGCGTCGGTCTTATTTTGTGCCTGCAGAATGCGGGTTAGTAATTCCAGATCGGCTGCCACTCGTGCGCTGGATGCCCCGAATATTTTTTCATCTATCGCCAATGCTTCACGCAAATTAGTTTCCGAATCCGATAGTTTTTTTTCGTTCAAATATAATTCCGCGAGGTCATGAAAATTGGTGGAGACTGCAGACTGATCTTTACCGAGCAACTTGATGGATGCCTGAAGAGATTGTTTCAATAGTGGTTCTGCATCAGTAAAGCGTTTCTCTTGTAGGTAGAGATGTGCCAGAGAATGCGTTATCTCTGCCATGTCTGGATGATCAACGCCGAGATTCTCTTGCACGATCGCCATTGACTGCTTAAAGATGTTCTCTGCCTCTTCGAGCCGTCCCTCATCTTCAAGTATCTGTCCAAGTTCATTAAAGCCATTCGCCAGGGCGAAAAAATGAGGACCGCCGATTTTCGTCAGAACTTCGATACTTTGCCGGCACAATGTTTCGGCTTCCTTGTATTTAGCCTGATAGCGGTAAACGCGAGATAACGAGCCTTTGGAACTTGCCGTATCGGGTGCCTCATCTCCAAGTACTCGCTGGCTCATTTCGAGGGACTTCTTGCCAAACTCTTCCGCTAAAGTATACTTTCCTTCGTCACAGTAGACATCAGATAGCAACATCAGTGCTTTTGCGATGTTGGGATGATCTCCTTGACCGGTTCCCTGCAGAATTGCAAGACCTTCTTTTAGAACCGCCTCGGCTCGCGAGTAATTGCTGGCCGCGCGATAGGCCGTTGCAGTGGTAGTTAGCAATTCACCGTAAGTGGGATGTTGCTTGCCTAGAGATAAGGCCGTAAGCGCCAGTGCTTGTTCATAAATTGCACTTGCTTCTTCGAACTTACCTTTGGTTTCAGTTAAATAGCCGCCCATGTATAACGCATAGGCGTAGTCAAAGGTCTTCTGTTTGCCCGCATTTTCCAGTTCACTTTTTATTCGCTGCAGCACCTGCTGAGCGTTTTGAAATTTGCCCTCGGCAATGTAAAGTCCCAGTTGTCTGTTGAGGACGGCATTGAGAACGGCATTGTCCTTACCCGGTTTCTTCTCGCCATTCGCCAGTGCCGTGCGCAGGAGCTGATCGGCTTCCAGGAAATGACCTTGTTCCTGAGCAACGGAGGCGAGATCGCTGAGGATCAACGAAACATCTTCGTGGTCGGACCCGAGCTGTTGTTCGGTGAGGGTCAATGTTTCGGTCAGCAACTTCTCCGCCTGAGTCAGTTTTCCCAGAATTCTGTATGTGTCTGCAAGCTTGAGACTGGGCCGTGTAAGGTAAATTCCTTTGAGACCGCCGTTTATAGCGACCTCTCGCAGACGCTGCAAGAGAGTTTCTGCATCTCGATATCTTCCACCACCATATGCCGCGTCGGCTGATTCGGCTAAGCTGTTATAGAGTACGCTTTGAGCCATCGTTGTACACGGGAAGAAACACTGCAACGAGAGAGAGCTTACTAGAGCGAATGCGACAAGAGTTTGTTTGAACATTTCACCATTAACCGGTTATCGTGATGTTACGGACGTCTTGCTTTTTGCTGGTCCTTGGTTAGAGATAGGTCGTCACAGTAGGCAAGTCTGTATTCACTATGAATTCTACAAGATCGCTGAGTTCGGGGACAATGTCAATGTCAGTCAATTGCGGCTCGTTTTAGAGCGCAACAACTGCCTGCCGGTTTCTAGAGTGCTTAACAATACGAAGGTATCGCTTTTAAGCTATCAAAGGTGGTGCGCTTGTTTTGTCTTTGTTGTCGATCGAGTCCGAAAGCGACTGCACTACAAAAAATTGTCCCGCCCCGACAGACTACACTACGAACAATGCATTATGTGGTCGGGCTGAACTACTTTTATTCATGACCATCATCGGTGCATAATCCGGAGATCCGGGTATTAAGTTCTGCGAAATGGAGTCTAGCAAATGTTTGCTCTGTATAGATTCCAGCAAGGCAGTTTCTTGCCGGAGAAACCAGGTTGTTGAGATTTCAACAATTATGTGAGGGGGACCATTAGTGGTCTGGTTTTTCTGTGGAGTATTTTAGGAGAAAGACTTAGATGCAGAATTTTGAGCAGTCAGAGATTGACGAATTTGATGATGAAATGGCTTCCAACGATGAACCATCCGATAGCATGTCTCAAGCCGCAAGTGACCTGTACGCACGTGGTACCGCACAACTGGTCGACAGAATTACTGAGAAAGAACGATTGTCTCCAGAGGAGAAGGAGAATATTGAGGCGCCCAAGCCACTCTCGGCAAAGGAAATCGAAGAATTCAGCAAGCGAATTGGCACAATCATCGCGAAAGGATCGGATTTCTCCTATGGTGGTAAGAACAAACAGATTCAAGAGATGTTCGGCAAGGCAGCTGCAGCCGGCGAGGAATCTTTCAAGAGTCTGGTAGCAGCTGTAAACAAGGGACTCGCGGTCAAAGGGCTCGACCTGAAGATTGACGGCAAGTGGCAATCGAACACTGAGGAAAAGCTACTTCGTACAGGCGATATTATGCTCACCAGCTATCCGCCGCAGTATCCAAACTCGCTATTCCGCACGACTACATCTGCGAGTGCTGAACTCACTTTGCGGACGAAGTCCGGCGAGACGGAAGATTCCCTCGAGATAAAACGTGTTGTTTCCCAGAGCCACCGCAGAGGAACCTATGTTCCCCGCATCGATCGCTCGCAGGAAAAGAGCATTCTTGAATCTCTAAGATTGGATAAAGGCGATGAGTAGAACCTGATTGCAGATTCGTGCTCATCGAAAACATTTGAACTTTCTGACAGGCCGAGTGCGACTCTACTTGTGAAGTGTTTCCCAGTTATCGCGAGTATGAAAATCTTCTACGATTAGCCTGGCGTATATCGGACCCGAGGGTTGTTACCGGTCTAGACCAAGTCTAGGCAATATGTCTTGCAATCTCATGATGTGTTATGGCCGTGCCATTTGAACAAGCAAACGATACCGCGCTGATTGCTCTCGATCTTCTCCAAACTTGATACCATATCAGGCCATATGATGAAAAATACATTCTGCCATGTTCCCGGTATCACTGCCGCCCGCGAGCAAAAATTGTGGGACTCGGGTTGCCATTCTTGGGACTCATTGATCGAAACCAACTTTGCGCAAAAACGCAAACGCTCAGGCTCGGTCTCTTCTCATATAGAGCAATCACTGGAGCATATCGAAAAGGATGATCCAGTATATTTCGCGGAGCAGCTCCCGCCTTCTCTTCACTGGCGATTGTTTCCCGATTTTCGCCACTCGATAGCATATCTCGATATTGAAACGACCGGCCTCGAGCGTAGCGACATCATTACAACGATTGCACTTTATGACGGCAAATCAATTTTCCACTATGTGCAGGGTGAGAATCTCAGCGATTTCAAGACAGACATAAACAAGTACAAGCTCCTTGTCACATACAACGGAAAGTCATTTGATGTGCCGTTCATAGAACGCTATTTCAACATCAGAGTAAACCAGCCAAATATCGACTTGCGGTACATCTTGCATAGCCTTGGATACAAAGGAGGTTTGAAAGGCTGTGAAAAGAAGTTAGGTGTCGATAGGAAAGATCTAGCTGAGATTGACGGCTACGCTGCCGTGTTGCTCTGGCGCGACTACAAGAAAAACAAGAATCAAAAGGCTTTGGAAACTCTGCTTGCATACAACATTTTGGACGTTCTGAATCTTGAAACTTTGCTCGTACAAGCTTACAACGAAAAAATTTCGACCACGACCCCGTTTGGCAGCAGTCACATGCTGCCGCTGCCAGTACATCCAAAGAATCCATTTGAACCTGATAAGAAGACAATAAATAGAATACTTGGTATTAGGAGTTATTAAGTTGCTTCTGGCTTCCCTTTCATTGCTGCGACGACCAACAAAGTAGTCAACGCGGAAAACGGCTCGGCGAGAAAGTTGCGCATCCCGGCTTAGTAAGCAAAATAATCTTCCAGGTTTGTTTCAAGCTCTTGGACTTCCAACGGAGTGCCCGAACGTAGCCTATGGACAATTTGTGACATGGCGTCCTTATCCAATGGTTAGGTCGACCGGAAATGGGGAAGGCGTTTTCGAGCTGCGCTTTCCATCGAGATGGACCGATCTTCCAATCTGAGGTCATGGGAAACAGGAGCAAGTTGATCGAGCGTAGTGCAGGCCTGGTCATCGCAGAAAGCAGGTCATAAGAAAGTTTCGATCTAAAACGACACGGTTTTCAACGCCTGATCAAATAGTTGGCGTGCGTCTTCTTTCGTCCATCCCGGGGCCAGGAAACTGAGTGCATATATTTTACCGTCCGAATACATATATGCAAAGTGTTGAATTATTGGCACATTGTTGTAAGTGAATTCGTAGGTATCGTGCACCACATCAACATTTGTACCTGCTCCGGCGTATAGCCGATTGCGTCCGGTACGGCGATGATCCTTCACTGCTTTTCGGAGGAATTCTTCCACCTGGTTGGCATGCATTTCTACCAGATCAGCAGAGGGGACATTCTCGACTACGCTAAGGCTGAATTCTCCATTCTGCAACTTTGGACCGGCTCCGGATATCTTTACGAGGGTGTCCTTTTCCGGATACTGCTTTATGTCCCACCCTGGTGGATGCCGAAACGAAAAATGACCCACCGGACTGCGATATATGTCACTATTACTTGCTGTGGACTTGGATGGATCGCTTCGAATTGAACGCT
Source organism: Candidatus Obscuribacterales bacterium (assembly GCA_021732565.1). Taxonomy (GTDB): domain Bacteria; phylum Cyanobacteriota; class Vampirovibrionia; order Obscuribacterales; family Obscuribacteraceae; genus JAKFUT01. The sequence goes on from JAKFUT010000113.1 coordinate 10,822, forward strand.
CGCTTCCGGTTGTCGGGGCATTGATGCTTAGCAGGATTGTGTTGAACCACGGTTTTGCCACGGAAAATTGGGCTTCAGAGCCAGTGCAGCGAAATGAAAATAGCTTTTCACCGTCTAAGAAGTAATAGACCTCCTGCTTCATTTTCGTTCCATTCATCGTGAAAGTGAGGGTCTGACACAATCCCTGAATGTCTTTTGCCTTCCCGAACTTGACAGGGATTGCAGAATGTACCTGGCAGCCACTGAGCTGATGAAGATATTGCTGGTCGACAAACTGCGCGTACTGTTCCAATCTTGCCCCCGGAATTTTTGTGTTCGCCGACAAAAGAACACTGGCGTAACGACCTTCTTCATCACCAAAGGAGAATGATGCCAGAACATCGCTTGCTGGTTTCTCTTCCAACTTCCATCCTCTGGGATAGGCCAGGCGGAGACCGGTGTCGCGTTGCACATAGTAAACGAGATCGTTTGAGGTTCCAGCGCTGCTCAATGTGACAGCCGCCGAAGGCGACGGAGTGCCATTGGTTGCGGTCGTTATGGAGGGTGTCTTGACGGTTTCTTTGCGTACCTCTAGTGAGGCGAGTAGTTGTGCCATAGTTGTGTTGCCTGATGCAAATGATGAAACATCGCCGGCCGTTACATTTATGATTCTTGCGAAATTCGGACGTTTTCGCTCATAGAAGTTTACCTTTACTCTCGCCACAACACTGGTATATTTCGAGAAAATTTTGCGCGCTATCAGCACTGCATCGATTTTGCAGTCATTGTCGACATCTTGAGCGCTCGGATTGATATATGCATTAACTGATATCTCTGCCACGCGTACGCGTACCAGAACCCTTTCGCCTGGTGCCAGGATAGCCGCAGATTCAATTAGCTTGACCACCTCGTCTTCTTTGGGTGTCGATGCTGCAAGAGATGCGCTAACGGCAGTGATAAATAGCAGGACCGCAATAATCACCGGGTAACGGAAGAATGCCTTTCTCATGCTTGCCTCATTCGAGCCGCATTTGAACTGTGCCACGCATATGGGTGATCAAAACCCCGATGTCCAGGTGGTCGGTCGAGCAAGTCTGCGCACCTGGTTCTCCCCTTATCTTCGCAGAGCTCCGAATCCCCTGGCACCAAGACGGTATATTTACTGCTGATAGATACCACCCGTGAACAGGCGGCGCACTGATTCTCAACCGCCAGCACATCTTGGGCATCGTAGTCAATAGCGATCTTTGTCTTGCTGATCGGGCTTTCACGCCCAATGCTAAGCATGGTAAAGTTCTGCCAATCGAGAACTATTCGCCATTTCGGCGATTTGACTATTGCTGGAAAGATTGTCGAAAGCGAAATAGAGTAAGTTGTTGAGACACATTTGAATACCCGGTTGCAAGAGGTTGCTCATGGTTCTACCAAAAAGTGTCCGCCAAGACGGGCATTACGCCGGACGATTGCTCAGTATATCGTCCGTTGAGGACATTCCGGAAGAATGGCGTGAGACACCGATAGAGGCACTTATTCGCTCGGAAAATTTTGGCGAGCCGATTCAGGAGCGTTCTGGAAAACCGCAATTACTGATAGCTACCTGTGTGGAATTTCGCTATGCTCTTCCGATTCCGCGGATGTACGCTTATGTCATACGCCGGGCAAGCGGAAGGCTGATTGGCTCGGAATTCAGTATTGCTTATATTCTGTCGCAAGGAGTGCGGCATCTTGCGCTGATTGGACACAATGATTGCGGTATGACGAAGGTTGACGGCAAGCTTCCAGATATGATAGATGCGCTGGTGGAGCAAGGCTGGAACCGCGATCGAGCGGAAGATTATATTTATGCTCAGGCGGCGCGCCATAAAATGGCCGATGAACTTGATGGGCTGCGAAGAGAGTACGTCAGACTTAAGCGTGTGTTCAAGAAGTTGATTATTGCGCCAATGTTCGTTGATTTGGCGGATACGCGGCTTTTTATACCAACGTGGTACGCAGGCATTGACCCTAGAGAACTGGATTCACCTGATCTGCCGGATCATGTTAGCGATATCGATCTGATTACTTCTGTCAGCAACTGACGCCGTTGTTTTGCGTATAGCGACAGTTGATCTCAGATGGCAAAATATGATCAGCGTGGACCTTAATCAATAAGAAAGCCTGGTTGCTAGAATTATCGGAGTAATTTACTCCGATTTGTGGCATGAAGCTCTAAGTGCTTCCTCCAACTATCCCTGTATGAAATGAGTGAATCAGATTGCTATAAGGCTGCGACCGCACCCCTTTGTGGGACTTCAGTTGCTCGCAGCAGGTACAGAGCCGGGTTTGAAGTAGTTTCAAGTCGCTCGCTAATTGTCAGCGCGCTAGCTGCTTCCGTTGGCTGCTCGCTGTGCGCTCCGTCTGAGGCAACGTCGGTTAAGTTAGCAGGGAAGGTAGTCTCCATTGTTGATGGAGACACTATTGATGTGGTCAGCGACGGGCAAGCAATGAGAGTGAGGCTCAACGGAATTGATGCGCCGAATATAGACCAGCCATATGGTGCCGAGGCGAAACAGTACGTCTCGAAACTCACTATGAATCAACTGGTAAAACTCACTGTTCATGGACAGGATCGCGAGAAACATCTTATCGCCGATGTGGAGTTGCCGCACCACCGAATGTTAACTAACGAAGTTTTGCGTGCTGGTTTAGGCTGGTATCGGAAAGATTCATCAGTTAATCCCGTGCTCCAACAATTGGAGCAGGATGCGCGCGGACAGCGCGTCGGCTTGTGGTCCGATTCAAATCCGACACCACCATGGAATTTTCATCAGTCAAACGTAATTGCGTCGACCCGGCTTGCGGCTAGTGCTCCTGATTCAAAACAGCGAGGCTCCCGACGAGAAGGCGACATAGCCGGTGACAGCACATTAGGCGAGAAGAAACCACTCATGGGAGGCGTAGCGCGGAGTTCACCTCGGGATAATGTCCTTACCGCACGTGCAAGCTTGGAATCATCCGCCAGGGAAATGGCATTGCAAGGGCTGGTCGATGAGAAACAGAAAAACCTTGTGTCGCCGTCCGCAGTAATGAAGATTGTTCAGCTCAAGTTGAATGGCACGCCGGTTTGTCCTCTCTCTGTTCGTCAAGGTCCGGATGAACGATTGAGATCTGTTGTCGATGCGGTTGAGCCAAGACGCCGCATGCTATCTGCGGAGCAGCCACCCTTGAGAGCGATGGTGACTGAGACACCGCTGCGTTCAGGGGAATATGCTGCTCCAAGCAGAACCGAATTCACAAACATCGCACCGTCCAGGTCGCTATTCAACGGTGGCCCTCCGTTGCGACTTGCTATGAATAGTTCATTGCCTGTTCGTTCACTTATGGAGCAAGCTCCAGTCAGACCAGCGATGATGAACGATCAACCACCAGAACGACCAACTGTGATAAATGATCGACCACCAGAACGAGAAATTCAGTCGAGAGAGCCTGCCGTAGAGCGTGTAAGTCAAACAAATACTTCTATAAATATGCTCCATTCGCCATCACGAAGTGTGAAAGGCGAGCGAAGACTAGACAGCCACGATTGTGGTACAAGGGCATATCCCCGGGCAATGGCGCCGTTGTCAGCTGCTCAAGAATTGCTTCTGTGGGATCAATGGTATTCGCGGGTGAATGATCTGCTCTGCAAGGAATTGTCTAAAACCATGAAGCAACAAGGTAGTCCAGCAGGCAGCAATGTCGTACACATCAAAGTGTCGGCCAATCATCAGGTTCTTGCCACCCTGGTTCAAAGTTCGAATCGGAGTTTTGATGATGCCATATTAGCAGCCTACACGGCGCTGGATGGTAATCCGAAGCTTGAGTTTCCGCACGGCACGCAACGTATCGTTGTCGAATACGAAAGCAGTCATTCTCAAGACGTTCAGGCGCCAACAGGAGAATTTGATAAACACTCAATACGGGGTGACCGGGAACTTATTGAGAGGGCTACTCAATGAATCGCTTATTCTTGGTAGTGATGGCACTATGCACCATTGCTGCAGCGCGAGCTGCGGATGGTGCTGGCCGAATGCAACATTTGAAGAGCATGCCGGAGGCAAAATTTGATACTACATCTGTTGAATCTCCGGATCCGGATCAACCACTAAGATTACAACGTCCTCCTGTCAAATCGTCATCATCATCTTCTTCTTCTTCTTCTTCTTCAACGGGAATCGGCACTTCAGAACCGACTCATTACACTCAGTCTGAGGATACGAACCAGATTCATCAACTACGTCAACCAAAGGCTCAACCCCCACAGCGTGAACCCTCGACGCCTTCGGAAGCTGCACTGCAACGCGGGAAATTTCTTTGCAGGCATGGGTTGTACAAAGATGCCATAGACTATTTTACGAAGGCGACCACTGCCGATGCGAACAATATCGAGGCATTCAACCGGAGAGCACGAGCAGAGTGGCAGCTTGAGCAACTCAAGGAAGCTATGGAGGATGCAAATTGGTCCATCAAATTGAATCCGGACTATGCGGAGGCTTTTTGCACTCGAGCGGCAGTCTTTAACAGTATGGGGCGCTATCAGGAAGCCGTCGCTGACGCATCACTCGCGCAGGAACTTAAGCCAACTCTTCGCGATGCATATATTCTGCAGGCAGCAGCTTATCACAACCTCAATCAGCATAGAGAGGCGGAAACAGCCATCTCTAAATTAACTGCTATCCGCGAACCAGAGTTGGCATTTGATGAATGGCAACCGAACATCGAATATGCGCCATACTTCAGCTACGTTCAAATGACAGTAAAGCAGCGTTGGCAACCGGCAAGTGCCTCTGGTCCCGTGATGGTGCTTTTCAAAATACACAGAGATGGACACGTGTCAGATTTGCGGTTGAGTAATAGTAGCGGCGTTTCACATGTCGACAGTGCTGCTATGCAAACCGTGCGAGAGTCGGCGCCATTTCAACAACCGCCTGCGGGCAGTCCTCCAAATCTTGACGCATTTGTAGTGCTCGATAATGAGGTGCAGAGCCTTGAGAAGAAAGCAGATGTGCCGGTCCATACGCAGCGACCAGCTTACTCGGCGGGTCCGCAAATTAATTGGAGTAGCACAGTCAATCATGGGCTGAACCTCATGCAAAGATATTTGCATTGACAATCCCAAGGTCGATATTTCACGATGCCCCGGAGCTGCATTTATTCTTTCCCTCGCTTGCCGCCGGGCTGTGGTATTGTGCCTCGCTATGATTTTATGCGTGATATGCATAAAATCTTACAATTCGGCTTCGTGAATTCCCCAAATCCAGGGACTTTCGGGATTCGGTTGCTAAGGGAAGATATGCATAAAGCGCATATTTGCATAGGAAGGCGATATGTGATGCCCGATGGTGCGTGCGCAAACGCTGGTGCCGTTCCGAAGAGGCATGCGGATTTCAGTGTCCGGTAACACATCCCCTCACCTTAACAAGAGCTTCTTTCTGTATGGCAAAGTGCATTAGCTTCTACCTTCGGCAAGTTATCCGCTGAACTGGGTTACATTCATGCACCCGTTTTTAATCTCCCTGAGCCAATCTTCTTTAAGACCCATACCGACTGATTCGGAAGTGACAATGTCTCCATTATTCATGTCTCTGTGAACTTGCGCTCAACGTGAATGCGACAATCTTCCCGTTCGATACATTTTCTGTTGCGCATTCGGCGGGTTGTTCGCCTAAGACCTTGTTGACAGCCCCTCTGCCAACGGATACGATGCAAGTAAGTGAATCCTCGTCCCTCCGGGGTCAGAAGTACTCCTTTTAGTTTCTCCCGGGGTCGCAAACAAACAGGTGCCTGAAGTTGGAGCTTCCCCCTATAGATGAACGAGATGCTGGCGGTACTGGTCCAGAGGTTAAACGTGCGCGGCGGAATTCAGAAACCCTCAATGTTGAATTCATCGACGTTTCAAACAATAAAACGTTGAAGGGAGTCGAGGTGTCGGAGGGTTTGCCCACGCTGGTGGAAACCTCTGGGGAAGAGACATTGTCTGCGAAGACGGTCGACAGTGCGACCGCGAAGGTTGCTTCCGAGGTTCGAACAGGAGAGGTTTTCCAGACTACGTCAAGTCCCTGTCTAGCCAGTGTTGCTGGCAGTAGTGCCTGTATCAATCCAATGGCAAATGGTTCACGTCGCCCGACGGGAAGCGCAAGTTTTCCTGTCGGCAAAGGGGGACTTCAGTCGCGGGCCTTTTTGTTGTTTTTGTATTTTGTGGTATGCGCTGCGTCCGGTGCCACAATTGGCATGATGTACGAGAATCATCCGGTTTCAAATGTTTCCTGGATGTTCTGCGCCGGTGCTTCCATACTCGGGCTCTTTACGCTTGTGCATGGCTGCTTGCGACCGCGATGGTATCAAAGGATATCTCCGGCAAAAGTAAGTGAGAGTTCCTCACGATGCTTCAAGACGGTGATGCACTTCTGCTTACTGGTGGGGGTCTTGCTTGTTTGTATGCAGTACATAGTGCAGACCGCGTATGAGAAAAATCAGTTGTTGCCAACAGACACAATACGCATGATCACTCGACTTGAACGCGTTTTCAGTTTGGACATGGCGATGACTCATTTAGCACAGATGCGCGACGTTGCGTTGGAGAAATCTGCATTTAAGGCTGCACAAACATTGCAAGATCGTCTGATCGATTATGCTGCGGCGAGACCGGCTGCAGCATTGCAGGTTCCTGCAATCTTACTGCATCCTGAACTGCATAATTACCATTTCGAAAGACTGGCTCCGATATTCGAAACTGGAAGTGCGTCTGATCGTGAGCGCGGGCTGAGAAATCAGATCGCAAGAGAAGCCGGTCGTTTTGTCGCTAAGCCTGACAGTCGCACTATGAATGCGCTTTCTTCAGAACTCAGTGAACTTGCCTCGTTATATGATCTCCGAAACGATAAACCGAAGTCCGATCTGATCTACGGTGCACTGCTTGCTTCCGATGTCCCTGCGTCGGTTTCATCAAGCCTTTTGCACATAAGTCGGGCGCGCCTTAACGAAACTCTAAATGCTTCCCTGTCGGCGAAACAGGCGCAAGAGGTTACCGGATGGTCAGAGGTGGGCACCGCTGACGATGGCAAAACCGTCATTCTTGATCTGCGATTGTCCCCTGATAAAATATCAAATTACACAACGGCTCCGGGCACACCGTTTATGGCGCTCTCAAGTTACAAGGCGATTCCAATAATGCACATCTTCTCTCAATCATTGATATTGACGGAATGGCCAATTCAACAGATGGGGGACGAGATCCCCAAATTCGCGGAAATCTACGGTAAGCTTCGAGATGCTCCCGATGTCAACGTTCTGAACGGACGGGAGATTTCTGTTTCTCGCCATCTAACTTTTGATGCACGTATGACTCCTGGTACCGATGGGATCGTTAATGTGCTGAGAGCTGGTGATCTGGTGCCGCCCCGGGTACTGTTACTCAATCAGAAGAACAGTAAAATCTACAGTCATATGATCTTGTCATATGACGCTTTGGCTGATTTTTTCAATTCTTTGAACGACATTGGCGACTTGGATGATTTGATGAAAGACTAATTTCGGTCCGTTCATTTCGCAGTAGGAGAGCAAATATCCATTTTCGAAAGTGCAAGAGCATCAATCGGTGGCTTTTCCCCCGAGAACTGGCGGAAATGAGTATCTGTCAAACCTGAGTTTCTTTTTCGTTGCTACCGAAAAAGAAACTCGGGTCAAAATTGGAGATGTCGGTGCCCAAAATCATCGCCACATTCTCGTGATTGATTGAATCATTTTTCACGAGAATAAGCGGAGTAATAGTGCTGCCAGTTTTTTGCGAGATCATTTTGCGCGAGTTCCATGGCTTGCTTCAATGGTAGAGCAAGGCGATGTGATTTCTTTTTGGCTGTTGCGTAAAAGATATGGTGGTAGATTGAGTCGTCGGCGAATTCGTAAGTGACCATCTGCCGCCATCCATTGTCGGTGTAACCTTCGAGTGTGATGCTGTATCCGTTGCTCACTTTCTCAACGGAGCCCTCAAAGATTAGCCTGGCATAAGCGCAAAAATACTGAGGGTCCTGTGCAGGTGAGTCATTCTGGCTTACTTTTCGGACCGAACCTGGCGATATACCCGAAGTTGATGGATTTTTGCTTTGCGGCGCCATCGGCGCACGCGAGGCCGCGGTGTGCGATGATAACTCGTCAGGTTTGCCATTGCTTACCTTGCGAGTGGAGTCTGGCACGTCATCGTCTGCGGGGTGTTTTATTTTTGCCGTACCGGTGTAATCATCTTCGCTGGTTTGGTCGAGCACAGGAAGTGGAGGTTCCTTCAATACCCTGGTTGAACCATGGTCATCTTCGTTCTCTTGAATCCTCGGCGCTGTAGCCTTGTCTTCGGGCAGAATTTCGTACGAGCCTTGTTCGGCTCGGTCGTACTGAAGCGATTCGTCGTCATCCATATAGAATGCACATCCAGGGCACACCACGACTGATACCAGGGTTGGGCGATCGCAGTGCGGACACTCTCTTCGATTCATCTCAATGTAGGCAAATTCCCATAGAACGAAATCCGTCTGTTCGCCACTCAACATTGCCAGCCATGCATGAATCTCAGCGGGAGTCGGCAATAGCAACGATTGACCGCGTTTGAGTTTTGCTATGGGCTCATTCTTTGAGTTAACTTCTGTGGGCAATTCGTTCACATAGGCAATCAACTGCCACAGTTCAGCATTGTGCAGAGATGGATGCCGTTGAGCTATGCTTCGCAGCGTGTCGCCGATGCGACACATGTATTTGATGCGGCTTTCTGTGCGAACTTTTGGTTTTGGCCGAAGAGGGCCTAGTGCTGCTTCGATGTTGTGTCTGTTCTCTCTAACCTTCTGCCGGACGGCATCAGTTCGACTTCCTTTCACATCTTTGGCGTCAAATACTCTTTTGCCGCCCCTGGTGTGACCAGGAAATGGTATACCCAGTTTCGCGGCAAGCTCAGCTTCTACTGAAGGGAACGCTTCTGAGGAGTTTGAACCGTCTCCTGCGCGCAACGACATGTCGACATTGGTATGTTTTGGCCTTCCTGACTTGTAATTCTTGGTGTCGGTTTCGCTGGGCAGGGAGAGGACCTGACCGACTTTGAGAAGGGCGAATCTGGTCGGTCCCTGAAACGTGGCGGGAATTTGTGCGCGATTGATGTCATAGATGAGTGGTGCCAGCGTGGTATCGCGGCAACGCTTTTGCGCGATGGTGACCAGGGAATCGCCATGGCTTACACGGTGGCTTTCGCGCCTGTTCTTCCTTTCATTCTCGCTGCGTCTTTTTTCTTCGCGAAGTTCGTCTTCTTGTCGCTCGCGGCGCTTGCGCTCGTCCTCGATTTTCTTAGCAGCGCGGGCAGCCATCGCTTCGGGAGTGACTCCACCGGGTACGACAGAATCGTCACTATCTGTGCGAGTTACCTTACGCTGGTCCTCTTTTGCTTCATTTTTTGTTGAATCGAGGGAGGCGTGTCGCTGAGTCTTTCCGTAAAATTTTCCATGATCTACAGTCGGTTCATCGTCGCAGTCAGAAGTGAAGTCGACGGAGTCATCGTCGAAGTCGGCCGATGATGACGCTGCATTGCGGCGGCTAATTTCGAGCGAGCGCTGCGCCAGGCTGGTTGTCTGGAGGCCATCGACGTCATCACCATCGTCGATTCGAGCGATGTCTTCATCCAAACTATCATCGCTGTGGTCGTCTAATCCGCGACGGGCAATGATTGCGAGAACGTCGTTCTGTAAGTGGCTAACTAGCGTAGCGGTTTGATCCTGATCAAGTTGCAGCGTGAATGTTTTGTTAGTGCCTTCGTTGTCTAACGTGCGAGTAAGCATGTCTGCGAGGATTTCTCGCGACGTTCTGTCCCCTGTTTGAAATATTCTGGATGTGCGATCAATGTCGCGGATTACGGTGGTGAGTGTTTCGCTGCCAGGAGTTACCTTGCCATCACGGGTGATGGCATCGAGACCACGCCCGGTCAAGATTTCCTTGCCGCCGAGAATTTCTGCGAGCTGAATCAGTTTCCCTTGCAGCAGGGGGCTGAGATTATCAAAGGCCAGCGGGTTTCGGACTCCATCAAGGAGCCCCATCTGCATTTGCCAGATTTGTTTGTCGTCGAGCCCGGCGAACAGTTCGCGGATACGCGGGCTGCGGATCCCATCGCGATCGGCGGCGACGGTTTGCAGGGTATCGAGCATTTTGCTTTGAAGCTTGGGATCTGCGAGGAGTTCGAGCAGCCGGGCGTCGACAGGACGACGTGGCTTTCCGTCTGGAGCAAGCTGTTCAATGGGGATGTCGGCCCGCCCGCCTCGACCACCGCTGACGCCTTCGCCGCGCCCCCCGCGATCGCCAGCCGGGGTGGGCTTACCTGCCCGATCCGTGGCTGAAGGACCGTCGCCAGGTCCGCGTCCACCACCACCTCCTCCTGCGCCGCCTGAACCTCTGTCTCCGGGCGTTGGCCTACCACCACGGTCACCGCGAGCGCCAGCATCGCCGGCGGCACCACGTCCCCCTCCGCCACTGGCACCGCCGATGCCACCAGGACCTTCTTTGCCGATGGGGAGCGGAATGGGGATAATCGATGGCTTGTCGCCCAATTGAGGTTTGTCGGATGGTCGTCCGTGAGGCGCGTTTCCGGGAGTTTGGTCGAGTACCTCTCTGCGATCTGCGTCTGTTCGTGCTGTTTCAGCCCTTGCCCCGGGACCTCGGACAGGGTCCACAGGACCGCGCATAGGGGTTTCGTTAAGGCGGGTGGAAGGACCGTGTGCGAGGTGTTCTAAGTGGTCTGACTGGGGCTTGTCTGTGTGTGCCAGCGGATTGGCACGGTCCCCGACGGGTGCGCCTGTGGGGCCACCAGCTGATTGTTTGGAGTCAGCAGGAACGGAGTGACTCGAGGGTGTTCGTGAATCAGTGTGGGAATTGGCCGGCGCCGTGGCAGGGTTTTCCCTCTGTGGAGGGTTCTTTGCGGTGTTTGAGTCGTTCAGTTGACCGTGTCTTCGCTGTTCTTCATTGGCTGGACGGGCGGGGCCCGCTACATCTGACCGTGGTGAATTGGTGTTAGTTGTGTGATTCGCATGGAGACTTGTATCTGGAGGGGCGCCTTGTCGTCCAAGTGTTCCGGGAGGTCCGTCGCTGACCTTGGAAGTTGGTGGTATCTTCGGCTGGGAAGACTCTGCCGAGATGTCGGACCGTTTCGCCGTTTGTGCTACAACGTCAGATATCGCGGAATTGCCGTGGTCTTTTCTTGATGCTCCGTCGCCCGAATTTGGCTGATTGGTCCGGTTCCCCGCTGTAGGAGACTGTGCGTCGCTTCCAGACTGGCTCGGTTGGGCGAACTGTCTGCCCACCTGGATGCTTTTGATGTTGAGTGATTCGCCATTAGGAATGGCAGCGCCGCTACGATCGGTCTGGACGAGCTTTGCGCCATCTTGGCGAAAGAGCTGTTCCTTTCCGTCCGCGCCCGCTCGTGAGTAGAGGGAAGTGCGGCCGTCGTCCGCTTTGATGCGCGTCATTTGTTGAAGTGAACCGTCTTGGGACACTACCCGAACATCATGTGCTAGGCCAGCAGTAGTCTGCATGTTTGTCTGTTCTTTGATGGTTCTCTCGTTTTTGCTGGCGGAGTCTGACTGTTGGGGAGCTGATTGGCGAATTAGATCGTTAGCGTCAGCCGCACTTTGCCTGTGCGCTTCAATATTGTCGCTAGGTGGCGTGCTAGTCGTTGGTTTTGAGTCAAACACATCTTTCAAGTTCTTGTTCGAAGAAATTCCTTCACCAGTTTTTGGGGGCTTTGAATCGTCGCCTGAATGACTTTCTTGATCTGCCCCAACACCGCCTTTCCGCATCTCACTTGCCGCCTTGCTTTAGTAAACGCTTCTGTTCCACTTCTCGCAGCCCATCTGAGACTGATTTCCTGTCTACCCCATGAATGTTGCCCGCTTTGAGCAATGATTCTTTGGCTTTATCGAACTGATCCAGTTCAAGCTGAATGGAGGCGAGGTTGAATAGTGCGTCCGCATAGTTAGGGTTGAGCTTTAATGACTTGAGATAATACTCCTCTGCCAACTTGCGGTTTTTTAACTGATCATACGAGTAGCCTAAATTGTAATAAGCTTCGGAATCGTTTGGATCCAAGAGAATCACTCTCTTATACTGAATTATTGCTGCTGGAAAGTCCTTCTTTAGTGCGAGATAGTTTCCCAAATTATGGTAAAAAACTGAATCAAAGGGGTAAATTTGGATTGCCTCCTTCGCTTTTGCTATGGCTCCGTCAATTTGCCCTAAGTGCCTCTGGGCGGTTGCTTCGTCCGCAAATTTATATGCCTCCACCCATTTCCTATACGATCCTTGACCTGGAAACTTGCCCTTACGATCAGCAATGGCGCCATTGCCCATTGTCGCCAAAGTGACGGCTGTGAAAAGCATCGCTAAGAATTGCGTACGGTGCACTGAAATACCTGTTGTACCTAACCCTTCAGATGATATTCCCTTGAATTGCTGAAGCAAACTTCGGCTCAACTTAGAGCGATTTGCGGGCGATGGAGTCTTTGGGAGGAATTGTCCGATAGCTGGGGAGCCGGTGAACATGACTGGTCCAAATGATGGATCAGCTTGCGCGGGTTCTTCAGATTAGGACTCGTCGCGTAGTTCCCCTCGTGGCGAAATTCACTGTGCTGTACGGAAGGAAGGTAACACGATAAATGTCGAATTTGCCTTGGAAATGTAAACAATGCGAGGCTGCACGTAGCAGCCAACAGAAGTTCACCATGTCCAATGTAGTCAAAAAAACATGAGTGTTGCTGAGATCGGCAATCGACAGCGAATATACGTAGCTAAGTAAGATATCGGAGCGTGCTGCTACTGGTTGGTTCCAGCAGAAGGCAACGTATTTGTGGCAAATCAAGTTCTTTGAATCAATCAATCTGACAACATGAGCATTGAAGTGTTAAGGACTCTCAATCTCGTTCGTCGGTGGAGCCGCAACGCTTGATGGAATTAAGCCAGGCAAGCTTCAATCTTTTGCGATACCTTAGCAATCGATCCTCCGCAAGACGCGCATCCTTTGCTCATCGAATCGAGATAACGACTGGTTACTCAGTTGCGTGCAACTCACTGCTGATAAGTTGCCGACGAGTGGCATCAGCGGGGCAATGGTCACTCCTGAAAACCATCCATTGAAATGCATATCAAGAACCTCCTGAAAATCGCGTGAACCCGTCTGCCGAAAATTCACATTTAATCTGCGCAGGGTCTTCCATTTATGTCCGTTACGTGAAATCATTTCTCCCATCAATTTCTTACCTGTGGGTTCGAGTCCACCCCACATTCAATCTTCGTTGCTATTTAGCGGAGCCACCGCGCTTCTGCCTGATGGAGCTGTGTCCTTAAGCACGGTCTCAAGTTTTCGCACTTTCCTGAGTCGTTGCAGAAGAGGTATCCAGTGTGACTCATTTCAAAAATTTCAAAGCAAAAGCCGAACTTTCTACAACCTATCAGGTGCCCAGACGCATCTATGATATTGAAGAGCCTGTAGTCGAAGGATCGGCGAAAGAGAAGGCAGAGGCGACACTTAAAAAGATCGCGAGTGATATCGGGATAAATGAAGATCTCTCGGACCTGAGATTTGAGCAGGTTAAGGAGACCATGCTCGGCAGTCATGTGCTATTTCAGCAATACAATGACGATAAGCCAGTGACTGG
>JAKFUT010000245.1 GCA_021732565.1 Candidatus Obscuribacterales bacterium
TAACTGGCCCGGGTAGTGCCGACTAGTATGCTGTTGTCACCTACCCTTTCCAACAGAGCAAATGCATTGCTCAGAGCATCTTTCCTCAAGGCCACATCATCGTTGAGCCAAAGCAAGTAGTCCACGTTTTCAGCCATCGCTTTTTCCATCGACAACCGCATTCCACCGCCCCAGAATAGGTCACCGTTTGCCCTCGATACTACCAGATCGGGAAAAACCGTGAGGGCGGTCTCCACTGTACCGTCTGTACAACCATCATCAGTCAAGAACACCCGCAAAGAAATTGCCCTCGGCAACTCACAGGCACGAAGACAAACGAGGGCCTGTTCAGTGGTATCACACCGATTGAAACAGGTAAGAACTATTCCCAAGACAGGCATTCAATTCTGTCCAAATTCTTGAGCAACAACACTCTCAGACATAATCTTAGCAGTCTTTCTTAAGAACTGAATCGCAGCGATCCGCGGAGCCGCGGAGGAACCCTACCTACGAACCAATCCGTTGTCCGCCAGATTCACCGAAGGCAAGACACCAAATTACAAAGCTGCCTTAACGAGCGATTGACAACGACTTTTGTAACTCTTCCAGAGGCAGGCCCCGCGGATGCCAGCGACCTCGACGCATGCTTCCGCGGGTCACCAATGTAATTTTTCTTCAAAGCAGTGTTATCCGCATATATTTTGTCGCAGCGCATCGTCAATTTGAGTTTGCATTCGATTTACTTCTCGATCAGTCATTGTTCGCAGAAAGCTAAAGACCGTGGCGGAGAAGGGATCTGAGCCTCCACCTCCTCCTCCGGCTCCGCCCGCTCCAGCGTCGCCTCGTCTTCCACGCTGCTGCTGCTGTTGATTACCAGACCGGTCGCCGTTCCAAGCCCGGTTATAACAATCAAACATCGAACCAAACGCTACTCCAAACAATTGTGCTCGCAGTGCTGCTTCCTGATGGTCCGGACTGTTGCCATTTTGATTAATCGCATCAGCAAGTCGGTTGAATGGTTGTGCAAAGTCCGTCATGTCAATCTCCTACATCTTCAAACCACAGGGTGCCTGAACCTGTTTGGACCCTTCGTCCGGTGGTCCAACCGTAATTTGAGAATAAGAAAATCAACCTGACTTACACCTGACCAATTGCAGTTAACCGAACATATCTTGACGCAATGGAACAGCGGGTAAGTTTAGCGTGCAAATTTGATTGAGCGATGGACTTCAATGGAGAATTCGATATAGACTTCAATGGTTGAAAAAGGAGTTCGAGACAGTGAGCTTCGAAAAAGCTAGCGTAGCTCAGTTTCACCCGCATGATTGGAAGATCTTGCATCAATCTGTCGTGCTAGCGCTCATTGTTCACATTACAGCAGGATTGGCAATGGCAGCAGTGCTCGGGCGCGGGCTGGATACCAACCCTGACCTGCAGAATCGGCTGTCGTTCATCGCAAACAATTCCTTCTTGTGGGCCGGTGGTTGGCTGCTGTGGAACGTGGCAGCCATATCCATTATAAATTTCTTTGTCGCCTTTGCCCGAGCGCACCGTGGCACAGGTCAGGGACACTGGCTGACATTATGCGTTGCGATCGCAGCAGCAGCAATAGCTTGCGACCTGGCCTCCGAGTCAGTCGAAACAGGGTTGATCCCAACTCTGGCACGCAATGCCATTCAAGCAGGATCGGCAAACGATACTTCGTTAAACTTGTACGTTATTATCCACAGGATGGTTGTGCTTCTCACTGGCTACGTCGCCAATGGTCTTTACACAATTGCAACTGCGCTTGCCGTTTTCGCGGGACGGAAGCACTATCCGCGCTGGGTTTCGCTGGCAGGTTCGGCAGTGACAATCTTCGGTGTAGCAGAGTCGACAGCATGCATGGTTGATTCACCGCAAGGAATACTATGCTCGCATGCAGTGCTGATCCCTTGCTTCGTCATCTGGCAATTTGGGATCGCTCTCGATTCAAGAAAGCAGGCCAAAAGGCAGACGCTTGGGCCGCCTTCAACCAATTGACGAAGCGGACAAGCTTCCGCTTCTCGCATGACCGGAGTTTGAGCGCCAATTAGATTTGATAAGCTTGGAGGAAAATGTCAGGTAACTATTTCAAGTGTTCTACAGGTTTGTTGACCACAGGAGCCGCCGGTAGACTCAGGTTTGAATTAGACAGCGAGACAGTGATGTGACCAATGGAACCGCTGCGGCCGACTCAAAACATCTCACAATTGTAGCCTTGCACGGCAATGGTGGTGGAGGCTTCCGTTTTGAGAGAATGCATCAATATGTGCCGCCCAATGTGACGCTCATGTGCCCTACATTGCCAGGATTCGCCACTGAGCCCAAAGACCCTGCTCTCAAAACTTTGGCTCAATTTGCCGATACGCTGCACCCGATAGTCAGTCGTGCCAAAGGAAGAATTGTGTTGCTCGGTCATGGAATTGGCGGTTCCATCGCCCTCGATTATCTGCAACGGCACGCAGACTCGGTAAGCGGCCTAATACTTCACGCCCCGGTGGGGGCAATGCTAGACAAACGAATTTTTCCCGTTCTGCTGCGTCTGCCCGGGGTTGCATGCATGGGCCAGCAAATTTTCTCATGGCCGATACTTCGTCCTTTTTTCGCAAAGAAATTGTTTAAACATCCGGTTCCCGAAGATTTTCTCGCACGATTCTTTGGCGAGTACGCACACTGCAAAGTATTCGCTGATATGTTCTTCTTAATTAGCCACGACTGGTTTACATCTTTGCAAACAGTGCAAACGCCGACAATTGTCTTGTGGGGAGAGCAAGATAATGTTTTATCCGCAAAGCAGCTTGAATCTTTCTTGCCCTTGCTCACGAACCCGCGCATCGTGCGTCCACCGGAATGGGATCATTTTCCCATGTGCGATATTCCAGAAGAATACTGCAAACAGATAGTTACCCTAGCGGAAGAATTGGTTCATGGACAAAATTGACTTAGCTACAAAATTGGGGCGGCGACACTCCGACAAAGCAGGAAACAAAGCTCGACTGCTCGATAAGGCAGCCTCGGCAATGTTGCCTGTACCCGGGGGCTACATTCTCTCTGACGAGCTTTACCAGCAAGCATTGCAATCATCGGCGATCAGAATTATTGATCGACGCATTGAAATTCAGGATCGAAAGGCACTTAGTGCGCTCATTCCCGCAGACTTAGTAGCACCGTATGCGGTGCGATCAGCTTTCTCTGCGGAAGACACTTCGTCAAGCAGCATGGCCGGTTATTTTAAGTCGTTTCTCTTTGTACCCGCCAGTGATCTGCCCGATCGATTGATAGAGGTTTGGCAATCGTCGTTCGCTCTTACTGGAGTTGAAATGCGACGCGATGTGCTGCTCATGGAAATGGTCAAGGCGAAGTGGGCTGGAGTCGCTTTCAGCGAGAAAAATTTTGAAGATGATCTGATCAATTACACCGAGGGCACGGCAGACAGTCTGGTCTCCGGGCAAACGCGCGGAATGACGCTGGAATTGCCTCGACTTAGACCATATGAAGCTAAACCGGTGCCACAATCCGCTGCCGAAACAACTGGCCCACCGGTTGCGCAGAAACAAACCCATGTTAAGTTAGTCAATCGTCTTGCACTCTTGCTGCGCGATATACGTCAGGTTTTCAGCGACGCAGACTGGGACATTGAATGGGCAGACGACGGCGACCGCTGCTGGCTCATTCAAATACGCCCGGTAACAGTACATTCACGACGAAACGAATGTTTCACAATTGCTAATCACAAAGAAATTTTGCCTGACCTGCCATCACCATTCATGACTAGCATGATTGCCTCTTGCCAGCATGAATTACTTTCCTACTACCGGCAATTCGACCACGATTTACCCGATGGGCGTCCGTTCATTGAAGTGTATAAGGGGCGTCCTTTCCTGAATTTGTCTTATCTCACTGAGATGATGCGTCACTGGGGGCTACCGACAAACCTGGTTACACGCTCAATCGGCGGATCTAGCGACCGCCAATTTTCGATAAATTTTGGTCGTCTGTCTCGCAAGTTTCCCGTGCTCATGCACATGGCATTGGCACAGAACCGTGATGTTCTCACCATTCAAAATACCATCAGTTCAATTCACAATTTAGTGAATAAAGAAATGAATACACTGACCGAATGTGTCGCCACATTGGGCACGCTTTACAAAATGCTGGTAACCGGAATGTTTTCCATTACTGCGGCAATGAGCGGTCCGCTTGCAGTCTGCCGAAAGCTCAACGTACTGGAGGAGCATAGCAGTCGGCACGAAACAATTGCCAGTCGAATGTATCTCGACCTGGAACCATTGAGAGAAATGGCAGGTCGCGACGCCCCGCTTCGCGACCTGCTCAGTAAAGGCGAGTTGCCCGAGGATGGGCGGTTTCGAGAACTCTGGTCGGCCTATTTGCAAAAGCACGGTCATCGGGGCGTGTTCGAGAGTGATATTGCCCGTCCCCGAATGACAGAAAGACCGGACACCGTGCTCAAGAGCTTAATCCATCCATTACCGCAAAGATCCGCGCGTCCACCCAGATCCGCCGCCGGTATCTTGACACTACCAATATGGTGGCAAGCCAGCCGAGCGATCAAAGCGCGCGAAGAACTTCGCTACCACGCCATGATTGGATTCGGACTTTTACGCAAGCGTATTCTAACTCTGGCTGCACCGCACCTTTCAAATCAGGATGACGTCTGGATGCTGAGCATTGATGAAGCAATGAAGATTGATCAGGGAATAGTGCCAGACGAAGGATTTTTGTCAAACCGCCGAAAGGAATTGGAGGAACTAGCCACGTACGCACTGCCTGATCTTGTTCGTCGATTTGACGACCTCAGCACCTACTCATCTCAAATGGTCCATGACGGGCGAACAAAACTCACCGGTGTAAGTCTCACCACTGGCCGGGTTACCGGAAAAGCGCTGGTTCTTCTTGAACCGGTATCTTCATTGCCTGAAGGATTCACACCCGACACGACCATTCTTATCGCCCGCTCAGTTGATGCGGGATGGATTCCAACTTTTACGCTGGTGCGCGGCGTCGTCGTTGAAATCGGGGGCGATCTTTCACACGGATCAATCATTTTGCGAGAAACAGGAATCCCGGCGGCTACAAACGTAGCATCTGCCACGCGATTGATTTCCACAGGACAAGAGATCATACTCGATGCCGGCACTGGGATTATCGAGCTAAAGCCGCCCGAATCATGTGCCGCTACTGCCGATATCATCGCCCCATAGAGCCCGCTGAAGATTAGCACAAACCCGCTAGCCTTTGTTTAACGAAATGGTTGGTGAATTTGCAAGGCCACATGCTCGCCGCGATCGGGCCTGACCCGGTCTAGACATATTGCTGTATGTGCGCAGTGTCGTGACATCGTGGTACGTCGGACCCAAGCGGTTTGCCAGACTGATTGCCTCAAACATGGTACGTTAACTACAATGTGCATCAACCAAAAGCCTCCAATAGTGCGGATTCATTGAACACAGATACTAATTGCTGGTGTAACATGAAATTACGCAGTGCTCAGGTGCGCAAAATGGATGAAGGTCCGGTCAGACTCAAATTGTTCAACAAATATCCATCCTCCAATTTCGACACGTCAACTAGTTCAAGAAGGATTTTCATCCTCTTTCTCGGTGTTATTTTCTTGAACGTTTTGCAAGTTGAAACATGCGCCGCCGACGAGCTGGAGCAGCCAAATTCAAAGCCAATGGCGAATGATGCCGCAGCCGCTGACTCAACACAAAGCCAGCCTGCAAGCGCCAATGCTACAAGCACAAGTCAACAAGCACCAGAGGGAAGTCCGGGTTTCCGCGTCAGACTTGCGCCGACAAATCCTGAATCAGACGAATTGACAAAAACAAGAATCACGCCCGGGACGGATTCAATCGGCAATTACTATCTCACACTTGTACCCTGCCCTTGCCCGAGAGGCGGAGGATACGGGATCCAGGTCCTGACTACAGTTCCGGTTTCATGTCGTCGGGACTGGGAGCACTGGTGCGATTCCTTACAATCACTACTTGAAGAATGTCTTTCCCCGCTTATCACAACACCAACCGGGCTTGTTTATCAACTAAGAGTTCGTCGAGATCGCTCAGTAAGGGTCTTGATTCTTGCAAATACCGGTACACCTGAATTCACCAAAATCGTCAAGGCGACAATAGAAGGAATACAGGGAGCACGACAACTGAGATTTCCGGGCGGAGTTCCTGTCGACCAGGTCTATTTCACTATCACGACCATAAGAGGTTTGCCTTTCAGCACAAGGAGATACAGCCACGGTACCCGCTTACCCTATCCTTTTCAGGGTACGGACTTGCAGTGCGACAACACCTGGATGAAGCCCGCCGCCGCCACGGCTGGACTGCGCAGCGAATGGAACTTTGCAATCAATCAAGACGCAGCAGCCGGTGATGGACCGGCATTGGAATACTTTTATAATCGTGGCTGCTCCAGAATTAAAAAGTTCTGGCGAAATCAATAGCATCTAACACCTGAGTAAGAGGTGGCAATTCTCGTGGTCTGGCTCGTTTCTCGTTCCCTTGAGTCATCCTTGTAACCACGAATTGCAATCAGAAGTCCGGCGATCAAATGTGGCGAGCGGAAACGCTCCGGCTTGGAGCGACGATTTGCTGTTCAAATGCCAACAGATTCTCGCACCTTGTCAACCCCGTTGTTCGCAGATAGGACCATTCAACAGTTACGTGATTGGTGTCTCGGTAGAAGTTCTGATGTGATATTGGGCACATGTGCCATATAAGCCGAGAAGCAATTTTATAGAACGAGGCCAACCAAAACGTGAGCCCTCTTTATCGAATGAACCGTGCGTGGTTACAGGCAGAACTTTTCGAGTGCGTCAAGGTTTACGATTTCGGCAACGTCGGGAACAGGGCAGACAAAATAATAATAACTGCCGGGCCTAATAGAGGGCACAGAATAAGCGGCATCACAAAAACCATTATGACTGGTACCATTTTTACTGGAATCTTGGAAGCATCTTCTTCTTTGCGTCTCTTCAGCTTGTCTCTCAGTGCGGTAGCCTGTTGCCGCAAAGGGTAGCTGATATCGGAACCTTTGGTCTCGGCGGAAATTAATGCACTAGCCATTGACGTGATGTCTTCAACTCCACAGCGTTCACCCATATCTTTCAGCGCAAACGAGACTGGCTTGGCGAAGATTTTGACGTCTTGCATCAGCTGCTCCAGCTCTGCTGAAAGGTTTGGACAACTATCGCGTGTTTCCTTTTGAACTTTGTCGATACACATGAGTAGACCGCTGCCAGCCTGCGCACAAACAATTAACAAGTCTATGGTGCAAGGGAGCTCATTGAGTATCTGAAACCGGCGCTTCTTTGCCGCACCAGCGACAAAGAAATCCGGCATAGTCCACGAGACAAACGAGGCGCCAAGCAGAGCCATGACTTTGACGGCAATGTCCATCCCACTGAGGAGGATCATGAGTCCGAGAACTAACACGCAGGTCGACTTAACACCTGCAAATATCGCAAGATGATTCGCTGAGCGGAGATTAGCGTGCATCAGTAATTGACGAATACGTTCGTTTGCAACAAGTGGGAACGTTGCAATTACTCGGTCTCCAACCAGCCTCATCAATATCAGAATGACTGACTCTGTCGGCCTCATAGACCTCGCTTCGACAATTTTAGGTCGGCGCCTTAACCGAACGGCGAAATGATCATGATTCATCTGATAAATTGGCGAATAACCTATGAGCAAGATTGTCATCGTAATTCCGAAGATCATTACCGTTCCGAGTATATCCATCAATCGCTCCTCAAACACCATGCGGACGCAAAGATCAACAGACTTGATCCCGCCAGAGTTACTTGTATTCAAACTCTATTGAAAATGTATTACCGATTCCGAACGAGCACGTGAACTCTCACGGTTGCCTGCTAAGACGAGGCACATCGCATCTTCCAGGAAAATGTCCGAAATCATTACCAGCAAAGGTTGCAGGAGACGAGAACTGCTTGCGATCAATTGCTTGTGGGCATCTGCGAGGATCTTGGTAAGCGCAGGCGACGTTCTGTACTTCGCTCGTGAGAACGTGCAGACGCGCTCACCAGCATAATTGCTGCAGAGGTCCACATGGCAGATCTTGAAATAGCTAAAATCGGGAAGAAGTGATCGCATTGACAAATCTCTTGCGCCACAATGATGTAAGATTGAAAAATTGCGCCGGCGAGATTTTTAAATAATGTCTCACAAGCCCGGCAATCGGAGAGGCTGCGCCTGCATCATAAGCTGGACGGCACCCGGGTATTTCCACCTGTGGCTCCACCGCCGAAAACATGTCCGCGCCCTCAGCGTAGACATCTGCTTTTATCCAGCAGGAGATAGATTATCACTAGCGCGCCCACCCCGGTTCTAAGCCTTTCATCGCGAGTCCTCATTCTCGTTGCACTACCTGTGGTGTTTCAGGTTGCGTTCGTCGTTACCATGCTCGCCATACTTCATCACGTCGAAATTATAGAAACCATCAATCAGATCATCCAAGACGAGCGCACGTGCCAGTTGCTTGTAGTGCGGCAGCAATGGCTGGAGAATACGCGTGGGGAGCAAGAGTACAAGGAAGCGTCGCGCCAACTTCTGACCGATATACGCTCGCTAAAGAAGCTAACTCCGGAGAACCGCAAGACAATAGAAGGGCTCGCCGACACCACAGAAAAATTGATAGACCTGCTTAATCAGCTACAGTCAACCATAAACCGACCCGGCTCTATGTCGGAGCGCAATTTCCCCAAAGAAATTTCGTCACTGGAAGAATTGTTCTTACGCACCACAACCGCTCTACGACCAGAATTAACAATTTGCGGCTTCAAAATTGATGACAGGCTCACACAGAACTCTCGCATGATCAAGTTCATCGTGGTGTCATCACTAACTTTGAACATGGTGGTATCTCTCCTGCTTGCAATTGCGTTCAATATGAGCACCACACGCCGGTTACTGTCTCTTGCCGAGAACTCGGAACGCCTGGCGAAAGGAGCTTCTTTGCTCCCGCCAATTGGTGGCAACGACGAAATCAGTACCGTTGATCGAGCATTTCGCAACATGGCCGTGGCATTGGAAAAAGCCGAGAGCCGAGAACGAGCCATGATCAACAACGCAATTGACGTAATTTGCTCACTCAATTCAGATATGCAGTTCGTGTCCATAAGCCCGTCATGTCGAACAATTCTCGGAAGAGAACCACAAGAATTGCAAAAACAACCGATTACAGCAATCTGCCTGACCGAAGACGCACAAAGTGTCGTCACAAAGCTCAAATCGGCTCGTAGTGAGTCAAACACGTTAGAGTTTCGAATCGTTAAACCCGACGGTTCCGTGTGCGAAATTCTGGCTTCTATTCTCTGGTCTGCAACGCAGCAAGAATATTTTATGGTGATGCATGATATGAGTGTGCGCAAATCACTCGAGCGACTGAAACAGCACATCGTCGCACTGATCAGTCACGAATTGAGAACGCCTTTGACCTCCATTCGCGCATTTCTTGCAATTTTATCGTCAAACGCATTTGGGGAGTTGAACGAAGAGGGACTAATAAATGTGTCGCGAATCGACACGGAGGCTCTGAGATTAATAGGACTCATCAATGATCTGCTAGACATGGAAAGATTGGAAGCAAGCCAGCTGGCATTACTGCGCAGCAGCACATCCACAGATTTGGTACTGGCGCGTGCAGTAAACGCGGTTCTACCAATTGCAGATCAAGCCGAGGTAATAATCGAAACACAAGTAGAAAGCTTCAGCATATTTGCAGACGAGGACAGATTGGTGCAGGTGCTCATCAACTTGCTCTCCAATGCCATTAAGTACTCACCTCGCAAAACAAAAATTGTGGTGAACGTCGCCGAGGAACCAGAGCAGCTCGTGTTTACCGTCAGTGATCAAGGATGCGGTATCCCGCCGCAATACCGATTGAGTATCTTTGAGAAATTTCAGCAAATTGAGAGTGCCGAATACCACCGTAAAGGAAGCACGGGTTTAGGATTAGCCATTTGCAAAGCAATAGTGGAGCAACACGGGGGAAAAATTGAAGTCGAAAGCAAATCCGACAACGGTAGTGTCTTTCGCTTCACAATTCCCCATACGCACGCGCACCGTTGAGAGCGCGTGACTAACGACCCCGGTTTTCACCTGACTTTTACCTTGGCAGTCATACAATGTATTGAGCCGGAGTTCTCATTGAACATGAGGGAGTTTACGAATGCCCTCATCCTTCAGTTTTCTAAAGGCGGCTACACATTTGAGCGACAGATACACCACAAACCGAGCAACATATGTTTCTTCAAAAATTTCTTGTTTCAGCACCGCTGGCATGTTTGCTCTTCGTTGCCAATTTACAATTTTGCTCTGCTGAAGATGATACTGAGTCCGCGTATCTCAAACAAGTCAATGCGGTAAATGGCAACGCCGGCAGAATCGCACCGGCAACCGACCCTACCGGTTCTGACGATATCGATGAGCTTAGAACAACTGTGCGCCCGAGTTTCAAGCCTTTCGAAAAGGTAAAAGAACCAAGGAGCATCGAGTTGGACGCTGCCCAACAGTCTGCTGCAATTGCGATTCCTGCCACCTTGAAACCAGATCATAAGAAAGAGAAACCTGGTGGCTTTTTCAAACCCGTGAGCCAGTTACACGATGAGCTTATCACGTTGGAGCATATCCTCACAAATCTAACAAGTGATATTGATGTGCTGCCACCATCTATGCTGCGGCTCGTAAGACAAATATCCGGCACTCAACAGCAAGCCGCGGATCTGCAAGCTCAAGCCGCCCTGCTGCACGAAGGAATAGGTAGTTCCAGTACACGGCTGTCGCAGGTCGAGAGCGGCTTAGCCGGTCTCCGATTAGACCTTGCCACATTAAAGCAACCGATGGCGGATCTTACTGTTCCAATAACACAGCTGCGAGATCCCATCCTGCAAATCCAACAGCCCCTTCTTGCAGTAAAGTTCGGTCTCAGTGATGTCGATACTCGCCTTACCCGACTAGACGTCAATTTAAAGACATTAGATGCACGCTTCGCCGGCTTAGATAGGCGTTTCGCCAGCCTCGACGCCCGTTTCGCAGAATTGAACACCCGCTTCGTAGGACTCGACACATGGTTTGCCGTCCTAAGCAAACAGCTCGAGAGCCTTGCAAGTTTACTGAATCTTATCGTCATCACTATCTTAGTTACAGCCGTGGTCATGATTCCTGTCGGCGCACTAGCAACTTTACGCCACCGCGCCAAACGTAATGTGCGTTTGCCCGGCAAAAAGCGGGGTAAATCTCGTCTATGGACAGAAAGCCTTTCAGATGGAACCTCCAAAACAAGCGTGCTCTCAAGACCATGATTGAGGCGGCGCTCACGCCTCCGACCCTTAAGCCTGCATTTCCTAAATACTGTAACGAAAAGCAGAAGGTCCGGGCGATGAGGAAGGTGGCAGAAATCTTGCTTGAAAGGCACGCTCTTCGAAAGGCAAGTAAGAATGTTGCCTCTAACGAATCGTATTATTCATCACAATTACTCACGTGTTGCGCGCGCGTGATTGCACTTGGTTCTAACTGCGATCTTGTGTTTGTCGGTAGATCTCCAGAATCAATTTTCGATCACCTGAGCGGATTGTTATGGAACACGCGATTTAAAGAGAGGTTGACCCTGCTGCATTTCTCACATCGCGCAAACCAGGACGAGGAGGGATGGCAGGAAGCGTTGCAAGCGCTCAGGGAGTATTTTACGTCCATCCGGCTAGATCCAGACTCGCTGATACACAGAGATCGTCCCATCGCGTTTGTCGATTTGGTGTCTTCCGGCACCACATTTTATAGGCTGATCGAATTGCTCAAAAACTGGTGTCACGAAACTGCTATTGATTGGTCTGCGGTAAGAAAGAAAATCCGAATCATTGGAATTGTTCAGCGTACGAAGACCAGCCCTAACACAGCTCGCTGGCAACAATGTTCAGAATGGAAAAATGTTCTCGCACCGGGTGCAATTAAGAATGTTTCCATCGACAAATATTTCTGGGGCTATCTTGGCGACTATCAGAAAAAAAGCACAATCTCATTCCATTCCCGGCAATGGGCGCAAGAACAAGCCTATGCGCCAGTGAGAAATGAGGATACTTTGATCGGAATTCAAAATGCGTTGTACTGGTTTGAGGCGGGATCGTCCCGGGAAAGACGGCTCCAGTTCGCGCAATTACTCAGTCAACAACCCGAGATGAAAGAGGCGCAGTTGCGGAACGTCGTGATCTCGTTACGAAGTCGTTCAAATGATTTGCCCGCTAAGAAGACAGGCGGATCGAGAAAACCCGCGACGAAAAGCAAGGTTCAATAGAGCGGCGCGTTAAATCGATACCCGACTCCATGCACATTCTTGATGTAGCTGTCCTTCATTTGCACATCAATCTTCTTTCGCAGTCTGGTGATGCACACGCGAACACCTTCAACAGATCCGCTAGAGTCACTGCTCCACACACGATTCAAGAGTGCATCAAGGCTGAAGATCTGTCCTTCGTGTCGCATGAAGAACTCTAACAATGCAAACTCCATCTCCGCAAGTTCGATCCTATTTTCATATACCAATACTTCGAAGGTGTCCGGGTTAAGGCTCACCCCTCCCACCTGAATCGCATTACTTTTTCTTTCGCGGCCTCTTTTCAAAAGCGCCTTTATCCTCATCGATAATTCCATAAGTTCAAACGGTTTCGTCAAATAGTCGTCGGCACCACGCTCGAATCCCTCCACCTTGTCGGCAAGAAGGCCTTTCTGCGTGAGCATCAGAACCAGAGTAGAGTCACCCTTTGAGCGCAGATTTCGGCAAATAGACAACCCGCTCATGTAGGGTAAATCGAGATCCAGCACAACCACGTCATATTGGTAAAGTTGCAAGCGCGCTTCGGCATCACGACCATCGGCACTGCTTTCCACCAGGTGATTTTCGGATACTAACCACCTCGCCAGCATGTCCCGCAAAACGGGGTCATCTTCAACCACAAGAATTTTTGCCACAAAATGAGTTCAATAGCTATTGACGATCGATTCATTCCCGCCAAATAGCAGCATTTAACAGCCGATGAACTCAGCTGAGCTGTCCCCTACGGCTTTGCGTACTTTGCGGAGCCATGAGACGACGGTGACCTGAGCCGCAATTATTTCGTAGAATACACATTAACTAGAGTAAATAAGCGATTCATTCTTTGCAACCGTGATTACAATCGTAAAGATTCCATCTGCCTTGATGGATGTCCAACTGACAAAGGTGGGTTCGCTGAGGGGTATGACAATGGGAAAGCTCGGATATTCGATTAATTTTCGTACGACAATTCCAATGCTGTTAACGTTGCTGATATGTACCCTCTGCACATTGGTATGCGCTTCGATCCTTACAAACTAGCACCAGCAACAACAGACACAATAGTGGTGCGGTAGAATCGGTTTGGAAAAGATTACGGAATCTGACTAGCGAGTCGCTAGTCTTGAATGAAAGTGTATGCCCCCGGCGCGTAATCACCACCACGGAACGTATGAAACTCGAATCCTGCTTGAGCCTGGCTGATCTCTGTCGTGAATTAGGGCTTCAGCAGCAGTATGTATTGGAATTGGCCAGCGAAGCGGAGAAGTTTTATACCACTTTCGATCGCCCCAAGCGATCTGGTGGCACTCGTCCGATCTGCGCTTCTGAAGGTCGATTAAAGAGTTTCCAGAGAACTCTTCTCAGCGGCGTACTCTCGCGATATCCGATGCCACAGCATGTCCATGGCTGCGTGAAAGGACGATCAACCGCCACCAATGCTAGAGAACACGTCAATCAAGATGTCGTTCTCAATATCGATCTAAGCGATTTTTTCGGATCGATCCATTTCGATAGCATACGTCAAATCTATCAAGACATCTTCAGTTTCGACGATGGGGCCTCACGAACGCTATCACAATTGACCACGTTCAAAAATCGTTTACCGCAAGGAGCGCCCACGAGCCCGGCATTGGCTAACCTGGCGGCGCTGGAATTAGACTTGGCAATAATACAAGTCTGCACGCAGGCGTTGTCGGACGAAAATTTCTCCTACTCGCGATATGTCGACGACATAACCATATCTGGCAGCAATTCAATAGTTGAACTCTTGCCGCAGGTGCACCAGGCAATTGAGAGAAATGGTTTCCGTGCACATCCGCAGAAAACCAGAATCTTACGCAAATCGACCCGTCAGTGGGTTACAGGTATGGTGGTAAACCAAAAATTGAGCCCGCCAAAAACGGTCATCAGAAAAGTACGCCAGCATCTCTACTATTGCCAACGCTATGGGATCAAGGACCATTGCGAAACACACGGAACAAACCCGGCGGCATTCCTGGCGAAGCTCCGAGGCTGCATTGGATACATCCGAATGACCCGCCCGGAACTCGCCGACGAATTTACTGAATTGTTGAAAGCGGTGAATCCAGAATCAGTTGAAGGAGATTCGATTGAGGAACACAATTTGAAATTCCTTAAGGAAGCAATAACTGAAGAATGTTTCGTCAGGTTCATCTACAAGCAGACCCAATGCCAGGTCGCTC
Source organism: Candidatus Obscuribacterales bacterium (assembly GCA_021732565.1). Classification (GTDB taxonomy): domain Bacteria; phylum Cyanobacteriota; class Vampirovibrionia; order Obscuribacterales; family Obscuribacteraceae; genus JAKFUT01. The sequence continues at coordinate 14,562 of JAKFUT010000245.1, forward strand.
CGGCCGAATTACTCTTAGATGATGATGGCAACATTCAGCTCCGGGCATTCCAGCTTCAGCCGGAGCCGGGGTGGAGATATTTTGTTCTTACAGATATAAGTGCCTTGGAATTTCCGTCCAAGCCGCTATTATAAGAGTACATCTCTTACCTGGAAAAAGCCGCTGCCCATGGCAAAGCTGATCTTTATCGCTGTTGAAATTCTACTGGCCATTGCCATCGCAATTCGGCTGTCCTCTTGCAAAGAACCAACCATTCTGACGGTGTCGTTTATCGCAATGGCCACCGTGTTGCCGTTTTTTGGATTCGTTCAAGTTGCCTGGTTCATCGTGGATAGAACAAAGCCGACCGACTCTATGGGTGAAATCATCAGAATCTTTTCAATCATCGTATCAAGTCTGCTGGTTATCGTGACCACTGGAATCCTGGTGCTGCTTTATACACCACGTGAGGTTCGCAAGTACGGTTACATTGATAAAACCGGAAAAATCATAGTAAATCCAACATTCGACGAAGCCTGCGACTTTTCAAACGGCGTCGCCCGAGTCCGAATTGATAGTAACTACACTTACATCGATAAAACAGGAAAGGCACTCTTTAAGCCAAAGTTCGATTATACAGCTTGTTCATTTTACGACGGACTAGCGCGCATCGAAGAGGGAGGCAAATGCGGATTCATCGACAAGACGGGAAATATTGCAATAAAACTGCAGTTCGACGAGGTTGGCGGTTTCTCCCACGGGCTGGCATTTGTTAGCGTGAATGGTAAGTATGGATACATAGACAAGCGCGGACAGTTTGTGATCGAACCACAATTCGATGAAGCGTCAGACTTCTCCGAAGGTATGGCTTGTATAAAACTCCACGGCAAGTTCGGATATGTCAATGAGAAAGGAATACTAGTCATCGCTCCAAAGTTCGAAGAGCAACCCGATGGTTTCTCGAACGGCCTGGCAAGGGTTCAGGTGAATGGCAAATATGCTTATATAGACAAAACCGGCAAAATGATCATCAAACCACAGTTCGACTACAGCGCCTGCTCATTTTACGACGGACTTGCTCGCATCGAACAAGGGCACAGGAGTGGATACATCGATACAAGTGGAAAAGTGGCGATCCGACCGCGCTTCCAGCACGCTGGAGGATTCTCCCACGGAGTGGCATTTGTACTCTTTGACAATAACTACAAATACGGCTACATAAACAAGGCCGGCAAGACGGTGATCAGGCCCCAATTTGAGCTAGCGTACGACTTCAGCGACGGACGCGCTCGCGTTATGATAGAGCGAAAATATTTCTACATCGACAAGAATGGACAGATCGTGATCACCCCTAAATGTTTCGACTGCGGCGACTTTTCTGAAGGTCTGGCCAAGATCGGAGTAATGGTGCCCGCACAGTAAGCAGCAGCAGCGGCGGGGAATCACGGCTGATAGAGTTTACCTGTAGCTGAGCCGCTGTCTCTGTCCTGTGGTCTCCGACTGAATGAGAAGCGACATCGGGGCGTTCACGTCTTGTCCGCCTGGTACTTCAGGAGCACTGTCTAATCCCTGGTTTTGAAGATCCCCAACAATCTGAAAGAAGGAATTTGAAGGAACCTTTACTATTATTGTCGCACTCTGATTGAGATGCGCGTCTAGCCAGACTCGCAGAATGGCGTTTGCGGCCGCTTTTAACTCTGCATCTGTGGGAGTATCTGTCTTGTGCTTGATTTGAATACAAATTCCATGACCTTTTTCAACGCCAAACTGGTTGAAGAGTTCTAGTCCAAGCGGTTTCCCTTCGTAGTACCACATGCTTTCATAAGAACTGGCATCTTTTTCGTTATCGCGACTATAGATATCCACATCTAGTCGATCGACTTTGTTTTCCATTCGCGAGCCGTTAAATTTAAACTGTCGTTCAAGATGCTGCGTAGTGATGCTGACAGTCCAGTCATAGAGTGGATTGTCTGCGCCGAATGTCGGCATACTTGCCAAAAGCATCGACAGCGCTAGCGCCACCAGGAGCCCAACGAGTGTCAATAGACGTGCCATTTCAAAATCTCCTTCGCCAGTAATGCGTCTTAAGCAAGTGGCCTGTTATTCGTTGATGTAATACTTAACCGATTTCGGGTCGCTGGTACTGAGCGGGTCGGGGCTGAGATTCTCCCATTGGGCTCGGTTTCGGAAAGTGAAGGTCAATGGCTTGTTGAACCCCGGTAGCCCCACTTTGTTATCGTAGAGAGGAGGCACATCCACCACCACGGCCAACTCGAGTGAATAGAGTCGCGTCTGATAGTCGCCGTTAGCTAATTTCGCTCCGTTGGGCAGCATTGACCCGGGAACTTCAGTTGCACCGGTCAGCGAAAGAGTTTCCTTACCAGTTTCATCACAAACCACAAGAATAGCTTTAGCATCTTTGACGGTTACACCCCAGCCTTCGATCGAGCCTTTCCACAAGCCCCGATTGAGATATTCCAGCGCCTCACTGCGCTTCTCACACAATGCCATGCGGTGTACCACCTTATCAAGGGCGGTGTGAACCAGGAGATATCGCGCCGGCACAAATGCCATGTCCACAAAAGGTATGAACACGCAGCAAAAGAACACAGCCATGCCCGCGGCAAATTCGGTGAGAGCTGCACCGCTCTCAGCTCTTCGTTGCCTTGTTTTGGTAAAATTAGTCATTGAGTCAGCTCTCCTTTACTAGTTGTCCCGCGGCGTCAGCCTTTTCTTTTCGGGACCGGTGCTCATTTCCTCTGCCCTTTGAACATACAATAACGGGCAATGATCCCAATCGCGTCCTGAATTTGTCCGGAAAATGTCCCCGGGGCAAGACGCAGCTGAGATCAGGCTGAAAGATGGAAATGCTGAATGCTGAGAAGTGCAGGGCGTCGCGAAACGGGCGCATCGCTATGCAGACTTGAGAAAGGTACGCGCTGAATTTGTATCCGCACGCGCTACCAATCTGAAACTTAGTTCATGGAGCTGCGGAGGATGCTTACTTAATGGCTGAGGGTCACTGCCACAATCCACCACCGGTTGCGGTGGCTGCCGACAAAACTTTGAGTTCTCCCTGCGCAGCGGGTCCGAGCCCTGTGCCGACTTTGATGTTGAGCCCGACTCTCGCTGCGCACGGGGCGAAGTCACCGTCTATTGGTCTGAAGGATTCAGGTAGCACCGCACGCGCTGGCGCCATGTCATTCACCACAGCAGCAGCCAGAGGAGAGAAGAGGAAGGAGGGGCTATTTGCAATTGGAAGTTTGGCGTCAACTTCGGCGCGATATAAGTTGACTGGTTTTCCGCTGAATACATTCTTCGCGTCCTGGCCGACAAGCTCTTCAAACCCCTGCAACTCCTGAGCGTTGGATTGCATACCAACAATCGCGCCTGTGTCGTTCAGCACCATTTGTGGTGTCTGCACCATTAGCCACGGTAACACCATTGCGTAGTTGTTCGATACCTGACGAAACTTTTCCTGCATGGCTGCTTTTGCCTCTCCTTTGGCTACCGAACTCAACTTGTGACGCTCCTCCTCAAGAATCTGCGCACCTTGCCTCGCCTCGTCGTTCAACTGCCGTGTCAGTTTCTCAAGAACGGGATCATTGCCGTAACTTGCGACCAGATCAGTCTGCTTGTTGATACCGAAAACAAGCTGGCGTGACCGGGCAATCATGTCGTTCATCTGCCCAAGCCGATTAAATTCGTTGAGTTTGCGGGCGCCTTCAAGAGCTATCTCGTCGGCACCAGATTGAAGTCTGCTATGAGTAAAGAAAACACCGGCAAATGACGCCGCCATGACCACCGCGATCGACAGGACCATCATGGCCAAACAAACTAGAATCAACATGCTTCCAGACTGATTGTTTCTTCGCCCTTTCACTGATGCACTCTTGTACATGACTTAACCTTCCCTTGGTCACAATTGAAATTACTCTTTCGTTCTGGTTCGCCACACGGGCCGTCTCGCTTCCGTCGCTGCGGCGGCTTCCATCGCAAGGACTCTGCGCGAGTCATTCGCTACGAATCCGACGCCGGCCTTATGTACGTGATCGGCACCGTATGTCGTGATTTCAGTACGATAACACCGGCGTTGATCCAACTGACCTGAAATGGCGGATAGATGTCTATCGTCGTGGCTACGGTTACCTCGCCATCAACGGCACCACCCAGTGATTTTGGTGGCACATCTCGCACGGTTTCCACAACATTGACGAGTTCACGCACTTTCATGGGGAGACCGGAATAATAAACGTGTTTGATCACAGTCACAGCTCTCTGATTCGGTGTCTTGCCTGTAGCAACGGTTCGATTTACACCAGCGGTAAGACTCGATGGTGCTCCAGAGGCCGCGGATCGAGCGGCATCGCGACAGACAAACTCATTTAGCGATGCGCCGATGAAAACATACACGCCGTCCAGGAGAATGAGCAATACCGGTATAAGCACCAATAAACCAGCGCCCAGTTCCACCAGTGCCTGGCCGTTTCTGCGCGATGAGTTTTTCGTGTAATTTGCAAATTTCAGTTTTGCTTCTTTCGATGACATGATGTGCATCTCCTTCCGTGCAGGATATGGCTTTTGGCACTGATTCGGCCTAATCGGTTCCGTTTCAAACGGCAGTGCTTTCTACCTGTTGATGATAGATTAGAGGCGCACCGTCTTTTTCTTGTCCGCTAATTGTCCTGGAATTGTCTCGATGCGCGCCGCCGGGGTGATGCTCGGTCAGCCGGACAAAATATGGTATTTTCTGATTAAGAAACACCGTATATGTGATATTGGAAACCCGAATATTCGAAATACAGTATTCTCTTCGGGCGAAAATTTACTGTATTTTTTTCGGTGCGTTTTTGGAGATGCGCTCCGTCTCCAAAACTTGAGGGCAGGGTCGCTTTCGCAATCCTGCCCTCCACCGGCTATAAATTTCTTGTTTTCACAGAGTTCTTCTAAGGGCCGACCTTAACAGCAGAACCGCCTCCTCCCCGGCGTGCCGCATGACCGGAAGCCGCATTCAACGGGGCCGGCGATGACGAACCGGAATCGGCCGCTGCCGGCGGATGAGGATCTTTGCCTGTTACAGCGGTGTAGGCATCAGGCATGCCCCATCCATAATAGGTATTGAAACCAGGAACTCCCTTTATGTTTTTGCAGCTCTTAATGAGAATTCGCAGGACTTCAAGGTTAGGTGCCATTGGTTTCTTGTCCAGGATCAGTGCTGCTACGGCTGCTACGATCGGGCAAGAGAAAGACGTGCCGTCTGGTGTCTGTGGCATATTCGCCTTGTCTGAGCAGCCAATTTCAACTGCGGGCCCGGTAAAGGTTACCGCCGGTCCATAGTTCGATCCCCAATGCTCGCGGTCTGCCAGCTTGCCATCGCGATCAACTCCACTGATTACGCAAAGGTATGGAACTGGTGGAGTTGGATCGGGAAACGATTCATTTCCTGCAGACATAAAGATGAGCCCACTGTGGTAGGGTTCGTAAAAGAATTTTTGGAAATAAGTGTGCAATGCCGGGTGAAGCATGGCGTTATGAAAGCCACCTACCGGAAAATTGTAGCTGATGTTTACTATGCGAATGTCAGGCTTAGACATGATATGAATCATGCCTGCGATCATCTCGAGATCGGTTGTGTACTCATGGTCTTTATCGAGCGGACTTTTATTTTCAGCGATTCTTACCGGATAGATGCGTGCATTCGGTGCCACACCGACGCCGGCAAAATTGTTGTTCATAGTTGCTGCAATGGTAGTTGCAACCACCGTACCGTGCGAGCCGGCGCCATTATCACTGTCAGCTCGACCCGCCAGGACACCGGCAGCAGCGCCTGCAATTTCAGTGAGTCCCGGTTGCAAGAAAACCGGCAAAAGTCCCACGGCACCCATAATCTTACCTACAGCACCATAGGCATCAAATCCCTTGTCGGTCTTTCCGGCCAGATCAGAATTAGAGGCTGCGCACCCGGTATCGAAAACGGCAATGCGCACTCCGGAACCAGTAGCAGTATTCCAGGCATCTGGACAATGCAATGCTTGCAAATGCCATTGGCTGGAGAACTGGCTATTTGATGCGGCGGCCGGGACAACTGTCGCCGGGATGCGATAGTTTCGGCTGATAGTTGCGAAGTGTTTTTTGTCCTTCGTCAACTTCTTCTCAGTCTCTTCCATGTGCCCTTTCTCGGTCTTCACGATATAGCACTTAAGATCGCCTTCCCCCATGGAACCAATAACGGTGCCATGTACATCCTCCATAGTTTCTTTGAGGTCGTCATCTTTGAGGTTCTTACCAGGCATCACAATCAAGAGATCGGGTGTATAGGTGATTCGTTCCATCGGCTTGGGTCTCGGTGCCCTGGCCGGCATTTTTAACTCAAAGGCGCCGGCAGCGCTCATGTTAGTCGCGAGGGAAGCAATGGCGCAGAACAGCGCTGTAGTGTTTCGGAAACGAATATTCATGTAAGTTCTCCACTTCTCTATTTGCTGTCTTGGTTGCGTGCGCCCTGGAAATTTCTTTGCCTGAGCCCGATGCAAATTACTTTAGAGCGAAGTGGTCCTCATCGCGTCCCGAAGATGTCTCCAAAATGTCCCGGGCTCAGTATGAGCAAAATGGTCATCTGCGCTCGCTTGGACTTCAGCATTTCACCCGGATAGAACTGTCGGGACCGACTTTGTCCAACAGGAGTGCCTGAGTCGGATGGTATGCTGCCGGGCCTAAAGCGCAAGACGAGAAGTGTTGCGCGGTTAAATGGTTCAATCGATATCTGGTGGCCAAGAATGACCGTAAAATTCTGCCCCGGGCATAGAGGGAATGACAGTGCCGGCTCGCGGCTCCCGCAAAACGATCCCGCCCGCGGCCGCTTTTACGCCGGGATCGCGGACCGGGTTCAAAAGCAGCGCAGCGGAACTTTTCAAAGCAACCCTCATCTACAGTATTCAGCTTGACCGAGTGCAGAGGAATCCCTAAAGCCCAGTCAGTAGCTTATATCGGTGCCACCGGTCGCCAAGCCAAAGGCTGTTATAGGTAGGGACCACAACAATTCCACAATGGCCAGCTTTTTCTACCTTCACATGAACAAGAACATGAGAAAACTGAATAGCGAAATGCCCACGCAATCCGGACAGGCGAGCCTGCCGGTGCTTCTAGCTTCAATGACATTGTGGGCGCCTCAGCAGGCCATAGCCCAAACAATGCATGCCCAAAGCAATGAGGGGGGAACAAAATGGCGAGCAACGAGCACAGCCAATCATTCGACCGGTTCCATCACCACACTTACAAACTCCGCCCCTCACTCAGCTCCCGCAAACACGACGACTCCGGCAAAAGCCACTGCGGCTCTTACTGATACCGAAACTCACAAACCGGCGACTGCACTTAGGGAGAGAGGTCCGGCAGCCGCAATTTCAGCACTACGAAAAATGCGCTTGCAGGTTCCTCTTGAAGGGTTCAATCCCGAGAGCATTAAAGGTTCGTTCTACGAAAGAAGAGGCGGCACGCTACATCATGCTGCCGATTTCCTGGCCCAGCGCAACACTCCCATTCATGCAGTCGGGAACGGACCAGTAGCGAAGTTGTTCGAAAGCAAACCCGGCGGACACACTGTTTATCAGTTCGACCCGAGCGAAAAATATGTTTTTTACTACGCACACCTGGAAAAATATGCCAACGGACTGGCAGAGGGACAGCAACTTAAGCGCGGAGACATCATCGGTTATGTTGGAACCTCGGGTAATGCACCGCCGGACAGGCCCCATTTGCATTTTTCTGTTGGAATGGTCGCCAAGCCGAAGACATGGTGGAAAACGATTGACCTCGATCCGTACGAAGTGTTCCAAAACGGCCGATAGTACATAAATCACGCAATACTGATGCGGTCCCCGGTAATACGGAACTTTAGCGCCATTGATTCCACCTAGCGCTATGGGTCCGTTCACATTCGAGGGCGAAAGTGATGATGCAGCGATGGATACTATCATGTGCAGCACTAACAATTACGTTGTTCATAGGTACAGCACCAAGCGATGCAAGAGATCCGGATCAGGATCGTAATCAAAATCCTTTCCAGGCGGTTACAAAACAACCAATCTCAAAGTCTACCTTCCGCCACGTCGCCCACCAGGCACAAACGGACAAAGCTTTGCAGGAGAAGCAAAAGGTTTCCGAGGTATTACTTTTTGCATCGGCGGCCGCCGCAAATACACAAGCAGGCGCACAATCAAAGCCGGCTCACAATTCCAAAGAAATTGCGCATGACAAGAAACAGCAGCCAAACGATCGGCCGCCTTATACGCCCCGACAGAACGGGGCAAACCAAGCTCCTTTCGTGAAAGGTCATTATGTATTGACGGGAAACTTTCCGGTAAACGGTTACCGTAAAGGCAGTCCAGTAGTGGTAATTGTGGACAAAAGCTCGCACTTTACACATGTCTTGCAACTTCAGAACCAAAAAATCGTACGTGTACTGACCGTATCAAATGCAGTCGGGACGGGAGATCGACCAACACCGCCAGGTCCATACTTTGTCACCCGGAAGAAGATGTATCCTCGCTGGCTTCCGCCAGTCACCATCGATCCGAAGCAAAAGCTTGTACCTCCCTATAATCAAACGCACAAGAACCCGCTCGGTGTCGCTTCGATCTACCTCAATAAGTTCGAAATTGATTTGCATGGTACTAACGAGCCAAATATGATTCGCAAAAGCGTTAGCCATGGATGCATACGCCATTCCAATCCAGACATTCTTAAACTCTTTGCCATCGTGAACCCCGGTGATCGAGTTTACATCGTCAACAAATTCCGTGGGAAGGTCTTGAATCGGTTCGATTTTGTTCGCCAAAAGCATTCGCATTAGAGACAGCGTGAATTTCTGGAAGCAGAGCGCACGAGACTGGCAGCAGAGTCGGCGCAACCCCGAAGGGTTCCTGAACTTCCGACTAACTTTCTTCATCGGGATCGTACTGGTCTTCTTCGATGCCAAAAGACCATGCTACTGCTTGCTTTGCGGTAACCGTATCTGGCGGCACGCGTAGAAAATATTCGCGATATGTTCCATCGGGTTCAGGAGTTGAGTTCTTTACTTTCACTAACACCATCGGTTCCATTCCCCATTTAGTACTGCGGTAAAGCGTGCCAAAGTTATCTTGATGAATGACTTCGGCACCGAGATGAAGCACATAACGACCCAGGCCGAACCGCTCAATGATGGCTCGTTTAACTGTGGCATTTCTTTCCTGGCTTATGGACTCAATGGTAATGCGTTCCGGCTCCTTCACTACATAAGCCGGAACTACGTGCTAATTGGTGTTTCGATCTCTTTGCTCCTGATTGGAGGAATTGCAGTTACACAAAAGGTTTCCTGCCAACAAACAATTTCGGGACAAACCAAAGTTGACAACGTTCCGTTGTGTTCGAAACTCCAAATGGAAAACTCACGTGGAATATGCCGGACGATATGGGATAACTTCTCTTATGCCGAACTCGGCATAAGAGGAGGACTCTCGGCAGCTACATGGCAATGGGCAACCAAAGTTTGCATATCATTGGAAAAGCCCTTGGACACAAGTCGCCCACTTCGACCCAGATTTACTCTCGTATGACTACGGATCCAATTCGAAATGCAATGGAGACGGCTCAATCGCACATGCTAAAAGCTGGCAAACGCAAGACACGATCTAGAAAATCAAAAAACGTGACTGAAGCGAGAAGAATAAAGCACGAATGCGGACAATTTCAATTTAGCGGAGGCGGCACCGAAATGACCTACGTAGCGGAGCGGAGCCTTAACGATGGGAGGAACGACCATTCGGTAAGGCTTATGTGGCGGAACCAATAATGTGGTCTTTGAATGGGTTAGGGACTTGATCACAGGCCTGCTTTACTTTGAAGACAACATAATTTCGAGCAGGCTTTAGAGCGATCGCAGAAAATCCATCAAGTCAGGT
>JAKFUT010000018.1 GCA_021732565.1 Candidatus Obscuribacterales bacterium
CATTTAGAGGAACTAATCTCATGAGTCATCATGGCGGGCACCACGGAGGTCATCATCACGGCGGTCACCACCATCATCATCATGGCGGATTTGGACACAGTATCACCATGAGTAATTTCTTCTCGATGCTTCAGGGTTTGTTCGTTTCAATCTTTGGTGAAACAAAAGGAAGCGCCCGGGCAGAAAAGAAAGGCGAAACATCTGCCACTATGTGGGAGAGCGCGATGCAGTCCAAGACTATGAAGCGCAACCTCATGAACATGAGTCTGGCACCGTTCATTTCCCTGGTGATCTTCTTTTTCATGGTGACGGGCTGGCTCGCAGGGATTTACTGGTTAAGGCACCATGACGATCGAACAGGAAAGAGTGCTACCACCGTACTTCCTGGCGAACGCGTATTACCTGGACCGGCGCAATCCTACCAGGTGCCGCCTTCAGCCAGCGGGGCTTACTTTTCACCCTCAAATTTCGGTGTATCCCGTTCAGGGCAATACGCGGGCTCAACTTATTAGCTTGTGACAGGATCGCAAAATTGGTACAAAAGAAGTAGACCCACGCCATTAAGATACAGTCTCGTTCTCAAGTGAATGCAACTGCGCGAACTGAATGATGGCACTACTAAGAATCGTTCTCAATAAATCGTGTTCGTATTTTGACCCGAAAGATACCCCTTTTTGCCTGGAAAATACCCGTTGCTACTGTGTTGACGATTTTTAAGCATAGACTTATCGGTTCATTCGCAATCTATCTGTCGACTTCCTATAATCACATCATTCTCAAGATTATCTTACCGCGAAGTGGAATCACCAAAAGACACACACCAACAGCCTCTCTAGTTAGAACCAGTCTCCGATTTAGTGGGTGGTCGCGTTGGTCGGCCGGGTGACGGTGGTCTGCGAAGTTTCGCAATAAGAAAAGTGATTGCGGATTACCGGTCTGGACCAACGACGCCAGAGAGAACTCCCATTTGCGCTTTGAGAAAGGTTGCATCATTGAGCCGAGGATTCTGCCGTTGTTGCGCCAGCGTGCGCGAGGTGCCGCACTCTTCACAACTGAGACGAAGTTAGAGAAGGTAGTTTCAAAAGTGTCCGCCTAACTACTTGGTTCCTTCCCGCACCCCATTTTGCCGCACTGGTCTTTTCCCAATGTCGGGGAAATGACTGGTGCTGCCATTCTCCCCAAAGGACATTCACATGAACGGCAAGAACGTACTCGTCATTGGTCGCGGCGTGGCTGGACTGACAACTGCGCTAAAACTCGTCAATGCTGGCCACAAGGTGACCATCTGGTCCAAGGAAGCAGATGATCAGTTTCCCCGAACGTCTTACAACGCCTATGCCATGTGGGTGCCGGTTGCCATTGGTGCGGACCCGCGCATTGAGCGCTGGAACAACGAAACCTTCACGGAATTGGAAAAGCGAGCCGCCGATCCCGACACTGGTGTCGTTATGCGTCAAGTCTTCATCCTGAAGACCGCCCACAGCGAACCTTGGTTCGCCGGCAAGTTTGCCGGTTTCCGGCACCCGAAGGCGGGCGAGATCTCGGACCAGTATCCAGACGCCCATGTTCTGGACAAGGCTCCTGTCGTGGACCCCACTGTGTACCTGCCATGGCTTCAGAAACAGGTGCAAGCGGCGGGTGGTACCATCGAGCAGCACGATGTGACGACCCTGGCGGGGTGTCCCTCAAAGTACTCTGTGATCGTCAATTGCTCGGGTCTGGAAGCCCGCACGCTGGCAGGCGATAAGGGCGTGTTCCCCTCGCGTCTGCAAGTGGTTACGATCAAGCCGAACGGGTTTGACAAGGTCGTGTTCGATGACGAGGGGCCCAACAAGCGTGCGTGCATCGTCGCTCACCGAGATTACATCAAGCTAGGTGCGGTGTTCGACGAGCGGATTGAGACTCTTGAGACCGAAGAGAAACACACCCTCGACATCCTCGAGCGTTGTCGCCGGATGGTGCCCGGCTTCAAGGCGGACCGCGACGATGTGATCAGTGTCACTCGTGCCCTGCGACCCGAGCGTGAGGGGTGGTTGATCTGCGTCGAACAGACAGCTCTGGACGACGGGCGTACGGTCATCCAAAACTACGGGCATGATGGCATGGGCTTCTGTACGCTTGATGGCATCGGCAACGAGATCGTGGGCTACTTGTCGTGAGCTGGATCCGTGAACCGTTGTGACGGTTGGGGACAAGCCGCCCTTTCGACGTCTGGTTAGCCTCGCTTAGGGCGGCTTCGTCCGCAAGTGAACTCGACATTTTCTGGCATCCGACGAAAATTGAGATGTTCTGGCACCACTTGACTCGGGCATTTGCGAATGGCTCCGCTGTTACGGCGGAGCCTGTTTGGTCCCGACAGCCAATAGTCGATGTGTACCTGGATTTGGGGTGGGGCGGCTATTTCAGTTTGGCTCGTGATGCCAGGGGAGATGAACTCATGGGAGGCCAGAACCTCAAAGTCGAGTTTCACGTTTGCACCACGGGTAAAGTCTGTCCTCTTCGTGGAGGCTGTGATCTCGCTCGGGCTCACGGCGGCCAGGGCCAAGCTCGGGTTGTCCGCCCGGATGACGGTTCGCGAGGAGGCTGCATGTGCTTATGCCGAACCGGTCCCACAGTGGAGGCGCCTAATCCGTTTAGCCTGCTGCTCCACGTACAAGCCTACAGCCCTACATCTGAGAGAGCCTCAAGCGAAGAGCCTACTATTTTTGATCGTAATGTTGCGCGACGTTCGACGGTTATCAATAGGTAAAGCGCGACGGCGCCGACGATATGATCAAGTTGTGATGCCCGTCGTGTTCTCCACGAATTGCGCCATAACGCTATTGTCCGACTGGAGCACTTGCGCAAATGTCGCACGCTCCTCGAATTCAATTGTCCGATTAGACAATTCGTTTGTCATGGCTCCCGAAGAGGATCGAAGTTTGCTGACCAGGAAATACTCCATACCACCGCAGAGCCCCCTCATAGCAGTGGACCGAGGCTCCGGTAGTTTGTCAGCCATTTTTGGGGAACCCGAGCGCGGAAGCATTTGTTAACGAGGCATTAAAGCAGAAGGCTGCTCTCTATTGCCATGACATACTGGCATTATCGGGTTGTCAAGCGAGCGGTGTTAACTCCCAATGGAAACTGAAGTCAAATCTGAATAAAGCGCGAGTGCGTGGTTTGTTTCCCCGAACGGCTGTACTGCTATCCGAAATTCGACCGTTATTGGAAGTGCGCAAAAGAATGAATGACAGAGAACTTTTCGAGAATACGATCCCGCGCCATCTAAAAACATGGCGCAACATTTATACGACATCAGGAATCACGAAACCTGAGTTAGCGGAGGAGACAGTTAACTCCCTTTACCGAAGGCTGAAGAAAAAGCCGCCTGAATCGATTATCTGGTGCGACAGTCCGTATCAAATGGCGACGCTGCCGGTCCTTGTGGCCAGTATTGTTGATAGTGCGGAATGGAAACAGCTTTGCCAAAATTCAAGGACGAGCTCTCCTGGCTTCGAGAGTGAATGGGAGCGAGGTTGGACTCAGATTGAAGATACGTTTAGTACGTTAATCACTCAAGTTCTTCAACGACCGAACGATTTTGCGGTGGACGCAAGTGTTCGAGAAACTTGCAGGAACAAACTCGTTGCTATTCTGCGCAAATCTCTTTCGGAGGACCGGCCCATACGCCGTGAATGGCTTGGTTGCCGCGAAGTCAAAGACCTGCCGCTGCACTTTCGTAGTGTCAAAGCCGATCCGGATTTTGCGCGCCACATCCTTCAGGCATCACAAGGAATAGATGCTATTGCTGGCCTGAAATTGTTTGATCAGGCAAATGCGCGGCGCTTACGGGATACTCAGCCAATTGATAGAGCAACCGATGGATTGCTGGAGAATCTGACGAATGTGTCTGCCTACGTCGGGACTACGGTGGTTGGACTCTCTAGGGGCGCTTGGGATTCCAGGCTTCTAACCGACCTGGTGCCGGCTGTAGAGAAGCTGAACAACAATAGACACGATGCCGACTCCCTAACCAAGGCCGCCAGGATTAAGCTTATGTGCAGCGATGTCGAGCAAATTTCGCGATTGATGCAGCCCTGGTTGCAGGGGTTACCTGCTATGGCAAACAGGATCACGACCCAAACCGTGGAAGATTTGAGAGAGCACTTTTCAAATTTAGGCGATTCGAAATTTGAAAAAGCAAAAAACATTGTGAAGGGAAGCGTTGAAGGATGGAAGCACTGGAAGGGAATCTTTCTTGAAGATTTCGGTTATCGAAATCATGCCACAATTTGGCTGCCCCATTCTGTGCCGTGGTTGCCGTTTGCACTTGCAGGCAGCTACATCAAACCACGCTTCTTCAGAGACTTTCAAGATGAAGTTGAGCGTCTAGCCTTCTTGTCTCACGCTGCTGCGGGTTACCTCTTTCTTCCCGGTGTCTGTTTTGTGTGCAGGAAGACAGACTCTCTCACAACTAATCAAGCCGGAAGACCTCACAACGCTGAAGGTCCTGCGGCGACTTGGGTTGATGGTTACTGCGTCTATTCATGGCGGGGCATAACTGTAGACCAGAAGATAATTGAAAACGCCAACTCCTTAAATGTGTACGACATCGCCAGGGAAGCAAACGCCGAACTGCGAAGAATTAAGATAGACTTGTATGGCGAGTCTCGATACCTGATGGACGCCGGGGCTGAAGTGTTGCACGCGGATGAGACTGGAATTCTGTACCGGGTTAAGTTAGCGAGCGATGAGGACTTAGTTATGGTAAAAGTCAAAAATTCCACACCTGAGCCCGATGGTTCCTACAAGAATTATTTTCTCCGTGTTCCCCCATGGGTGACACGCGCACGACAAGCGGTGGCGTGGACTTTCGGGATGAACGAGGCAGAGTATTATCCGAACTTTCACTCCTGAGTGAGCGTGGTTTTCGCGTCACCGTCGGGAGTGGCAGGAGCCAGAGCTAGTGTTACGATTGAGCGTTAATGAGACTTTTGAGTCGATCATAAGAGAGAATCTCCTCCAAAGAGCGTCACTGCGCACAGTGTAACATGCCGAGCTGATCTGTTTAGACCTGGCAGGGACGAGGATTTTGAGAGTGGATACGACAAGATTCCACAAATACATCGAAGCGCAACGCGCAATCAGTCCACAACGATTAGCCATCATAGAGCAAGGATGGCTACAGCTGTAGTGAACAGTCTCCAATAATTGTGCACCAGAAGAATGTTCCTTTCGCGGGGAATAGTTGACCAGGGAACTTCAACTCAGGTTTTGAGCTAGGAGGTGCTGAGTCAATTTTTCGAATGTGTGATGCTCTCATAACAATCTCACTCGTAACATGAAGCACAAGACCGAACAAACGTAAGCGGGGGACGAGCGATGGTAGAACTAACAGATGCAGGGCGGAATGGTGAACGGATAAATGAACAAGACAATTCCCAATCGCCATGTTTCAGGGAAGGGTATGAGCCAATTCAACCGCAAGGCAGTGCGACGGGAAATCCGGAACAGCGGCTCAGCACTCTTGGATTTGCATCGAATACAGAACTCCTGGCCCGGTTGGCAGAGTGTCAGGCACCAGCAGAGAAGCCCCGGCAACCAGCAACGGCTTTGGTTCCCTCTGAGAAGCCGCAGCCGGATTCTAAACCTGCCGAGAAACCGTTTCCTTTCATCGGTTTTATTGAAGCCAAGCCTGCAGGAGAGAAACCACAACAACCCGAGGCCAAGCCCGTTCCAGTGGACAAACCACAACCCGAAGCAAGACCGGTGCCTTCGGAAAAGCCTGCCCAAGCGAAACCACCTGAAATAGAGGCTGGAACGCGACGCTTCGAGGGAACTGGTACGGAGGGCGTATCCCAAACCCGAGTTGACGGGGCGGGACAATTAGATCGGGTGCAAACTCGCGACGGTAGAGTCTTTCAACGAACTGGCGCAGAATGGGCGGTAACCCGAAATGGCCAGACGGAAAGAGTGAGTGATGTGCAAGTTGCCCAAAATGGTGATTTGAGCTATCGTCCGGCAAATGACACTACCAGAAGGATCCGAGAAACTGAAGATGGCCGATCGTTCGTTACCGGCACAGACAATGTTGAAAGACAATATGTCGATGCAGGAAATTTTGAAGCTCAACCACGTGCTGCTGACAGACGACCGGGAATGTTCGGTAACCTGGAAGCCGTTCCTGCTCCGGAAGGACACGCAGGACCAACCCGTTATGAGCCCGTCGGTGGTCAAGTTCGCAACGGAACCAACCATCCTTTACTGGTGCTGGGCAATGGCCGGGATGGCGAGCACGGAACCATGAGGTCGTATGTAATCGCGCCGGGCAATGAGAATAATCCTCGCCTTTCGGACGTTGACGCTGTGGTCACCGACCCTCGATTTCAGCCTATCGTCAGTTCGTCTGGTCGGACCTTAATTCCAAGCACTGTGCCACCAGACGCTCGGGCAGTGAAGATTAAAGATACCGGGTCAACTACCGTGACTGGCGGATACTCTGAACTTGACGTAAGCGGCGGTTGGATTATGCGGTCTTCCGGTACGGTCGACTCTCTTCGTTTGTCGGGGGGACAGCCTGTATCGCCCGAACCACGAGCACGCCGCTAGAGTTCAATTCTCGCTGGTTGGTTGAAAATTATTTCTGGGCGCGTTGTCTGAATCTTGATTCTGTGCGCTCTGAAGGGGAACCTGAAAGCGATTGAGGTCAATCGCAAATCGCGAAATCCAGGATCTGGCCGCCACCTTGCTGGATGTAATGACATGAATGGAGACTGCGGAGTCAGGTCTGTAGAAAACAGATAACAGGATAATCTTTCACTGGCAATGAAATCACGATGGCTCCGCCATCAGAAGCGTCCACTTTTACTCCGACTACTTCCTTTCCGGTAATGGGATCGAGTACTGCAAGTAGACGCATCGGTTTGCTGTGAGAAGATTTCAGGACTACTGCCGCACTCTTGGGCGGCTTGTCTATCTTAAAGTCATCAGCGGAAGTTTCTTGCCATATACAATATGTAAATCCTTCTGAAGTCGCTACAGATAGATCGCGAAATTCCTCTTTGAGTTGGGAGGTCCTTTCAAGCGAAGCGGTGATCGAGTGCGACTTCGGCCTGCAGGCTTTCATGAAACGCTGCATCGCAAACCAAACTGGCCGGCGCTGATGATCGTCTAGAAAAGTAAAGGATGGCGAACTTGGGTAGTGAATTGCAAACGGAAAAAGGTGATTAATTCCGTGCCTCATGTGGAGAACAGTTGTTCGTAAAACCGCCTTGGCCTGTAAGACACCTTTCATTTCATCCATCGGAATTCCCAGGCTTTTGGCCGTGGCATTGTATTCGGTGAAAAACCATTGCAGTTCAGGATTGATCGTCCGAAAGAAACTATCAGTCTGGAAAAAGAATCCTGCTTTACCCTCTTGAACCTTGCTGTACATCGCCGGTTTGTAATCGTACGGGTGTCTGACGGCGAAATCCGCCATCACTAAAAGTCTCTGGTATGCCGGTGATTGAGCGGCGGATCTCTCCACGTTCCAGTAATTGCCCTCAATGGCAATCTTGGCCCCGGGCGCTAACTGCCGAATCGCCTGCAATGCCGGCAGCGCCATGTTCGCATAGTTGTCGGCGTTCTCCTTTGTTCCACCGGGACCAAAACTCTTGCGGAATTTTTGATCTTCAATTACACCAAACGCTTCATTCCACAACTCGTAAGTATGTACATAATCCTTCGTGTGGTTGACGAGCCAGCGTGCGTAATTCGTATACGATCGCGCTGCCGCTTTGCCGTCAATGGTTCCATCCGGGTTGCGCGGCCAGTCCATCGGGTGCGCCTGGCTATCGCCCGGGTGTCCATGGATAGTCATGACCACGTCGAGCTTTGAGTCGCGAACAAAATGCGCAACTTCAACGACGGATTCAGGAAGGTTGAATGAATCTCCCTCCTCGGGACCCCGCTGGCACATCTCACGGGGATAGGAAAAACGCACTCCGGTAAAACCGATATCAAGGCATTCGTTTATGATCCACAGCGGATCATGAGGTTTACGGAATGGGTAAATTGAGCTACCAAAGCGTAGATGTTGTGCAGGAATTGTGATCAACTCCTGGTTCGATAAATCGAAGTATGGCCGGCTCTTTTCGCTTCGCTGGCCTATTCCCGGCGCGGATCTGCAGGCGGGAAGGTTACCTAGACTCAAAGAAAGAAGCGCCGATCGGATTAACAGTTCTCTGCGAGATATTTTCATAGTGGTAGTATCATCGAGCTACTTAGTTACTTACATAACTCAGATTTCCCATATGGATTTCAATCTAACTGATAAATAGCTAAGGTTCATTGGTGAAGCCTGCCAGAGAGCTTCGTTGATCAGTAGGATCGCTGTAGCAGTCTTCTTTTCCAGACAGCTTGTTGCTGACGATTGAAGGAAAAATACTCCAGCTAAAATCCACAGGTCCTCCAGGAAGGCTCCATTTATAGAGCGTACCTTATTAGTAGAAAAACGAAACAAGAGTCTGTTCATTTTTCAGTTTTCCAGGAAAGCATGGCCAGGAGCCTAATCATCATCGAATTCATGTTCAAGCGGCGTGACAATAATTTGTATCGAGGGCGAGGAAATGCATACGAACCATTCAATTTCAACGAGTTCATGGCGAACAGCTGTCCTGCTGCTTCCTCTGTTCATCGCTTGTTCTCCAGCGTCCATGGCGGCGAATGTCCCCGCCGACGAGTCTGTCGTGCATTACGAATTGGCAAACTCTTTAGCCAAAGCCGGCCACAACGAAGATGCTATCGTCGAGTACCGAACCGCCTACAAGCTCGCGCCAAATGGCCTGGTCGGTAGATATTGTCTGCAAGCACTTGAGGCTTACAACAGAGCAAGTACTAGTGGAAGAATCCAACAGGAGGCTGCGGAGCTGGTTAGCGAAACTAACGTGGAAACTGAACGAGAGGTAAAGCAAACTCTTCGAAATGCCAATTCGCAATCAAACGCCATTGATATTCAAAAGAACAATGCCGTTGCTCGAGTGCTTGCTACGCCGAGCGTCCGCAATGTGGTTGTTCCTGTCTTTCCTGGATTTGTCAGTCGTCCCTTTAACAATGGCTTTGGATTCGGGCAAACTCCATTCGGCATCGCTCGAGTTGTGGATGAAGCCGCTACCAGTGCGCGGATCGAAGACGTGAGAGCCAGAGCTGAAGCAGAAAAGAATGCTGTGATAGCCACCGCCGCTGATAGAACAGATCATCTTCGTTCCTGGTCGGCCGAGCGAGCTAGATTGCTTAACCAAACGGCAAGCAATCTACAAACTCAAATGGACAGCTCCAGTGGAGTGCAAATAAATCCTGCCGGGACAAACTTATACGTTCGCCAATACAAATAATCCGAGCGCCAGAGCGCCTCGGACTTAGTGCCACGGAAGTAGATCGCCTCAGATCGCTCATGCGGATCTGGCTTCTGTCGCCTCGATAAACCCGCGGGTAGTCATGGAAGGTCTCAAAAGAAACACAATCAAATTATCGGAAGCTCAACAGAGTTATGTGTTCGCGGCCATCTGCCATCTGTCAAGATGGCGAACTGATTGTTAGAACTGAGCCAAAAGCTCAAAAAAGGCTTAACGGAGGTGGGTAACCACGTTGATGTTCAACAAAAAAAGGGAAGATATAGATTGGGCTCAACCTATTATGGAGGGGTAGCCTCATCGCTCTACCGTGGAACACTTTGAGGGTCAGAATCCATGCCCGTCTCTACAATATGTAAGGCCGCGTTGCTGATGGCGATTTGGTATGTCTTGTTGCCAAGCCCTGCGCAGGCGTATTTTGATCTGGGCGTAGGCACCTATCTGGTGCAAATGATTTTGGCATTTCTGGCAGCTTTCTGGTTATCCTTCAGACAGTCATGGATTGGCAAGCTACCTTTCATGAAACAAAAACAGGCAAAACTTGAGAACACCAGCACAGAAGAAACAGTTTCTGAGCATCCGCAGACCTGATAATCGAGCACGATCTGGATCAGGAACACGTAAAGAACAGTCTTTTCCAAAATTGGCTGAATGTGTCCACCGTCTTCGGTCTTTTTCAAGATTGCAGCGACCTCCATATCACTTGGAGATCCGACGTTTTCGAGACCTGAGAGTCCGGTGAATTGAGCGGCAAGTCCAGGCGACCAGGAAGCGAGTACAACCGAGTGTCGCTCTGAACGGTGTGCAAACGCGTATCCAAAGTAAATTCTCCAGGCACGAGGCCAGGATCGTCTGGTTTTGTGCGCGAAGCAACACCGCCAATACTCCGGGGTAACACTGTGCAAGCCATCGTTCTTTTGTTGTTCTCACAGCGGCTTTCGTCTACTCGCTGACATGGTGTGCCTCTGTCGATTCTTGGGCGCCGGGTCACCTCCTGAAGCTTCCAGGATGCTCAACGGCGAGCGAGAGACTCGGTTTTCTAGTCCACCTGCTGGCGTTCTCTTGCTTCTTTGAAATGACCGCATCGTCGGCCATGGACTAGTAGCAATGCCTGTGCCAAGTTTGCTATCCTTCCACAATGACGTTTTAAGGAATTGCGATGACGCGCATCATACATCCATTTCTCTTTGCAGCGATGCCTGTTATCTGTTCTCTGGAACGAACAAAAAAGCTTGTTCTGTTAACAGATGGGCTGGCGGCGCTAGTCGTTTGCGAGTTGTCAGTCGTTGTTGTGTATGGCATTACATGGCTGTTTTTGAGAAACGCACAAAAGTCCGCGCTGGTGGCATCCCTAACTATGTGTTTGATGTTTTGCTTCCATGTGTTTCACGTGGGTGTTAATGCCATGGTTCAGCGGATGGGCCTCGCTGCTCCTCATGGACTAGTGTCATTGGCATTGTTTGCGCTGCTTTTCGCAATTATGGTCAGCAGCGTTTTGAAGAACGAATGGAAATTCGGACGCCACTCCTTTAAGGTTAATACAGAGCGATTCACTTTCGCTTTGAATGTTGCCTCGATCATACTGGTCGTCTGTAATACCCTGCCGCTTTTAGCAACTCAGTTCCAGCTGGCACAAATTGATAGCGACATTACAGCGACATTCCACAAGAAAATACCTGATGTTGCTGTGGCGACCAGCGCCGTTAAACCCGATATTTACTATATTATTCTCGATGCTTACGGTCACGAGCAAACGCTGAAGGCGTTTTGGAACTATGACAACAAAGATTTCCTCGATTTCTTGAGAAAAAGAGGCTTTTATGTGGTCGACAAGGCAATTAGCAATTATGACCGTACGGCTTTATCGCTGTCTTCATCGCTCAACATGCAGTATTTGGATGAGGCTAAGGACAAGCTTGGCAAACAGTGGTTTGCACAAACAATATTTTTTCATCTCATTCAGGACAATTGTTTCTATAGAGTGCTAAAGAATGCCGGCTATAAATGGATAAACTTCTCTACCGGGTTTTCAGCCGATGATGACATTCCTCAGGCGCAAAACATTCATGCAACTTACGGAAGCAACTTTAACGTTTTCTTGTTCATGATGACACCGCTAGAAGTAACAGACGACTATTTCCCGATACTACGAGACATGTTCGCCGACGCCTACGTCGCCCCGGACCGATACCTCAATGAAGTAGCCGGCATTCCAGGCCCGAAGTTCGTTTTCATTCATTGCAATTTGCCACATCCTCCTTATGTATTCGACGAAAAAGGCAACAGGCTCCCGCTAGACTTGGTATCAAATACGCACTATTCTCAGCCGGAGGCTTATCTTAAGCAAGTAAAATTTGCTGAAATAGAGGCGCGCAAATGGCTTGCAGCTTTGCTTGATCGTCCCGGTCCGCCACCGGTTATCATCGTTCAATCCGATCATGGTCCGCTGTTCTCATCAGTTGATCTGAAGAGCCATGTCAATGAAAGAATGCGCATTTTAAATGCAGTGTATTTCCCCGGTATGAACAACAAGGGGCTTTATGACTCGATGTCACCAGTCAACACATTTCGGGTCTTCTTAAACGACTATTTTGATGCAAAGTTGCCCACCTTACCGGATCGAGCTTTTCATTCTCGTAGCGACGACTACGGATTGGCATATGAAGATGTGACGAGCTTGGTCGAATTTAACCGTGAGTAGTTCTGTGCTCAGCTCCTTCTGGCGCTTGGAGTCGATTCTTCCCAGAGTGTTTTTCTGGTCTGGAGTGGCCTGTCTGTTTTTCCAGGTGGCGTGGCAGCGGTTGCTTACAGTGAACTACGGTGTTGGCTCAGTCTCAATTACGCTAATCGTAAGCGTCTACATGTTGGGGTTGGGGCTTGGTGCCCTTGTTGGCGGATACATAGCAGATTTTGCTCCGCGCCGGTTGCTTGTCTATGCGCCTGGCGTGGTCGAACTGAGTCTGGCCTTATTTGGGGTGTGTAGCTTACCTCTATTGCAGTTTCTAGGCCAACACACCGCCGGAGCAAGTATAGGAGTGTCACTTCTGTCAATGTGTGCGTTTCTTTGCCTGCCGACAGTGGGCATGGGACTAACCTTACCATTGATGGTGAAGATATTCGATCGCCCGGGAGAGAAATCGTTTCTGGAATCTATCTCGCTGCTCTATGCAATAAACACTCTCGGTGCCACGCTTGGTTGCTTACTGGCAAGTTATGTCGTTATTTCTTTTCTCGGACTTGATTGGGCCGTCTATATCGCCTCGGCAATTGATTTCATTCTCTCTTTGCTAATTTTTAAGTTCGCACACACAGCGCAGGCTTCCGTTGAAGAAAACACACAACCTGCGCAGCCAATAGTGTTTCATGACTGGATTCCCTTCGTCACGATCGTGACAGGCTTTCTGGCAATTGGCTATGAGATAGTGTGGCTGCGCTTCTTGCAGGTTTTTCTCAAATCATCGCCTTACACATTTTCAACAATACTTTCTGTCTATTTGGCGGGAATTGGCATCGGAAGTTATGTTATGAGCGTCATTCTCGCGAAACATCAGAACCTCGACCGGCGTTCAGTATTTTTCTTGCTGCAGGTGTTTATTAGTGTGTATGTGCTGATTTCAATTGCGGGTTATTATTGGCTGACGAATAACACTGAAGCGAAGGCTGTGACTGCTTGGATCTTTAGCGCCTATCAAGTCTTGCGCCCCGACGAGCAAACGTTGCTCAACAACTGGCTGATCAAGTATCCGTGGCTTGTATTTATTCGTCAATACTCATTTGTTATCTGCCCCCTGCTTTTCATGTTCGTACCTACTTTTTTTATGGGTGGAACATTTCCATTGCTTAGCTATCTATCCTTGCCAAAGCGGGATCAACAAGGGCAAACCGTTGGCGCCGTTTATTTCATGAATACGGTAGGCAATGTGTGCGGTGGCATCGTGACAGGGTTTCTTCTTTTGAGTTGGCTTGGCACCGAGTGGACTTTCTTACTCTTTGGATTAGTCGGACTAAGCATGATTCTTTTTGTTCGCAGTATTGGAAGCCTCCAACTAGCGATACCAGCACGATTGGCGATATTTACTGTCGCGGCAGCGATCGCAATTGCGGTTTTTCCAGCTAAAGGGGAAATCTGGCGTGCAATCCACATGAGCACCACTGCGCCCGCCGAGCAAGCTCAATGGCGTACTTATGTTCAGGAAGGCGAAGACGCCATTGTTTTCACGATGGATAACGGGCATTACTTGCGCAATTCGATCAATGGCTTGACTCACGGTGCTCGCGGTAGCACGTTCATGTTCCAACGCGAGACATTGGAAGCTGTTGCCTGTACCAAAAATCCCCGCAATGTTCTAATCATAGGATTTGGTGCTGGCGCTACTTTGGACGCGTTGCTGCAAGATAGAAGAATCGAACATATCACTCTGGTGGAAATTTGCAGATCAAATTTAGAGAATTTGAAAAAGATCGAGTCGATAAGAAAGACTCTTGAAGATCCCCGAGTAACGATCGTTATCGAAGACGGTCGGCGCTACTTGCAAGCCAACAAGAACAAGTACGATCTTATTTTGATCGATCCGCTGCGAACAATAGAAGCGTACAGCAATAACTTGTATTCCAAACAATTCATGCAGCTACTGAGTGAGAGGCTCGACAGCGGAATATTACTGGTATGGTTGGACAATTTTGATATCTTACCCAACACGATAAGCAAGGCTTTTCCTTACCTGAATGTCTACAACTATTTCTGTCTAGCTTCTCGACAGCCAATACAAAGTGACCGAGCTGTCTACGACCAAATTCTAAGCAAATTCCCCAAGGACGAACAAGAAAAAATCAATAAGCAGGAAACTATACTCTTGGCCACGGAAAACACCCTGCGGAGCTTCGTTCACACTGAGGTTATAAACGAAGATTGGCGCCCGGCTAGCGAGTATTACTTCGGGCGGACAATCATCAACAAGGTTTCGTCCAATTAACAAGAAAATAGGGCATAGCCACAGCGTTGAAACTGCTTTTAAAGTCGCCTCTATTGGGAGAATTCAAACCGATGAAGTCGAAAAATCGCTTGCTGTCGTTCTTAAACATCTTGAGGGCATGAAAAATCAACATTGTAGAGGCGCCAGTCTTCCGGGTATCAGGATGGTTTCCCGCAAACAAGTAGTAAGCTCGTAGATCGTCATATAGGCACAGGTAAGCTGAGCAGACCTCGCCAGAGCGACGCCGGGCAACAAGGCAGCACCCGAAGTTATTTGCCAACGCACTTTCGGCAATTGCTCTTCTTGCTTTTCGATCTGCCGGGTCACGCTCGAGAGACTGTCTCTCGTAAACCATATCCTCAAGCCAATCGAGCACATCGAGATCTTCGGTGGTCTCGCAGACGATACCTTCTTTTTCAGCGCGAAAAAATTCGCGTTTGCGTAAGTGGCGAATCTCATTCAAGTAGCTGCTGTCATCGAAAGCGGACAAGCTCAAAAGTCCGGTGTATCGCAAATGAACGTCAAACCGGCCGCCTGACTGATTGTGATAGTTGAACCATTGAAAGGATCTCACGTCGTGGAATTGCGGATCAAGGGTAAACCATATTCGTCGATGCATCTGACTGAGCTCGGTCAATGCGAAATCGAGCAATTTCATTTTCAACGGGGTCGAATGATGCGTGGGCATCTCCTCGATCTCTTTGCTGAACATCGGACCCTGGTAAATCGCGAATCGAAATGTTGTGTAAGACTCGTAGGGTACAAATAGCGGGCCGGATTCATTCACAGGTATCGCCAGGTATGCAACGCCGTCCGCAAGAATTACATACCGAACAAATGGCTCATTCAGTGCAGTTAGAAAATGGCTGGTACAAAATACATTGCCGTGTGGTGATGCTGCTACGAAACTGTTCCATAATTCATCGTCATCACATCGTTCAATTGTGAGGTTCATGCTTCCCTGTACACAAAGACGCATACATCGGTGCGTTTATAGTGATGAAACATATTCGTTTTTCGGCTCAAACCATTCAAGCACCAATTCAATACTTCACAGGGATCGAAGTAGGCAAAATCGTCCTCAGTGTAATTAACATAAGTGGAAATAAAATTAAAACCGAGCCCGGTCTTTGCTCTTTTGAAACTGGCTTCAGTCAGCGCTTTGAGAAAATCAAGCTGATCTGGAATGGCGTTGTTAAATACGCCTGAAATCAGAACGTAATCGTAATCATCGGTCAAAGGCTCTGAAAGAATGTCACGACACTCAAAATCAGCTGAGGGAAACCGCTTTTGCGCCACAGCAATTATCTCGGGAACGATGTCGATACCTTTATAATTCAAATCGGCGAAGTTCTGCTGCAGATAACTATAGAAATCACCAATTCCGCAACCGACTTCAAGCACCCGCCCTCCTGTCATATCACCGAGTTTGGCGAGCTGTTCGAAGCGCATAACCTGGCTTTCCACGCTCTTATAGTGGGCAACTTCGGGACCTTCACCGTGGTCTTCCAGGAGCTTTCTATAGTTACTGATTAAAATCTCCTTGGCTTCAGGCGAAAACATTGAATTGTCCCTATAGCGACTGCCAGTATAATTTTAACAGTTACATCATGATTGGAGAAAAGCTTGTTCAAACAGCTTCAGGATCTCAGCCGGGAATTTAAGGAACTGGAGCGTCTTTTCCTACCGGAGAATCAAAAGCTTCGCCAGTTAGTCTTTTACGCCGAAAGCAGCATTTACTTTCGCTACTTCGAAGACTACATAGAGCAGATCTTGAACAATTCGGATTTGAGAATTTGCTATATAACTTCCGATCCCGCCGACAAGCTTTTTTCAGAGAGAAACCCGCGTATAGAGCCTTTCTTCATCAAGAATTTGCTGGCCGGAGCCTTTGGCAAATTAGATTCGAAGGTTGTGGTGATGACTACGCCTGATTTAGGCACGGGCATTGTAAAGAGAGCGCCGGCTCCGGTCCATCATATATATGCTTTCCATGGCGTATCAAGCACTCATCAATATTATCGGCCGGCCGCCTTTCACAACTATGACAGCGTATTATGCATCGGGCAATACCAAATCGACGAAATTCGACGCACTGAATCGTTGTACACTTTGCCGGCAAAACAACTGATCCTCACCGGGTACCCTTTAGTCGAAAGACTCTACCGCCAGCACCAGAGCTACAAACAGTCAACGCCGAGCAAACCGGACAGAAAGCCGGTTTGCTTGATTGCACCGAGCTGGTGGTGGGTTTCTCCCAAGTCCTCTATTATGGAAAATTGCATTGAACAGATTATTGAGTCTTTGGGCAAAACGAATTGGGATGTCTGGTTGCGTCCCCATCCCGAATATCTAAAGAGGTATTTCAAGCGCATAAAAAAAATTGAGAACTTAGTTGCCCGGTATCCTAACATCACCATGCAGACTGAACTATCCTCTGTGCAATGCATGCATGAAGCAGACATACTGATAACCGATCATTCCACTATTGCCATGGATTTCTATCTGGCCATGGAACGTCCTGTACTTTTCGTCGATACACCTCTACATGTGGGCAATCCGGAGTTTGAGAAGGTAGGAATGGAACCGGTAGAAAATACTTACCGCAGCAGAATGGGCGGACGTATTGCACCGGATATGGTGCAGAACATTGCCGAACGTATAGAAAGTCTAATTTCACACGACGAAGACTTCACCAAAAAAATTCCAGAAGTACGGAGCGAGCTGCTGGCTAATTGGCAGAGCGCATCCATTGTCGGTGCCGAGCACATTTTATCGAAATGCAAGCAATAGCACGTTTATCTATCAACGCGGAACAGCAGATTCGACCGAAATTTCGGACAATGCGCGCACGAGAATATCATTAGCTTCGACGCGCCTGACGGCTATGCGAAAGAATCCCGGCTCAGAGAATTTACTTGAAAGATCCTTGATATAGATGTTATTGCGGGCTAACAAGCTATTAGCCAAACCTTCTGAAGGCGCTAGATTCTGGTTTATCCGCACCAAAACAAAATTAGCCTCGCTCGGATAAACCTCAGCAATTAACGGGATCGCCCGCAGCTTTTGTTCTAGCTGAACACGTGCTCGCTTAACTAGACCAAAAGAATCGTTCAACGTTCTCCTGTTTTTCAACAGCAGCTCGAGGAAATACTCCGCCATTGAATTCATGTTCCAAATCGGTAGCTCTTGGCGTAGTTTTGCCATCAGCAAAATATCATTGCTAAACGCATAACCCATGCGCAAACCGGGCACGCCGAGCGATTTGCCTAAGCTCTTGAGGAGCAGTACATTTTTCCTGAGGGGTTCTCTTTCAAGAAAACCAAAGATGGAAGGCTGATCCGAAAAATCAATAAATGACTCGTCGACTATAAAGAACTTGTCCGGATTGTTGCAAATCTGCTCTTCAATGAAATCGGTCTGCAAGATTGACCCGGTGGGATTGTTAGGATTGACGAACACAACCACATCGTGTTCAACAATTAGCGATTGAATCTTCGCCGTATCAAAGCCAACTTTGTCTTCGTAAGCGGATGCATGCGGAAAATTGCGGGTGTATTCTCCGAAGGTCGGCTGGGGAATCAGCACTTTCTTTTGCGCAAACCACTCTCTCATGTACGGGAAAATCTGGCTGGACCCGTTGAGCGTGGTGACCTTTTGTTCTTCGCACTCCAGAAAGAAGCTCATCTTGCGATCGACTACATCTTGCGAGGCTCCGAAACTTTTCATCAAGAGGGGAAGATGATGCCTCATCATGGAAAACATTCCCTCATTCGGGAAGTAGCAGTTCTGCACGTAGCAAAAATCTTCGATCGGATAGTTCCAGTAGGCTCCATGAGTGGAGTCCAACATGGCAAGTCTTTCTGCCGAGTTGAACTTAAATTCGGTGGTTTGAACGTCGACCGGATCGTCAATCTCGGACCATAGATTGGTTTCTACAACAAGCCCGTGAATCTGGTTGCTCTGCATGTAAATCATCACGCCTAACACCAGTTCGTAATAACAATTGTTGTTGATGGATTTGGCATAGAACACCAACAACTTGCGTAGAGACTCGTCTACAAAGCGCTTGGAAAATTTGTAGATGTTAAGCGTTTTGAATTTGTCGTAAATGACAAAACCGCCGCCTTGAAGATGGGGCGGGTGAATTGCCGTGATAACGTCATGCGAGAGACTGACTACCGTGCCATCCATTCCTGGCTCATACAAGCTGAGAAGGGCTGTTGCATCATATGGGCACTGGAGCAATTTATTGATGATCATCGGATCGAATACTAGATCGCATTCGATGAGAATTACGTCGTCGTTCGAGATCGCTTCCAGCGCAAGAGCCAGAGAATAAATATTATTTGTCGTTTGATAGTCGGGGTTGTGAACCCATTGAACATTGATTGTCTTGTAATTCTGTTCCATGTATTGACGAATCTCGTCGGCGTGATAGCCCGTAACGATTGTCAAATCAGTAATGTCGTTAGCAAGCAAGGCATCGACAATCCGCGCCAGAACAGTCCTTCCTGCGATCTTCAGCAGCGATTTGTGCGTATTTGCGGTCAGCGGCATCATGCGCTTTCCATAACCAGCTGCCAGAATAACCGCTCTCATCTTGCTTCCCCGCCTAAAACCAGCTCGTGAAGTATACACGATGCCACCAAGACCATCAACAGCGTGCACAAGTCGAGCCGTATGATCAGGACTTGTCGGTCCGTAGCTAGTGAGGCCCGCTGGGACCGGGGATGGACCGTGACGGCCAACTGTGAGTTTTTGTCACCGGCGTAATTCTAACGAACAGATAGGCGGCGTAGTCCTCGTCTGCAATACGCCACTGCGAATCGTGTTTAAGGGCGTTGGAAAAGTCTGAGTTCTTAGGGTACAAAACCCAATTGATTCCGTCTGCCTTCAGCACGTCCTGCCATCCGGGGTAAAGCGAAATTATTTGACCGTAGCGATAGTAAAAGTCTTCGAAGAAATTGGCTCGATCATCAATGTATATCGGCATGCGAGTTTCGTAGAAAATGTACCCGCCCCAATTTACCTGATTGAACCCTTCTTCAGGCTTGAGTCCGAGTTTACCGACTGAGGCTAATGTCTTTACGGGATAGCGTTGGTCGCCATAGCCGCAGTCCAGAATTTGCTGACCGAAGCCGTTGCCTCCATTGGCGCTGATGATCAAGAACGAAATTACAAAGATTGCTGGAAGCAGATGGTAACCGTTGAGAATTTCCTGGCAATCCATGCGTTTGCAACGCTCAAGAAATGAATCTAGTACCCTCCGCATTCGCGGAACCTGCTGGCTCGGCGGTCCTATCACCTCAGTCAATCGAGTTTGCGAACAGTGGTGCGCAATGAAGGGGCAGGCGATGAAAACCAAAAGAGGAGCGTTGCGAATTGCATAGAGTGTCAGGTGAATAAACGCTATTACGGTGAGCGCTCTCGGTAGTGAAGTTCGAATGGTGCTGATCATGGGAGCCGCTATAGTGGCGCCCAGCAGCAGCTCTAATGAGGTGGGCTGAATGCCACCGTGGAAGGCTGGCGACATAAATTCTTCAACGGAATCTATTATGGCTTTATTGCCGAGAATATGGAATATATTGCCGTGTAATGCAAACCCGTATGGATTCAACGTTGCTGCGATGATAGAGAGAATCGATGCAGAGCCGAAGATCAGTGATTTCCGCCAACTCTCGTCGCGACTGGCGGCATCGCTGTGGGTTAACGCCGGCACCAGATTGTATACAGCATAGATTATGATCTGGGTCACGCCAATAATGTAGCCGGAATGACAGTTGGACCAAAGTGTAGAGCAGACGAACAAACTGAGAAGCAGGTATTTGGTACTCAATTTGTTGTTCTGGAAATTTTCCAATATGAACGCGAATACCCCTACCATAAGCCACGTAGCAACTATTGGTCGGGCCAGAAACTGAATGGTCGACACGACCGCACCGAGCATCACCATCACAAAAACAAGCAGTGCGCCGGCGCCCTCCTTGCGACACTGGTGATACAGCAACAGAAAAAATGAGGCGAAACAAGCTGCAAATGCAACTGCCAGCCCGTTATACCCGAGGCTGTGCTGCACTGCGTACATGAGCACATCCGCGAGCCAGTACTGGGTTATCCAGGGCTGGTTCGGGAATGTGTAAGACATGAAATCGTGGTATGGAATTTGCCCGGTTTCTGCAATGAATCGACCCGTTGCTAGATGCCACCCGGTGCCACCATCGCTGAATAACATATGGGGCAGCATGCGCACCAGAAAGAGAAATACTATTACGAAAATGAAGTCACCCAATGAAGGCAGCATCAGCCTTTTGGTAATTTCGTTCACCGCTCCTCTTTCCCTGGACTCTCTCCAGAATAGGCAAATCAGACCGCCGCACCAGGCGCAGGTTCAGATTGATTATAGACCACCAGGCAAGAATGGTCAGGACTTACTATCTGTTCAGGTTGCGCCCGACTTGCCCGCAGCTTCGTTTATGTTTGAGACAACCTTTCCTGCTTCGCGCTTGAATGACGTGGGCAGTTTGAATTGTTTCACCACTGATTCCACTGTCTCACCGGTTAACTTAATGTTCCGCATATCAGTGTTGCCCAGGATCTTTTCGGCAAAGCGCAAGTAACCCACATCTGCGGGATCAATGCCCATCGTTCTGGCGCACACCGCATCCACAGCGGTGAGATCCGGACCCATAACGATAAAGCCGGTCTCCTTTGCTGTCCCGTCGAGCGGACCGTGCCCTTCCATGGAAATGATTGCGTCGACGATAGCAAAACCCGGCTTGATCGCCGATACGATGTCGATGATCGACTCGTCGATTCCATTCACATGCAAAAAGTTTTTCGGCCATCCATATGCTCGACCTGGAATTGTTCCGAACATGTTTTTCAACGAGCATGTAACTAGAGACCATCGGTGCGTTTTGAGCTTGGGCAGCGATACAACCAGATCTGCTTCGACTACTGTGCGTGGGAAAGCGAACGATTTTTCTTTGGTTAATCCCATGTGGTTGGCGACGGTTTTAATATCGTCTATGTTGAGGTCGATAAAAGGCAACCCTAATTTCTTGCAACAGGCCCCGATGCCAGTGGCGTCCAATAAAAATTCGGTATCTCGGTTTAGAGCAGACGCGTCGCCCACAATGATTTCTTTGGCGCCGGCATCCATCATCAATGCAGCTGCTGCCGCGATAGCCGCGGGGTCTGTGGTTAGTGGACGGGTGCTTCGGTAGTCCACCATGTTTATCTTCAACAGCACTCGTTTGTTTTTGATATCAGGCAGTTGAAGATCTTTGGTATAGGAATGCAATTTCTTGCCTGGCAATTCATCGTAAGAAGGGCAAGCAATAATGCAGACTGGAGACTGTTCTTTCCTTTTACCGGCTTTTTGTGCATCCGTTATGCCGGCCAGATTGTTCGGATCGGAACCACAAGCCGAGAGCAATTGTTGAGAAATGAGCGCTCCAGCGGCCACCTGCAAGAACTTTCTTCGCCCGGGATCGCATAAGTCGTCGCCGCCTGATTCCTCTCGGTGCGCGCCTTTTGTCAGTCGGTTCTCCTCGTCATCAGAATTTTGGCTGCTCATAGGGACTCCGAGAAGTAGTGTTATGCCGGTAGCGGTGCTTTCAGCGGGTTGCCGTCTTCTTCCAAACGCATTGCAATGGTCGCCAGTGCGTTGCACATCATTTCATCAGAGACGCTACCGTCTTTTCTCAACCGGCTCTTTAGGCGAGAAATCTGCTTTTCTATATTATTGTCGAAAGCGTTGAGAGCAATGGCGGATAAAGAAAGACCCAGCACACTTTCATTATCCAGGGCGGGTTTGGAGAGGTACTCAAGTCCACCGGTTAAAGGGTGTACCTTCCCTGCTCCCTGAAGCGCCAGTAGCGCCAGGGCCGTATAGGTTGGATAGGCGTAAGGTTCGTGGGGTCCGCTTTCCGCTTCGTATTTTTTTTGCTGGCGATTGGGTCCAGTTCGATCGGCATAATCCCATCCGCCCGTGTAACAGTATGAGTTCATAAGGAACCGTTCGCCGTCGTCCAGCGCACTAGCAAGGTTAGGTTGGGACTTTTCGTAAGACGTGCCGCGTAAAGAAAGCAATACATAAGAAGTTGGTTCAACCCAGTCAAAAGTCTTTGGTGTCCACGGCCAGCCTCTGGGGTAACGGTAGTCCGGTCCCTTCCACATCAGAACCAGAGCTTTTGCCAGCCCCCCGTACCAGTCGGTGCGATTGTCCATAAGGAAGTTCAAGCCCCGCTCGAACGCCTTGCGGTGTTCCTCAGTTCCCGGTCCCAATACCCTCAGCCCCAAGAGCGCCACTCCCGTGGTCCAGTCCGACCGCTCCGCTCCCTCGTAAGATGACCAGCCGCCGTCAGGATTCTGAAGGCTGATAAGGTTTTTTAGAAACAAGTTGGCTACCGGTAGCTTTCGGCAGGCAATCGCGCACCAGATGGAAGGTTCAAGAGCAGGGGCTCGCCCGGGCAGATACGGCCACAGACCGTCTACGCAAGAGTCTTGCAGAAATTGTAGAGACGACGCTGACTGTTGCTTCTTGGTGTCCGTCATGAGGCGATTGCGGTTTTTCCCACTGCTGCGATTAAAATAAAAACTCCTAAAACTGCCGGTCTCAGCCGGAACCGGGTCTCGGAAGTCCCGCCGGGCAAGGTTTTCAAGAAGGAGTGTTGATACACAACATTATAACTTCATTTTTTTTGCTGGTAGTGGTTTTCGGGGTCGGTATGGTATAACAAAAGTAGCTAAAACGAACGGCGAGTTTTTTACGAACTGAACATTTTAGCTTTTTAAATTCTCATTACTAATTTTATTGCTCATAGTTTGTCACTTGTGCCGTTATATTATACGGAACTCGTTGATGCTTTCACCCCTCATTAGGTGGATTCATTGACGGTGATAGCGTGAGCGGGAGGTATTTTATGATAAGTGAAATGATTCGCAATTTCCGTGATGATGAGTCTGGACAAGGTATCACCGAATATGGTGCCATCCTTGCATTCGTCGCCCTCTTGGTGGCGGTTGTGTTCGGATTCGCTCAAGGAACATTGCAATCTGCGATCTCGCAGTCGTTCTCGACTATTGTTAGTCAGTTGAACCGATTAAACGGCTTCACCGCTGCTGCCACATAAACTGTTCTGCTGTTCGAAAAAATAGTTTCGGATAGATCCGAGAAATACTAATAAGAGGGGGACTTGTTCCCCCTCTTATGGCTGTGGCAGGATGTTTGTAGTCACTGTTATCTGGCCGCTCATTTTTTCATCATCTCGAATTTCGGTTACAACGCTACTCGTTCACGAATTACTGCTGCAGCTGTGCCCGGAGTAAAGCCCGCAAGCCCTGGCAAAAACCGACAGGCAATGCTGTGGCATTGAGAAAAACTGATCCGGGTTCAAAGACATAGAGACTGTCTTTCATTAGGAAGACAGTCTCTAGCGGTTTTCCCGGTCAGCTGTCATTGTGCTGAAGATCCGGCCAACGCGCTGAGTTTGGTTTTGAGCAAAACTTCATGGTGGCTTCAACGCGATGCCATAAGCGACCGCTTTGGAAACGCAAACCGAGTTGAGAGAATTACTCTATAGCCAAGGGGTCTCACAGTCGCATCGATGAGAACTTCCCCAGCGAAGGTGATAAGTTCCAGCGTGCGAACCGCCACCAAAACAACCGTGTCTGAGTGTCTTCACCTGTCGGCGTCGCCACCATTGAGGCCGCCGCTGTCGTCGGCACTGTATCAAACACTAACGAGCGAACCTTTCATAAGGTGGCTTACCCTATGGCCGTAGTCCTCGGTAAGGTTCATTCTGCGCCATGCCGCGGCTGTGGACAGCCGCAGATTTGTCCAAATCGTCCGCGGTGCGGGGTGGTATTCGCGCCACCTGTGATTTTATGCGTATCACGCATAAAATCTTACAATTCGGCTTAGCGAATTCCCCAAATTCAGTGCGTTTCGGGATTTGGTTGCCAGGGGAAGATATGCGTATTGCGCATATTTTTATAGGGAGGCGATATGTCCCACCCCTCCCGCAACTGATGTCTGAGCACCAACACGGACTTTGCAAACTCTCCATGGCTC
>JAKFUT010000325.1 GCA_021732565.1 Candidatus Obscuribacterales bacterium
GAAAACGTTTGCCGTTTTCACCAATGGCTGACACCGAAAGGGGAATTCCCCCAAGGTTGGCCACAGGCGCGCCGTAATTTTGTTCAAACCTTTGCTGGTTGGAGATGGAAGGATTCGACTGCGGGGCGAGCGAAAAATCAAAGTTCTTGTAATCGCCCAACATTGAGATGGACATCAGAAGAAGATAGGACTTGTACGCCAGTATAGCCTCGTTCGTGAGCGTGATAGGATTTGCTTCCGAGATCGCTGATCCTCGACGTTGGACCGAGAGATTACTGGCGCTCGTTCTCCACTCGCTTAGGGGTGAAGAAAAGTAGAGCTTGGTTTGATCGTTGTACATGACTAAGTTCCAATCGGGGGAGCTGGTGAAAATGGTGGACCCCGTCTTTCTGTTTTTGGCAACCAGGCCATTTCGCGAAAGACGAATCAGCCATTGGCCCGTCTGATAGCTCTCTTGAGTGAGAGCCCAGCACTCCTCACCTTCTTGCTCACATTTTTGCTTGTCTGACTTTACACTGGCAAGTTGATGCTTGATCTGGCGTGGCCAAATAGACCCGCTTGTCGCCAGTGCAATCGCGGCAACAGATACCAACACTGTCGCTAGGCTTTTCCTGCTTTCGAAGATAGAAACCGGTGTCAAAGTCATTTCGTTGTCACCTCTGTTTTATGTAGCACCACCAGCCTCGCCGCGAGAACCATTGCCACATCAAAATTACCCGTTCTCCTGGTTTTACATCGATTTTGTGTCCTGCACTACTGGAATTGAATGGACCTCCTCTAAGCCCGTGGTCCAAATAACCGAATAGCTCAAGTTGGCAGACAAATGCTGCAAAAATATGACTGCAAGTGTAAGCAGTGCGCGGTCGTATTTCTATTGTTACTCTCACCACGGCTTTTGTCAAAACACGGGGTTGAAGGACCAAATTGAAGGGAGTTGAGCGCGCCCTGGCTAAACGAGTGGACTAGCGCGGACGAGGCGACGGAGGAGCACTGATCAATCGGCCGTCAGCTTGGTTAAACGAAGACCTTAGCGGATTTTCCTTTGGGTGAATGTTCTTGGTCGTCAAAGATCGCCCGCTGCCGCTCTAGCTGCGATCTTTGCCATCAATGCTTCACGGACTTCAATTTTGGCTTGCGATCCCTTCGTGAATACGGCGATGTAAATGGTCTCTCCGGCAGGACCTACCATCACTCCGACATCATTGGTAGCCGTGTTTTGTCCTGCTACGTCGCGGCCGGTCCCTGTTTTGTGAGCCAATTTCCAGCCCGGGGGCAAACCTGCTGTTATTCGATTCGCCCCCGTTTTGCAGTTGAATAGATCTTTCAGAATTGCTGATGTTGAATTCCTGGATAGCAACTTGCCGCTGTAGAGCTGTTGAAACAGAGCGACCATGCCCTCCGGCGCGGCTGTATCTCTTGGATCTGTAAGATATTTGGCAATGTGTAAGCTGTCTGGCTGCATCGTTCCTTCCGGGCGATCGACGCGAATGCCTTTGATTCCGGCCTCAGTGAGTATCTGAGTCACCGCTTTGGCACCGCCCGCCTGGCTGATGAGAATATCGCAGGCTGTGTTATCGCTGTCGCAGATCGCTCGCGTTATGAGGTCTCGGATGGCGAAATCTGATTGCTTTCCTTTTATTGCTTCTTTGATGGGACTGTGGAATGGAACCACATCTGTCCTGCGCACGGTGACTTTATCCTGGAGCGATAGCTTCCCTGCGTCAGCCAGTCGTAGTATTGCGATCGAAATCGGCAGTTTGCAAACGCTTTGCATAGGAAAAGGCTTGCTTTGATTATGCAGGTATTGTTTCTTTCTTGTAGTATCCACCACGGCAATCCCGACTTCGCCCTGCACGCTGGCGAGCTCTGCATCCAGCACTCCCGGTGGTGCCTCATCGATCGATGCTGACATCACGGGCGAAGCGAGCATTGATGACACAATGAAGAAAGCACCCGTAGTCATTGCTAGCGTTCGAATGAATGTCATAGTTTATTGTTATTCCTCCAGAATCGTTTTGCAAAGTCAGCCATGTATCGCAACTCCACATCGAAATTTGCCTTACGAAATGATACTCGGCACACGGTTAAACGTTTTCACGCTGCGTTAAATTCGCGCTAAATTCAGGTCAGATAATGCTCGCTCAAGTGCGTATGCTAGAAGTCAACGTAAACTTCAACACCCAGATTTTGACCAGCTATCAAGGCGAACAAGAACTGAATCATCTCTTGGATTTGTGCGGAAGTCTGGTTCCGTGTCGGGGGGATGCATTGGTGGAGGAACTTTTCCCTGTCCGCAAGAACCTCTGGAGCGCAGTCGTGTGGAACCAATCCGAGGAACAGACCCAACATGGCACCGTGTGCGGGTTGTACCGGACCGACGCAAAACATCATTTGAAGAAGTTGCGAAGACGTGATACTGGGATTTCCGCCGAGCATACCGAGGAAACCGCTACCAGTCCAAGATCTTCTCGGCGATCGTTCGCTCTTGAAAAATTGAGATTGCCTTCGCATGTTGTTTAGAGGACCACCATCATATTTGAAATCTTTCAGTGCTCGCTGTAACACAAGTGCTGCAGTACACCGGGGGTCCTCAGGCAATAACGAAAGCAACCATTCCTCAGTGGCAACCTCAATTGGATAAGAGATGTACCCGTAGCATCCAAATTGTGGGCTGAGAATGTTGGCAGGACAATCAGAGCAATGATTACCCATGCTATACAGCACGTCTGCCTCGTCGAGCATCGTTTGAACAATAACATTCTCCTTCACTGGTCCTTCCGGCCTCACCACCATTCGTACAAACGAAATTTCTGAAGGCGGGCGGAAATCACCATTCTGTCGACTCAGGTCCATAACGTGATTTGCGACATTGCGTTTTTTCACAAGCTCCACGATCTTTTCAGTCGAGTGCACTTTCCTAACTGGACAATCAAGATTGACCGCGAAATCGATCCCCATGCTCCACCTGGTCCTTTACGGGAGTAGTTAAACGATGATCATACAATTAATCTCGCGTGTTGCTCGGTTATGGATTGGAAGGCTTGTAGAATGTTGAAGTCAACCATGTCAGGCAGCAGCAAAACGCTGCCACAGATAGTTGCTTGTGTTGATGCGGGATGGCTGCAGGAGTATTCTCGCTCAAGTTATTATTTCGGCACACTCGGACCAGGAGAAAATTCGCCATTGCCCCGTTTGCCAGTCGTCGGTAGCGCGGTTTATTACCTGGCTGCACGAGGGCGTGTCGGTTCTGCGCCACTGGGATGTAAGCTTGATTCTTGCTCTGGGCGGCTCACCTTTGTGCGCATTGCGTCTGCCGGACACAATTACTTGTGCAAGCCCCCGTTGCCATTCGACAGTGATCGCCCGGGAAGATTCATCTATCTCTAGCTTGCACTCGGCTTCTTGCAGGTATTCTACGATGGCGCGCCTGCCACGTTTGAACCCGGGAGCAAAGGAGGAAAGTAGTGTCGTGTCTTCGCTGTCGAGCCACGATTGCTCTACTTTTCTGATGTTGCAGTGGTTCAAGAAGTCAACGTAGGTCCGAAGCTCATGCTCCAAGACTTTCATTACTTCTTGTTTTCGTGCGATGCAAGATTCATAGGCGATTAAGGTCTCTTCCAGTAAGGACCTTGTCGGTTGACTCACCCGAGATCTAGCGTCGGCTAATCGCGAGGCGAGAGTCGCCGACATGCGCTCGGGAAATTGTTGTAAAAGCAAAAGGGCCGGCATCATTCTGCCTTCATAAGTCTCATTCTGAAGCCAATCTTCCGGTGGAAAGAATGAGAAAAAAATGCCGTATGCCATCATGTTGGTGATGAATCGCTGGTCATTAACAGCATTTTGAATACGCTGGTCTGATACATCGGAAACGCCTTCATCAATAGCGGCTTGATATTGAGCGACATTATCCATTGATGCTACCGAAGTTCCCTTTGGATAAAAGATTCCGCTATTGGTGATCCATCCCTGCTGTCCCTCTGCTATTAAGTTTGACGGGTCCACCACAATCCCGCCCTGGTTTGTGTAGCGAGAGTGTGAGATTGTGGCTTCCATAAGAGCCTTCAGTCTGGCTATGTTAGAGGATTTGAGCTGGAATTTTATCTCTGGAGTCAGCTCTTCGGGGTTTCTTCGCAGGTACAGTAGAGCGATGAGTAATCGCCCGTGGTGCTCCGTTCTCAGCCATTCTGTCACATTGAATAATCGAAAGAATCCTAATTCCTTGAGCGCCGGGAGGAGTTCATTCTCAATCGCTACAATACGCGTCATGTCCGACGCAACCTTGTATTCGCCATCATGGCGCAGCATCTGATCGAAGAAGTATGCATTAATCATGCTAGCACCATAAGATGCTGCTCTGGTGACCAGCCCGTTTGACTGCTGTTCGCCAGTCTGATTTTCTGGAATCCACTTGATGGTCACTGATTGCTCCCGCGTTTGGAAATGAACCGTCAACTGCGCACAGTCTTAAGACAGGAATATGAGGTTACACGGGCGTAGCATACCATCAAGGAGCCGCCAGTGAAGTCAAGGTGTCGTTGGAGCCCGCAGAGATCATCCCGTTCTCTTTTTCTTCAGCCATCTGAAAATTCCGGATCATCTCGCGCAAACGCGCAAACTGAGCTGGGGCACACTCATCGGCTGATCCGGCCAATTGCCTTGCGGTCCGTTCAAAACGAACGACGTGTCGTTCGTCCACTGAAGGCCCGAGACGACTACGTGGCGGATGCCGCCGCCGGCACTGGCCACGCACCGGAATATGCTCGCTCTGTTCGATGGCAATTTGCTTAGCTCGTGCTACACACTTGCTACAGATGGAATTGACAATCGAAGTCTTCCAATATAATTCGGTCGCTCAAAACAGAATACAAATATTGATCAGGGAGTCATCACTTTTGCCCGGATGTATACGCCATGACACATAGTCGCTTTCAGTAATCGACCTGTGCTGTAAATCACCCTGGCTGAAGGACATTGAGTAACTTCTTTGTGTTGGAAAAAGAGTTGTGGCCTGCAGCATAGGATTTAATGCACCATGGGAGTTGTTGTTGTGCTTGGGTCACATACCGCAGGCAAGTCGTCTCTTGTTCGTCGCTTTCAAATTAAGCAGCCGAAAGCGCTTCTCGTCGACACTGATCGCGAAATATCTCATGATTTTGGCGGGAATTTATACAATGTTTTTCTTGCACTAACTGTCAAAGCAGACAGCACTATGGCCGCGGCGCTTATAGAACAGAGAGAACGCGAGTTGCTGAGGCAGTTGCAGCAGCTTGATCGGCCGTGTTTGATAGCGGCCGGTCCTCTTATTCCAACTCGAGAACCGGAGTGGAGCGAATTTCTCCATGCCGTTAGCCCCGTTTGCTTCTTCTTTCGGCTCTCTGCGGTTGATATGTATACCGGTCTGAAACGCCGTCGGGGGCGCCACAGAGCGTCCGGTATGGCCTCTATTCTCAATTTTGGTTCGTGGGATCATCATCTTGCAACTCAGTACAATCCTGAAACGGAGACCTGGGATAGCTTGACTGAAATTGAATCTCTGCCGCTCATTGAAGCCTTCCTATCACAAGTTAATCCCGTTTACGAGAAGGCTTGCCAATCATTTCGCATATATGATTCTGCTAACGTTAGGGGCGACAAGCGTCTTCAGCGTGACCTGGAAGAAGCGTTTGAGTATTATCTCGACGCACAGCCAGCAACAAAACCAGTGCCAGCCCCGGCACTTGCAGAAGCCAAAACCGGTGCGAGCCGTGCGTCAATTTTGCGCCGAGGCTTGTCGGAAGCCGTGAGAACTATAGTGCCATCCAGCTGTAGAGGCTCGGATTCGGTACTTCTTTCGACGCTCCCGTCGATGGAGTTAGTGCGCAAATGTATCGATCCGAAAAACGTTCCGTTGAAGGCCCCGATGTGGCTTGATAATTTTGACTGGAATGTTGATACTGCGGATTTGTCGACTGTGAAGTAGTCTTTCAGATTTTTTTCAGATCTGTGCGCTATTTTTATGAAGTGCGCCCTTGGAGACTCTCCGGTCAGCTCAAAATTAGCGTGTTGCGACTTCCTTCGCTGACAAATACGGGAGTTTTGCATGCTTCAGTAATAGTTAGAGTTCAATTCGACCAGAATTAGTATGATAGAGAACTTGACGATGAGGCGGTAGCGCGCAGCACGGGTCCGATAATTACGATACGCTGGCGCTTATTGACAAGCTCTTGCGATAGTAATGAAAGTCGTTGCACAGGTCGTTTAGCAAGGTGAAATACAATGTCCAGCAATAAGTTTGAGTTCAAGAAGTATGTTCCGCTGGTGGTCGTAGTAATCGTTCTTCTTGGGATCGTCGGGCTATATCTCATCGGGCGAGCCTCTGAAGAGAGAAAGCGGGACGCACAAGACGTGGTGCACGGAAGAGAAAATGCGCAGGATCTACTCCATCAGCTCGACAAGCTTGAGGATAAGTCAAACGGTAATTCCGCGCCCGACAAAAGTAGATCCGAGCCGGAACAGGAACAAGCCGCTCGGACAGAAACGTCCTTAGAGTCGGATGTTGCACCGGCAGACGGTGCGGATCGTGATGTGTCAACTATCTACAGATCAAATGGCCGAAACCCGTTTTCAGGCACGCAGACTGCTACAGAGACATCACAGGAATCAGCTCAAGAGAGTCCTGCATCGAAGGAAACGTCTACTGAAACATCTACGGACACAGCGCAGTAATTTTCGTGTCGGTGGCTGACACCGGAATGGTGCTTGATGAAAGTGCCGAGCGCACGAACTTCGGATGATGCAATGCATTGCGGCGAACTTCAAGACAAAGAGAGAATGGAAGGATGCCGTGATAAGCGAATCTCTTGAGCCCGCTACCTTGATCAAGCGTTACAAGCGCTTTCTGGCTGATGTTGAATTACCTTCGGGTGAGAAAATCACCATTCATTGTCCGAACCCCGGCAGCATGTTTGGTATTGCCGATACAGGAACAAGAATCTGGTTGAGACCGGCAAAGCCGGGACGAAAGCTCAGCCACGGCTGGGTGGTGACGGAACTGGCCGGTGCCTATGTATGTGTGGACACTCTGATGGCCAACCGGTTGCTCTATTCCGGCTTAACTGCCGGCAAGCTGGATGATATTCTGCCCTACAACCAAATCGCCAGAGAAAAGACTTTCGGAGATAGCAGATTCGATTTTTTCCTCACGGGACCAAGGGGGCATCTAGATGGGACCACACATCCTGAGTGCTTCATGGAAGTCAAATCCACAACTTTAGCTATAGAAGGATCGGCTATGTTTCCTGATGCGGTCACTGAGCGCGGTCGTCGTCACCTTCGT
Organism: Candidatus Obscuribacterales bacterium; assembly: GCA_021732565.1. Classification (GTDB taxonomy): domain Bacteria; phylum Cyanobacteriota; class Vampirovibrionia; order Obscuribacterales; family Obscuribacteraceae; genus JAKFUT01. Next base: position 7,316 of record JAKFUT010000325.1, read on the forward strand.
GGCCTGGTTGAAGCGTCACGTCAAGGTTATCGGGCTGTGCAATTCTTTTGCCTGGCCCGGCACGATGTTTCCGAGTTTCGCCCCGCTGACCATATTGATGTGGAGTATGGTCAGGCATTGAGGATGGCGTCCGAAAACAACGTTGACATTTTCGCCTGGACGACGAATATTACGAGTGAAAACAACATTTTTACGTTTGCCATCGGCAAGCAAGTACCCGTGCTATTGGGCTGAAAGCTAGCGGGCAAAGGTCGCTTCCGCATCGCCTGGTCAAGCCTGCACTCCGACAGCCCGTTGCAGTCGCGTCGACAAACTTCTTCCGGCCTCTGTAAACTTCGGTGGCTCCGGTACTTCGCTCTGCGGAACGAGGCACACGTTCCACGGGCGTAAGCGGCTTTGGCATTGAGATATTCCGCACACTACGATCCCTCGTTTATGGAGGCGATGAAACAGAGAGGTATTGGATGCCTGTTCGACATTGCCAAGAATGTCGGCGGAGGTTGAAGTGAGAGGTTAATCGTGCCTCATATGTGCCGGCGCAGCGGGCGATATCCTGATTGTACTCGCGGAGTGTAGTCATGGAGCTGGATCCGTTTATTCTGTCTCGCATTCAATTTGCGTTGACCATCATGTTTCACTACATCTTTCCGCCATTGACCATCGGACTGAGTGTTTTCATGGTGGTGGTGGAATTCCTTTGGCTTAAGACGGGCGATCCTGTTTATGAGTCGATGGCGCGGTTTTGGACCAAAATATTCGCCGTTAACTTTGCCATGGGAGTCGCTACTGGCATAGTGATGGAATTTGAATTTGGCACCAATTGGGCGCGTTATTCAAAATTCGTCGGCGACGTCTTCGGGTCGGCGCTGGCAGCAGAAGGTATCTTTGCCTTTTTTCTTGAGTCGGGGTTTCTTTCGGTTCTTGTTTTCGGTTGGGGAAAGGTTTCGCGAAAACTCCATTTCTTCGCGACGACCATGGTCTGCCTTGGTTCAATCTTCTCTTCCATATGGATTACCATAGCAAATTCGTGGCAGCAAACCCCTGCGGGATATCGGCTGGTCCAGACTGCCAGCGGGCTTATGCGGGCAGAAATTGTCGACTTCTGGGCGATGGTTTTTAATCCGTCTACAGTTCCAAGGCTTCTCCATACGTGGCTTGGCGCTTTTGTGCTCGGCGCATTTTTTGTTCTCAGTATCAGTGCATTTTATCTGTTGAAGAACAGGCATCTGGATTTTGCTCGGCGAAGTTTTGTCTGCGCGCTTATTTATGCAACGCTTGCGTCAGGGGCAGCCGGTGCTACAGGGCACCTTCAGGCATGCGAGGTCGCAGAACAGCAACCCGCCAAACTTGCTGCAATGGAAGCCCATTTCAACACTGGTAGTGGTGGCACCGAATTGTACCTGTTCGGAATTCCCGACGTGAAGGAAAAAACTGTTCGCTTTGGCGTCTCAATTCCATATCTGTTGAGTCTGCTGGTTTATTTCAACCCGGAAAAACCCGTTCCGGGCCTGGATAAATTTCCCGTCCAAGACCATCCACCTATTGAAATTCCATTCTTCTGTTTTCACACAATGGTGATGCTGGGCTGTTCCTTCATTGCTTTGAGCGGTCTCGGGCTATTTTATCTCTGGAAGAAAACTATATTCACCACACGATGGCTCCTCTGGATTTTTGTATTTGGTCCGATACCGGCGCTGATGGCAAATGAACTTGGTTGGGTAACGGCGGAAACGGGGAGGCAGCCCTGGGTTGTCTATGGTCTACTGCGGACAATAGATGGCTATTCTAATACTGTTCCTGCGGAGCACATTCTTGCCTCGATCATCATGTTCGCGTGTATTTACGCGTTGCTGTTCTGGGTTTGGGTCTATGTATTACACACCAAGATTATGCATGGACCGGATGGTCCGGTACCACAAACTGCGGAACAATCCTCCGATGCAGGAGCCGTATTGGATGTGGCTTCGCGGTTGGTCGATCCATCGGGTGGCTCGCTGACGCTGGCAAAGATACCTTTTGCTTTGCCTCGTGATCCCACGACGTTTCTCGGCCAGGGTTTGTCGGGTCCACAGGCGTCGACGTCTGATTCTAAGCCAGCGGTAGACCCCGCCGTCAAGGAGTTGGATCAAGATCAAGAACCCGGTGGAAGCTCATGACACTGGCGAAGAGGACCTGCACATGATTGATCTTCACATAGTATGGTTTATTCTTCTGGGCGTTCTGATGGCCGGATATGGCATTCTCGATGGATTCGATCTTGGTGTGGGAATGTTGCATCTGTGCGTAAAAACGGATGATGAGCGTCGCCTTCTTATGCATTCAATCGGACCAGTTTGGGATGGAAATGAAGTGTGGCTAGTCGTCTTCGGGGGCGCATTGTTCGCTGCTTTTCCTGATGCCTATGCCGCTGCGTTTTCGGGTTTCTACCTGCCGTTTATGATCTTGCTGTCGGCGCTGATTTTTAGAGGTGTCTCGCTGGAGTTTCGTAATAAGCATAAGTCTCTGGTCTGGAGAAACTTTTGGGATTTTTCATTCTTCTTATCATCGGCCATGATTTGTTTCTTGCTTGGTGTCGCGGTCGGTACCACAATGCAGGGGTTGCCGCTCGACAAATTCGGGTTCTTTACCGGCGGATTGAGAGATGTTTTTCAGCCGTACCCGCTATTGGTCGGCGCCTTGTCCGTGGCCGGGTGTGCCATGCATGGTGCAATCTACCTTTACATGAAGACGGAAGGAGATCTTCAGCGTCGTGTTCACGGGTGGATGTGGAGATCTTTCGGTATCTTCCTCGTGGTCTACATGCTTTGCACCGTAGTTACTCTAATGCGGATTCCGGACTCTGTTAGAAACTTCGACAATTTTCCTGCGACCTGGATCGCTCTGGTGTTAAACATTCTTGCCATTGCAAACGTTCCGAGATCTATTCATGCCAATCGGGCAGGGGAGGCTTTCCTTTCATCAAGCGCGGTAATTGTTACACTTACAGCGCTGTTTGGCATTGCGCTCTATCCCAACTTGTTGCGGTCTAGCATTGATCCTCACAACAGTCTTACGATCTACAATGCCTGTTCCTCATCTTCAACGCTTACCATAATGTTTATTATCGCCTGCATCGGAATTCCGTTTATTCTCACGTACACTGGAATCGTCTATTGGGTATTTCGAGGGAAAGTCCGCACCGAGGAAATCGGGTATTAGCGACCCTTTTGGTTGCAGGCTGTTATGCTTTACCGCTTTGTACCGGCTCTAACGTTGTTAATGGTAAGGACCGTGCGGCACTTGCCTTGCGCTGATCGCCGGTTTGGCGCCAAGATGCGCTCAACTCCCGCTGAACTTGGTGCCCTTGTCTCCTTAGAGAGCCGCTCCGTTCGCGCAGACAGGCTCAACGCGCTTCAAGCTTAAATTCGACGCAAAACATGCGACAATAATAGTTTCCCCTCGCGCCACCCTCACAGAATGCTGGCAATTCTCTTCAGACACCCAATTATCACCGGGGTCAGTCTGCTTCTGGTCAATCTGGCACTGGCCTGCGGCGTAATATTTTTGTGGCCTGCCAATTATGTGGCCGACGGCGGCGAGCATTTCAGCTATGGACCAACTACGCTGCCTTATCGTCAGGATAGTAGTAAGAACCTGTCGGAGACAAGAGAAGAGTTTGATAAAGAAGAGAAAGAGGCTGGGGTAAACTCACCTCAGTTAATAGGTTTGCTGGAGAAGCTTGGCGACTACTGCCTCTCGGAGCAGCAAATTGATGATGCGGTGGAGTATTATGAGCGAACTCTGAAGTTGCGGAAGAAAAATAATACACCGGAAGACGACGACTTTGCGCAGACGCTAGTAGGGCTTGCAGAGTGCTACCATCAGCGAGAAGACGATTCCAAATCGCTTGAAATATTGCAAAGCGCGCTAAGGGTCAACCAACGCGTACACGGTCCGGATTCGCTGAGCGTGTACTGTTGCCTTACCAAGCTGGCCGTTATTTATGCGGCTCTCAATGAGCCCAAATATGCAGAAGATAGTCTGCGCAGTGCTCTTTCTATCGCCGAGAAGAGACATGTTTCCGAAGATGGAATTCTTCCGGAAGCAATTGCCGCTCTGGCCGCATTGCTGGATGACCAGGAACGGTTCACTGAAAGTGAGAAATTATATGAACGAATCGTTGCGATCAACGAACGAGAATTGGGGAAAACCAATGCTGGCGTGGCCGGCGCGCTTGTGGGTCTGGCTGGAAATTTCGTCGCTCAGAAAAAATGGACGCAGGCCGAAGACCGTTATCAGCGTGCGCTGAAGATAGCAGAGGGAGCTTCGCAAATTGAGGAAAGCACCCTGGAAGACATTGGCAAGGGATACGTTGATCTGTTGCGGCAGGAAAAACAGCACTCACAGTTTCGTGCAGTAATAGATAAGGTTTTGAATACAGGAGCTCGACGATTTGGCAAAGACGGCGAGGAATACTTTTCGTTGCTAGATGCGCTGGCATCAAGTCTACGCTCTGACAAAGACTATGCTCTGGCTCGTGATCTCTTTGAGAAGAGCGCAGCACTGAAGCAGAAAAAACATTCTTTGAATTCCGTTGAATATGTAGATGCGCTTGTCGACATAGGTGATACTTATCTGGCCGAGCATGATTTCGCTAGTGCCGCAGACGTCTACAAGAAAGCCATGGAGCAAACTAAGTCGAAGTTTGATCTTCAGAGCGGCTCCTACCTCGGGCTTTTGAAGAGCATGGCCGACAATTACTATTACGCCCGTGATTATGCTCAAGCCGAACTCTACTACAAGAAACGATTGGAGCAGCTGAACCGCGCCGAAGAGAAAGAGGAGGATGTTATCGCCGATGCCTGGTACGATCTCGGCGCCGATTATTTTACGTGGCGGAAGTACAAGGATGCACGAGCTGCTTACGCGAAAGCTGCGGAGAGTTCGCGATTGGCCAATGGAGACGGATCGACTAATTTTGCTTATAACCTGTGGGCTTGCGCCGGAGCCAGGGGAAAAACGGGCGATTTAGAAACAGAGGAAAGAGAGCTGCGCAAAGTTCTTGAGATTTACGATGCGGAAGAAGAAGACGGCTCTGTCATGGATGTCGCTGCAGATTTGAGTGCGAATTTGCGCAAACAACATCGCGATGCGGATGTTGAGGCCATTCGCAAGCGTATGCTTGCATACTATCTTCAACGGTGCGCAGAGCCGTCGCAAAAGAAGAACATTGGCTCTTTGACGGAATCCTACGGTTCCTTTCTTGCCAATTCCCAATATTATGCTGATGCTGAAAAAGTATTGAAAAAATCACTGGAGATTCAGTCTAAAGAAAAAGATTTTGGTGACGATGATGTGGTTGAGTTACGCGCGGACCTGGCGCAGACACTTTCAGCACTGACGAAAGACGAAGAGGCTGCTTCGGTATACGCCCTGGTTGTTGACAAGGCAAGTAATCCTGATTTCTTTGATGTGCATGAGGGTGCTGAACTTTTACACGGATATGCTGCAGTATTGCGAAGGCTAAACAAGGCACCAGAAGCAGACACCTGGGAAGCGCGCGCTCGAGCCTGCGACCCTGTTGGTGGCAAATCGCTTCTGCAGTTCCACAGCTAGTTCTTGCGGGGACTGCGCTTGAATGTCGGCTCGAAAATCGTAAGTGATACAAACCACAAGATTCATTGCAACATAAGAGATATGGATCGCAAATTACTTACTGATCATTGGCCGAAGTGCAGTTACTTAGGCCTTCGACGTGGAACCGTAAAAGGGGCTCATCGCCATTGCTCTTGCCTCCACACGGGATGCTCAGTGGATTTATGATAAGCCTTTGCTCACCAAAGTTGTTCTGTCAATTTGATTAAGCCGACCGGTTTCACAAGCAAGAGAAAGCATTCTTTATCTTGCCGCACTGTGGCTCGATTTGAGAAGTGCTATGGAATTAGTACCGCGCCCTGTATTTTGGGAAGATTTCAGCCTTGTCCGGCGTGAAATGTGACGAATTTGCCGCTAGCGAAAGTGGATACCAGCTTGCAGGATTATCGTAAACAACTCCTCCGGTCGGCTGATTATTTTGATCGGAGCGCTGGACGGTTTCGACAGTCTTTCCATCAGTGACTAGCGAAATTCCATCGATCAAGAAAAGGATGAATTTGGGATCGTGGAAATCAGCAGTAACTGGAGTATAGGCGGCATAATACTCTTTGTGCCCGCCGGGCTCAATCCGACTTATAGTTCGACTTCCTGCTTGATTGAAATCATTGATCAATTTCTTCTTCTCCTCAGCCTCCGGCATGTGGCGCGGACCTGTCTTATAATCGAATTGAATTTCAGTAGTGGGCTTCGCGGTAGCCAGCGCATCTTGCACACCAAAACGCCACGTGTTATTGATACCTATAGTATGGGAACTGATATTTTCCATTCGAAAGTGGAGGATATAGTCTCCACCTGGCTGTGTTGGTGGGCGTTTATATAACTGATCTTCGACTGAAATGTTAATCCACTTACCACTCCCCACTACTTTCCATGCAGGTTCAGCTTCCTTGCCCAACATTGTTGGTTGGCCGGCAAGAAAGAGGAAGAATATCAATGTCGCTTTAAGCAATTGATTAACAGCCAATCTCATTACATTTCTCCGTTTGACCCGGGTTTCTCACATTTTCATCTATGGCCAAGGTTGCAGCTGGCGACTCCATATCCTTATTTTGACCAATTGGCGAAAAACGTGGCAAACGAAAGAGCGGCTTTGCTAATCAGCGAAAGGTAAACGGTCAATTGATGAAGAAAAAAACGGTGCACCAACAGAAAAATCCGCCTGCCGCATTATGTATGTGTCGGTTTTGCTCCGCTTGACTGCCCCGGATGACATCTTCAATCTCTAGCAACTTGTCATGGCGTCCATCCACCGGAATTGCGGGTGTTAACAGGGCGAAATCGACAATTCCGTGTAGATTGATGACTGGCGGACCATATCAGGTTTTGACACGAATCGACACTGTTAGGTAATAATGGCCCCTTCATGAAGGCAAACCGACAAGTTGTGAAGGAAGGCTTTATTTCCTCGAAAACCGATGTCATATGGTGTATAAATCCTGCAGTATGCAATGTTTACGGCGCTGTGTGGGGAGTAGCTATGGTTAAAGCCGGGCTTGAAGATGTGGTCGCAACCGATTCGACGGTGTGCTTCGTCGATGGGAAAGAAGGCCGCCTTTTGTATCAGGGCTTCGATATTCATGATCTCGCAGAGCATTCGAGTTTCGAAGAAGTTGTCTACCTGTTGTGGTTCGGTCGCCTTCCCAATAAGAGCGAGCTTGAAACGCTCAACCGTGAGCTTCGTGCAAACCGAAAGCTGCCGGAAGATGTCGTGAAGGCAATGAAGGAGCTTCCAAAGAAAGCATTGCCGATGGAAGTATTGAGAACAGTAGTGTCAATGCTGTCCATGTACGATCCGGATTCTGATGACAATGGCCGGGAAGCTACTATCCGAAAGGCCACCAGGTTGATTGCTCAGATGCCCACCATCGTGGCGTACTGGGATAACATTCGCAACGATAAGGAGCCGAAGCCTCCTCTTGAAAGCGGTAGCATCGCTCACAATTTCCTCTACATGCTAAAGGGCGAAGAGCCGGATGAGCTAAGCACACGCTCTCTCGATATAGCGTTGATATTGCATGCTGACCATGAACTCAATGCTTCCACCTTTGCCGCGCGCGTGGCTGCTGGAACTGAGACCGATATGCATTCTGCGACTACAGCAGCAATTGGCACTTTGAAGGGACCACTTCATGGTGGTGCCAACCAGGAAGTGATCAAGATGCTACTCAAGATCAATGATGTTGAACGCGCGGAGTCATTCGTTGTGAAGCTCATCGAAGATCATAAGAAGATTATGGGCTTCGGTCATCGTGTTTATAAAACGGAAGACCCCAGAGCATGGCACTTGCGTCGCATGTCTAAGCAACTGGGCGAACGCACGGGAGACCTCAGATGGTATGAGATGTCGGATATCATCGAGAAAGTTGTTCGTCGCGAGAAGGGCCTCTATGCCAACGTAGATTTTTACTCCGCTTCGGTCTATTACATGCTTGGTGTTCCGATTGATCTGTTCACTCCGATCTTTGCCATGAGCCGCATGTCCGGGTGGGCTGCCCACATACTTGAGCAACTCGCTAATAACAGACTGATCCGTCCTCGGGCGGAATACATCGGACCGACGAAGTGTGTCTATGTTCAAGTCGAAGAGCGCAAGGCCGCAGCGGAAGAAGAGAAGTCGGCTAGCAGCTGAGCCTCTCGCTCGTCCAAACTCGTAGTTAAACAAAGCAACAAAAACGGCGAAGACTTCCGGTCTTTGCCGTTTTGCTACAGGTGCACGGTCGATACACTAACTACGGCAATCCTGTTAGCAGTGAAGCTCGGTAAGCACCCCGCTTTCAGTGAGTACCGTCCAATTCAGCCCTCGCTCCATAGGCAAGATAGAGCTTTTCCAAGAACTCCTCCGAGCCCTCTCCCTTGTTTTCCGGGTTTAGTTTGAGGCGAAAATATTCATCGAGCTGTCGTGCCATGGAGAAGCGGCTTTGGGACATCATTTTGTGGCGCCGGCGGAGAAAGTTCACCAGCATATGATATTCATCAGGCGTCATTTGTCCCGCGTCAACGAATGATGCCGGGACATCGGTTGCCTGTATTTTCAAATTGCGAGCCGATAACTCTGCGGTTCTCTCACGAATCACCAGGGTACCTGCCGCAAAATCACCCAGTCGACGCTCATTCTTGTCCACAATCATGCTTAAGACACCAATCATGGCGATCCAGACATCCATCACTCGCATTAGATTGCGAATCCAAACAGAGGCCCAGTTAACAGGCTGTCCATTGGCCTCAATTACTCTAATTTGTGCAAGGCGTTTTCCCGGGGTTTGCCCTTGCCACAGTCCTTCAAAGCATATGAAGTATCCAAAATACACGCAGAAATTCAGCAATGTGATCACGCCTACCACGTACCACTCAATCATAGTTTTGGTGTCACGAGGCAATTGCATTCGTTCGAGAAGCAAAGCCACAAGCATGCCGATGAGTATCGCTAGCCCCATCAGGAGAAATGTTAGAAACGCATCGACAAAAGCCGCACATATTCGGCTTCCTATCCCGGCTAACTCAAGGTGTAGATCGACGTTTTCGGGGGTAGAGATGAGGTAGTCCGGTTTCTTCATTGGCAATCTCTTAAGTTGAAGCGAGTTGAGCGCGCCCTGGCGCGAAACGAGTGGCTAGCGCGGACGAGGCGACGGAGGAGCCGCAGGGAGCGCTTACGATTGAAGCGAGTTGAGCGCGCCCTGGCGCGAAACGAGTGGCTAGCGCGGACGAGGCGACGGAGGAGCCGCAGGGAGCGCCTGATAACAATCCGAACCTCGGCAAGCCGTGCCAAGCGAACCGGGTAATCCACGAGAGCATGAAGACGCACGGAGTGCCTGAAAACAATGAACGTTGAACGCTGGGTAGCAGGTCGTCAGCTGACCTGGCAGAAGCTTGAAGACCTTTTAGCGCAGGTGGATAGGCGTGGTTTAAGCAGTTTAAACCGCGAACAGTTGCAATCGCTTGGAAGACTTTATCGGTCGGCGGCATCGGACCTTTCAAGAGCGCGGGCATTGGGTTTTGGAATAGATATAACATCCTACCTGAACAATTTGGTGGTGAAAGGCCACAATCAGGTCTATCAAAGCCCGAGGAATCGCTGGAACGACCTGGCGCACTTTCTGTGGATTACATTCCCTGCTGTATACCGGAACAACATTATTTATGTCGTGGTGTCATTCCTGTTGTTTATATTGCCTCTTATCGGAACGTGGGGGCTAATTCTGAACGACGTCAACGTCGCTCATATGGACGTGCAAACTGGACATCCCATAGTCTCAGACGAACTATTTTCGTGCATCGAAAATAAGAAAATGTGGACGGATGAGTCGCAGGAACGCAGCCCGGTGGTTGCAAGTTTTATTGCGACCAATAACATCAAGTGTTGTCTCCTATCTTACGTAGGCGGCATCACGTTTGGATTGCTAACTGTGTATGTGCTGGTAACCAACGGGATAGCAATCGGCGGAGTGTTTGCCGTGTGCCAGCTGCATGAAATGGCATACCGGCTTGCGGCATTCGTGGCGCCGCATGGAGTGTTCGAATTGAGTGCGATATGGATCAGCGGCGGTGCTGGTCTTTTGCTGGGAAGGGGGGTGCTATTTCCGGGCAAGTACAACCGAACGGATTCGATAAGATTGGCTGCAAAGCCATCCTTCGTATTATTCGCCGGGTGCGTACCGCTATTGCTGATCGCAGGAACTATTGAAGGATTTATATCGCCGCGTACCGATATGCCACAGGAGGCCAAGTACGCGGTTTCAATCTCCACTTTGATTGTGCTGTTGCTGTATCTGGTCGTACCGCGCAAGTGGCCCGACAGTACTCAGAAGGCGGAAATAATTGTCAATCGTCCTGAAACTGAAATGCCGATGTTGCATTCTGCCAGCGAATAACCGGCGGTCCAGAAATCAATCTGTCCATGGCGTTGCGATTCGCGGCGGGTCGACTATTGTGCCAGCCCGTTGACCAATGTGCTGAAAAAAGAAGCAAATGGCGTATTGCTACGCCATTTGCTCTTGTCCCCGTATTCATCTCACAAAAACTCAGCTATTACCTTTCCCTTGATACAGATGTGGTGTTAGATTTGGTGTCACTTTGGAATTCATATTTCACACTCCAAGTGCGCATTTCACCTTCTGACTGTAGCCGTTTCTTACTTCCTTGCATTTCATGCTGTCCGTGCTCTGCATAGGTTTTTTGAAGAATCGATTTTCAGGATAGGTGCAACAGGCAAGAGGAAAGTTGCATCACCTCCTTCCGGTTTCCCCGTACCTGCCGCTTGTGTTGTTGGCGGGAAAACTTATTTAGCCTCTATCGCAATGTTGGTTATTCCAACCGCAGGGGCATGCACCTGCTTGCGGAGCTGGCATCATTCGATTCTTGAAACGTTGAACGGTAAGTGTATCGGTAGCCTGGCAGGCCACGTAGGGGTTCTCATCGTCTTTCATTTTCTTCAGAATTTCCTCTGGAATCTCCGGGTTCTCAGCAACTACCAGACGTACTGTCACATCCTCGTCTTCGGCCAGACGTTCGAGCGTGTCGTATTTAGCCACCGGATTTAGTGCCACGTGGAATCGCACTTCTGGACATTTGTCTGCAGCAAGGGCTTCAAGTGCTCCTTCCGGTGTGTGTGGATTGGCTGCAACTTGTCTTCGAATTAACGCTGCCGGTGAAGAAGCTAATTTCTCCAGTACACGTGCCGGAGTGTGTGGATTGCTGGCAATTAAGTAAAATACATCGTTCATGATCGTAACTCCATTCTTTAAAATTTTGGCGACTCTACACAGCGGGTGCTTTTGCCCACAGATGACTTACAGCTTCGATGATCCGCTGCAATTTCTCTGCATCAACCGGCTTGTTTAGATAAAAGTTGAGCTTCTTGTCCATGGCTCTATCGACATCTTCCTGGCGATCTGAAACAGTGAGCAGAATCACCGGTGTTTCCGTCGCGTCCAAATAATCTTTCATTTCGTTGAGAAACTCGTGACCATCTTTGCGGGGCATGTTAAGGTCCAGGATGATCAGGTCCGGCTTTTGTTCTGGCTGCGCTGACACTTCGGTTCTCAGGAATTCGACTGCTTCGGCGCCGTCTTGCAGATGCTTGAGCTGCACAGGAATGTTGCAGTCAAGTAATGCTTCCTCCACCAATCGGGCGTCTGCATGGTGATCTTCAACAAGTAATATTCTTAGTTTTTTGTTCATGATAGAAATCCTCTCCGGTAGCGAATTGACTAGCGAAACTCGGGGATGGTGAAAGAGAAGGTCGAGCCCTGTCCCGGAGTCGATTCGACCCGTATAGCGCCGTTATGATGGTCGACTATGGCCTTACAGATTGCCAGTCCCAAACCGGTTCCCGGATATTCATCAGTTGAGTGCAACCTTTTGAACATGCCGAAAATCTTGTCGAGATATTGATTCTCGATACCGATGCCGTTGTCCTTTACTCGAAATTCCCATGCTCCGTCTTGTCGTTGTGCACTGACATGAACCGCGGGCGCGTTTTGTTGAGAAACAAACTTGAGGGCATTGCCAATGAGGTTCTGTAGCAAGCGAGTCATTTGAAGAGAGTCCGCAAGGACTGTCGGCAAAGGATCCGAGGTTACGCGAGCCTGCTTTTCAGAAATGCTCTTTTCGAGATTGACGCAAGCGTCGGCAAAACACTGATTCATATCAACTCGTTGGAATGGCTTTGCTTTGGCGGTGATGGAAGCATGTTCCAACACGCCTTTGATGAGCTTTTCCATGCGGATTGTTCCGTCATAGATGTAGCCGATGAACTCGTCGGACTTTTCATCTAAGCGTCCTCTATAACGATTACGAAGAAGGGCGGTGTAGCCCTGGATAACCTTAAGAGGCTCTTGCATGTCGTGGGAAGCAATTCTCGCGAACTGTTGCAATGAAGCATTCGAGCGACCAATTTCTTCCATTGATTTTGTAAGAGCCTCTTCGGTTTCCTTGCGTTTTGCAATCTCCTCCGTGAGTTCTTTGTTCGCTTCTGCCAGTTCCCGCGTGCGTTCCAATACTCGCTCCTCCAGGCAAGTTGCATACTGATTTATGCGCAGGTTGCGTTCGCTGGCAATTACAATGAGGACGAACATGACGGACAGTGATACCAGATGTTCTCCTAGGAACCGATCAACCTGAAAGAGTGGTGCAGCGACGAAGTAATCGTAACAAATGGTGCTTATAGCACAGGCCCATAGGGCAGGCCCCAATCCGAATTTGTTTGCAGTCATATATGCTGCGAAAAAATAAAGCATCATGTCGTTGTCGTGATTCAAAATCGGCGCTGACACCACTGCTGTCAGGGTGCACAATGCAACCATGAACGTGGTCACGGTATACTGGTAAAGAATTACCATCGCGTGGGCAAACCATCGTTTGGCTTGAAGAGAGCGGAATTTGCTTGTCGCTTGTTGATTCGATTTAGTCAATGTCGCGGAGCTCATTTCCGTTTCCTCCAGTGCATGCTACTAATCTACTCGAGCACTGTGGGGATGTTGTGAGGGAGAACATCAATTATCAACCTTTAGATGATGCGCAAGTAAAAGATGCAATTGCACGCAATGGCGCGGAATGCCCGCCGCGCGCAAGTCTTGCTCGTCGAACTTAAACAGCCGGGTGCCGGTTGTTTCTTCGCGCACGAGGCGATCCGCAGCGCAACACATACGACGTGTTGCGCACAGCGTAAACGTAATGCAACTGCGTCAGGCAATTATGCGCAATATGCCAAGATAGATCGGTTAAGGAATCTTCGATATGCAATCGCCACGATTCGGCTGCCCAGTATGCCCTCTCCGGCTATCCCCCGGGTTTACTAGACATAGCGGTGTGCATCACCGAACAGTATTAGCGCAATATGCATTAGCAACCGCATCAGGAAACGCTCTAAATCCGGGGAAATTCGCCGACAGCGAATGTAAAATATTATCGTGTAACGCATAATCATAAGGAGATTACAAAGGGCGTGACATGTGCGAACTCTTCAGATTGAACGCTTAAATCTTGTGTGGTGTCAGTTTGCGAATATTCAGATCGCTTCTTTAGACGGATCGTCCATTAGCCAGCCATGCTCCATCGCATATTTCACCAGCTCTGAGCGGGAACTGAGCCCCAATTTTTCCATGGCGCGCAATTTGTAGGTCTCCACGGTTTTCACGCTGATGGTGAGCTGTTTGCTGGTTTCCTTAGCACTCAAACCTCTTGCAATGAGCTTAACCACTTGTATCTCGCGTTCGCTAAGCTTGTTTGTTATTGATTCAGCAGGCTCAGAGAGCAGCTCTTGCAGTTTGGCGGAGACCAGCGGATCAAGATATGTCCCGCCTCGCGATACCACTGTGAGAGCAAGTTGCAGCTCTTCCGCCAGCGACCGTTTAAGAACATATCCTTTTGCTCCGGCCGCCAGGCAATCTTTGATATAGGCTGCCTCTTCATGTGCTGTCAGCGCGATTACTTTTGTCAGTGGATTGGCTTTTATCAGGCTTGCGGTGCATTTTACGCCGTCGAGTCCTGGCATGCCCAGGTCCATAATGACCACATCCGGCTTAGTGTCAATTACTTTTTGAAGGACCTCAAGTCCGCCTGAGGCCTCCCCGACGACTTGAAAGTCTGGATTTGAGTCTATCAATCGCTTCAGTGCTTCTCGCACGACACCATGATCGTCTGCGATAAATACTCTTACTGCCATACGAATTACGACCTGTATCCCTGGTGAAGCCTAGTTTGAGCGGCTATCAATTCGACAGCTTTAGCATTGTCGGTTACGAAAACACCCAAAACGTGCTCAGCCGACATTACTATGTTCCCCGGTTTGGAGGTGTCCGTCTTGGCTGTTCAGGAAAGTCATGAGCCGTTACACATTTGTTTTAGTGACTCATAATATCCGGTTAGTTTAGAGATCCGGGCAGTTATTTTGGGGTCGCCATTACTTCTGTGAGCAGCGGCCTTGCTTTGTCATACTCTCCCATGCTCATATAAAACGTGGCGAGATCTTTGCGGCGTGCTTGCACCTCTACGCTGTTGATTCCGAACACGTCCTGCGCCAGACTCACCGATCGCACGAAAAGTTGTTCTGCGGTAGCACACTGCCCGTGCTTGTGGCACTCGCGAGCTAACTCTGCCAGCCTGTCTGTGGTTGCCTGGGATGAGTGTTGCGGGGATGCAGTGAGGTGCGGGGGATTTGCGGACGTGGATGCTTCAACTGGAGGAGGATTCTCATCGTTGGCCGTCGCCCGTGCGGGTGTGGCCCCTGTTCCCGAAACACCTGATTTGCTTTCAGCTTTCCCTTTAGATTGATCGGCCGCTGCTAATGCAGACTGAGCTCCTGCGCGCCGTTGAATCTCTTCGACTTTGCGATCTATCTTGGCGCCCTCGGAATCCTTCCCTTGCACGTAATATGTATCAGCCACTCGACGAAGGGTCATTATATGGCGTCGATCGCCATCGCCGAATTTAAGCGCTGCGTCCTTCGCTTTGAAAAACAATTTCTCTGCTTCGTCATACAAACCGCTATTGTATGCTTTCTCAGCTTCAGTGTTCAGTTTCTTCCACTCGTCGTCGGATTCGCTTCCAGTGGCTGGTTGGGCGGAATCAGATGTAGAAGGCATAAGAGATTGAGAAGCAAGTATCGACTCTGCCGGCGACAGCCGCGCTGAGTTGTCTGCGCCTCGAAGCATGGGAAGTACAATGCATGCTCCCAGAACCAGCAAAACCACCAGTACATCACCGCCAATGGGAAAGGGCGATTTGCGTTTCTCCGACTCGTTCGGTGGAATGGGACTGGAGTCGGAGCCTCTTGACCGGGATCGCGCCGTGCCGGCATCACTGCCGGCACCATATCCAATACCGTTGCCTTCGCGGTATGAATTGCCGCCGCGAGGAGTACCTTTTTCTTTCGGGGAGGCGTTAATTACAGAGCCCTCCGCTGGTTTGCCACAATTTTGATCTTGCACCAACCCGCAGTCTGTTTGATCGGATTGGGACGAGTTCGCGTTGGGCGCTGCGCCGTTAGTTACAGGAGAAGCTGAATCTGTGGATTGGGAGGCTAACACCGGTTGCTCGAGCGAGGGCTTCTGGTGCTCTGCTACAAGGTTCTTTGGCTGGGTTGTCGAGCGCGCTGGTCGGAAATTAGCGCTTGCCGGATCAGTCAAACCGGGTTCAAAGTAAGCAACGAGTTCCGTTCGTAATTCTTCAAAAGATTGTTGTCTCTTATCTCTGTCCTTTTCCAGCGCTTTAAACACAATTGCTTCCAGCTCAGCGGGAATTTGCAGATCGGGCCGGATCGAGTTGAAACTTACAGCCGTTTCGCCGATTTGCTTTTGCATTGTGTCTAAGACGTTATTTCCGATGAAGGGAGGCAAGCCGACGAGACACTCGTACATTACACAGCCCATCGAGTACACATCGGTCCGTGCGTCGAGTTCCTTTCCCTTACAGTGTTCGGGGCTCATATAGCTGGCGGTTCCACAAAATTCGCCAACAGCAGTTAATTTCTCCAGTTGCTGCCCCGAATCCGGAAGGAAGGTTGCTATGCCAAAATCAACCACCTTCGCTGACTCCTTCGAATCAGGCTCTACCCGAGTGACCATGATGTTGCTTGGCTTAAGGTCGCGGTGAAGAACACCTTTATTGTGAGCGTGAGCCAGACCGCCACAGACCTGGGTAAATAGAGACACGGCCCGCTCAACTTCGAGGTTGGCCTCTTCGTCTAGTATTTCATTCAAACTGCGTCCTTCGACGAAGTCCATGACGAGGTAGGGAATGCCTTCGGGCAAAATTCCGAAATCGAAGACAGTAATCAGGTTCGGGTGAGACAACGCACTGGCTGCTTGTGACTCCTTTTGAAACCGCTTCATGCTCGCAGCGTCCTCGAGTAAACGCGAATGGAGCATTTTTACTGCCACCACGCGATTCATGAGCTGATGTCTGGCCTTGTAGACTATGCTCATGCCGCCACGACCCATCAGCCCCAGAATTTCGTACCGGTTGGCGATAACTCCAGATTTGACAATCTCAGCGGTGTCCATGCCTTTCCTCAAGAACTTCGTCACATCCGTATTATAATGCAACCCTCGGTCACTAACCGGCATCTACCTGACATGACTAAGCAAGACGATAAGGAAGAGGGCGCGCGGGAGAGGGCTACCTCATATTTGGACTACATTAAGAATCGAAGGCAGAAGCTAACTGACACTGTATCAGGAGCCATGACCAGGCTGGGCATGATTGATAAGTCATCCGTCGCCCCCCTGCCAACGCCAGCCTCAGATATTCGTTCCGGTGATGTTTCATCGATGAAGGAGGCGACTAAGCTTCAGAGACTGCAGCTGAGTCGGGGAGGCAGTAACGTCATAACCCTTTACGGAAAGGTAATTCCGGCTGTAAATCCAGGCGGGGGTGCCGCTCGAATACAGAAGCAGATGCGAGAGCAACCAGCTTGTGAGGCTACCAGTGACGGTTTTCGCGTGCATT
>JAKFUT010000180.1 GCA_021732565.1 Candidatus Obscuribacterales bacterium
TAGCTGGTCTTATCCGGGGTTATGCTTATATTTAGCGGCTTAGCTGGTTTGCGGAATACGAGTCGCTCAGCGATTGGCGAATCCTTTTCGTTCCAAACTGTTACGGTCAACACGCCGTCAATATCGGGAGGCAATTCAAACGAGACTGGCAGCAACATTCCCGAATTAATGTCGGGGTGGTGGTTCATGTCGATTTTGCAAGCGGCAACTTCCACTTCGCGTTTGGATAAGGTCACTCGATAATTCTTGGAGGTGCAGCCAATTTGCACCGATACTGGCTGTCCGTTTTCAAAGACATCGTGATCCGCTCGCAACACCGCACCGCTGGTCTTAACTTTCGACAACGGATAAAGAGTTTTGATTCCCGCTGGCTCGGAGACGGACAAAAAATAATCTCGATCAGCTTCAGGGGTGAAAAGGAAACGTCCGCGGCCTTCGTGTTCGGTTCGGAATTCTGTAACTGTTCCACCAGTTTGTTTTGACACGAGTTTGCCGGCCAGGTCGGCTGGCTTGCCGTTGGGCTGCATCGCCTGAATGTACAAACGATTAGCATAACCGGCGATTAAATCGCCGCCTTCCGGAAAGGTCTGCAGATCTACCGTCTGGAGCAATATAGGAATTGTTTTTGTGGCAGTTTCCACCACTCCTCCATCTTCTATGGTGAGAGACAGTGCACCTTCGCCACGCGGAATCTCGCGCGGCAGGTCGAAACTTACAGAGCAGAGTCCGTTTTCGTCGACTTTGGCAGTGTCGCCGTGCACTTCAGTGCCGTCTATCCGAGCGGTGACAGTGACCTTAGCGCCGGCAGGAACGCCACCCTCTGCCCGCTTAACATCCAGTGTTGCTGAAACTTTCTCGCCCGGTCCATAGCCGTCGCGCATGAAGGTTATCTGTGAATTAAGGCGGGGAGCACGATAAGCTCGGATATCGAACTTCCGCTCGGCAGGAGCATGGCCGTCCCAAGGATATGTGGCTTGCAGCGTATATTCGCCTCCAGCTTGCTCAGCGGGCACATCCCATGAGAATCCCCACACGCTGTCCTGTACCGAGGCGCTACCGCTGGCCACAATGTCGCCTTTGGGTCCTTTAATATGAATAGTGGCGTTGGCATTGAGTCCGCTGGCCAATGGTTGATGATTGGCAGCGTTTAGCACTACGCCTCTGACATACACCTTTTCGCCTGTGCGGTAGATCGGCTTGTCTGTGCTGACAAAAGTCAAGTAGCGGTCTTTTCCGCCGAGGTCCTGAGTGGTAGCCAACTTTGTGTGCATAGTCTTTTGCTCCGATGTCCCTTTCGCGGCGCGCGGACGGGGGATAGGGGTATTGGTACTCTGGCTGGTTACGGCTTGCGCCCGCGCAATCACCAGGGCGCAGCAAACCGACGCCACAGCCAAACTCCCCAACAGCGATTGTTGGCGCGACATTTCTACACTCCCGTAGCGTGACGTGGTTATTATCACATCCCGGGGCGGAGCCGAGTCAAATCGGATTTTTTCGCGCATCATAATGATTTTGCAATAGTCTTCCCATAGAATCCTGAGCAGACAGTACTTGCTCAGATATTTTGCTGTATGACTATGAATTTGAGGGGTAGCACATCGGAAAGCAAAGACGCCTGACCAAGGGAAGTCACAGCACCGGCGACCGCAGGGCTTTACTATGAGAGCAGAAAACCAAATTGATGACAAACCAGTTTCCAAGGAAACAAGCAGGATGGAGGAGGGATTCTCGCCAGGTTCCTCGAATTTCCAGCCGATAATAAGTGCAGAACAAAACAGAGATGCGCTTCGCAACGTAATTCGGAAAAGTATTGATATAGAGTCTGCTCTTAACTCCCCCAAGCTTGATATTGTTTCAAGTACAGCTGACAGAACGTTGACTAAGGACTCAACTGCGGGAACGCCGAACGACAACCAGCCAAAATCGAACGAGAAATCAGAAAAACAAGAAGAAACCAAAGACGTTGAATTTGTGGGTCTGGTGTTGAGGCGCCGAACAAATCCCGAGGATCAATTGAAGACCTTGGGCAACAACCTTCTCCGAGACAGTGCCGACAAAGACAAGTTCATCGAGAACCTGAAGAAGTTGGTCGATCGGGCAAAAGACGACGAACTAAAGAAGGAACAAGTCGACACGGTGTTCGAACACCTTTCGAACCTCATGGCGGGAACAAGAAGTGATTTGAGTAAGTCAGCGATACCGGAAAATTTGCGAGTAGCTATGACACAGCAGCTCCTTGCCGACTTGGCCCAACCTGACAAACTGACAAGAGAAAATCTTGAGAGTAAGAAATCTCATGAGTACCGAAAACTGGATTATAGGTTCAAGCCGGATGAGGTAGTAAAACGAATCACCGAGCAGGTTCTCGGCAAGCCGTCGCGAATACCGGATGCCTGAAATTTACAGTGAGCCGACTAAGACAGGAGCCTTCAGGGCCGAGGGTTAATCTTCCAGGTGAGCCCAATAGGCCAACGGGAGTGGGACATTGGTGCACAAATGTTGTGCAGAGTCCTAGCCGACGTGAACCTGGAAATTTGTTGTTCTGAAAACTTGTCGTTCTCGCAGCTAAGGTTGCCTTTCTTTCTGATATCGCACGGAAT
Organism: Candidatus Obscuribacterales bacterium; assembly: GCA_021732565.1. Classification (GTDB taxonomy): domain Bacteria; phylum Cyanobacteriota; class Vampirovibrionia; order Obscuribacterales; family Obscuribacteraceae; genus JAKFUT01. The sequence continues at coordinate 2,601 of JAKFUT010000180.1, forward strand.
TTTGAAAGCGAGACCATCCCGTTTTTCCATTGTCTACGAGTTGAGCACGAAATGCCTCGTCAATCTGTTCTATCTCGTCTCGAAGGCTTATATCAAGTAATTCTCTGAATAATGGATTAGATTGAAGGCGTTTTGCAGCCTTGTGGATTTCGTCGTAGGCTGCGCGGCGATCACCATCTTTTTGTCGGTGTGTAAGCCACGCCGAAAAGCACCGGTGGATCAGGAGGCACGCGATAGGCTGCTTGAACTACAACCGCAAGACCGGTGCCTTTTGTTTTCTCTGCGAACTTCTCCAGTTCTTTAACCCGGTTAAACGAACCATCTTTGTTATGGTCAAAATCGGTGGTCAGATCAATAACTACTGTCGACTCTTTTGGTGGCGAGGGCTTTTGAGCCTCCCGACATCATACGAGATTACTTCGCTTCGATAAAGCCTCGCTCAAAGCCCGTATGAATGTGCCGACAGATTGCAGCGCGGTTTACCCGTTGTTGCAGAACAAAACTCCCTGCTCAATTTCTGGTGGGTAATCGGAAGAGCATATTTGTTTGTTCAGCAATCTGACAACTTTGAGAGGTTATAAACAACTCAGCTCCACAAGAGAGCTAGGGGAAGGCAAAGGAGAACCATGATGAACAATTTCGAAAGCGAAGAGACCGAGGCAACGCAGACCGAAGCAGCTTCTGAGCATAATCAGGACGGGCTGGCAACGGAATATTTTTCATTAGTAGATGAGAAGAAATTTTCCACTCATCGAAAGAATATTGACTTACAAAACTCGGTGGCGGAGGGCGGATTGGAGCTTCCCGCGTTGACAATTGGATCAGGCAAGCAAGAAGCCAGTGCTGCCGACGCTGCGTCAAAGAAGCTTCCTGCAAAGGACAAGGCTGAAGCCGATGCTTCGTCGGAGAAGCTTCCTGCAAAGGACAAGGCTGAAGCCGATGCTCCGTCGGAGAAGCTTCCTGCAAAGGACAAGATAGAAGCCGATGCTTCGTCGGAGAAGCTTCCTGCAAAGGACAAGATAGAAGCCGATGCTTCGTCGGAGAAGCTTCCTGCAAAGGACAAGGTAGAAGCCGATGCTGCGTCGGAGAAGCTTCCTGCAAAGGACAAGGGTGAAGCCGATGCTGCGTCCGAGAAACTTCCTGCAAAGGACAAGATAGAAGCCGATGTTGCGTCGGAGAAGCTTCCTGCAAAAGACAAGGTAGAAGCCGATGCTGCGTCGGAGAAGCTTCCTGCAAAAGACAAGGTAGAAGCCGATGTTGCGTCGGAGAAGCTTCCTGCAAAAGACAAGGTAGAAGCCGATGCGTTAGAGAAACTTCCTGCAAAGGATAAGACCGAAGCCGATGTTGCATCAGACAGGCCAATTGCAGGTCCCGCGACGGACGGGGTCGGCTCAGACAGGCCAATTGCAGGTCCCGCGACGGACGGGGTCGGCTCAGACAGGCCAATTGCAGGTCCCGCAACGGACGGGGTCGGCTCAGACAGGCCGATTGCAGGTCCCTCCACCGATGGGGCTGGATCCGACAGGCCAACGGCGGGTCCGGCAATAGAGGGGCCAGCAACAGGCAAGCCCATAGAAGGTCCGGCAACAGAGGACCGATCGCCAGCCAAACCATCAGCGGGCGACCTGGAAACTGCTCCGTTGATAGATAGACTAGACAGTCCTTCAAGAGACGGATCTGTATTTGTCTAAGAAGGTCGGGAAGTCTGATCGAGCTGGCAATGTGTGATATTCATTTGCGAAATCGATATAAATCATCCTCGTAAGTAAATTAGCCAGATCACCTGATGTGCCGGTGATCTGGCTCTTTGATCAACCCGATACGATGGATATGGTGAAGTAGCAAGCCCGCAGCAAGCCCAAATCCAGTCTATGTTGCACCCGATTGAGATCAAACAAAGCGGTCCGCCTACTGCAATTTCCTCGGAGCATCTGTGGTCGGTAATGACAGAGGGAGGTGTCTCCACTTTCTGAAGCGATGCAATGATGGCATCACATTTGCCACATTCCTTGTCACCTCACGAAGCTCCATGATTCCAGTTGCAATGGCTAGTGACGGCATTCAATCCGTCTTCTTGACAATGGGTCCCGTTCGGATTAGACTACCCTAAATTTGTGCTTTTACTATAATCAAGAACACTTCTGCCAAACCTCCTAATGTCGCCAAAAGTTTATTCAGTTCTGATCACGGCCACCATGCTGGTATTATCGATGATACCACTGAGTTCGCCTCCCTCCTACGGGGGGCCTCACTCTGAGCCGGTACATTGGCAAATCTACAGAAGGGACGGTCTCATGGCGGCCGAAAGGACGAAGTACTCAGAAGCGAGACAGCTTTATCTCAAAGCGTTGGAAGAGTTGGAGAAGGAGGACAAACCTTCCCAAGGATTGGCTTGGGTTCTCAAAGACATGGCAGATCTCGATTCAATTGAAGGCAATTACAAAGAAGGTGAAGCCTTCGCGAAGAAATCCATTGCGGTCGCTGAAAAATTGCCACCGTTAAATGAGTTAGATCTGGCGGACAGCCTTCATATGCTGGGGCGAATTTATCATCTGAAGGGAGACTTTGCCGCAGCAGAGCCGCTCTATCTCAAGTCGTTGTCTATGTATGAGCGGGGGCTTGGACCAGATCACCCCAACTTGGCTCTGCATATAGGTGACTTGGCCTCACTCTATTATCGCGAGGGGAAATTCGATGAGGCAGAAAAACTATGCCATCGTTGTCTGGCCTTGACCGGCAAGGCCGCACGAATTGATGAGGACCGGTACCGGAGTTTAGCGTTAGCCCTCAACTTGGTTGGCGAAGTCTATCATGCGCAAAGAAAGCTGGCTCAAGCTGAAGAAGCTTTCACGGCGGCTGCCAAATGGTGGGACAAGCTCGAACCGATAGTGGGACGCACAAACCCGGATGCGGCCTGTACGCTCAACAATTTGGCGGATGTGTGCGCGGAAGAAGGGAAGCGCGTAGAAGCCCGAGCGTTGTATAAGCGATCACTTGCAATGTGCCAGTCATCTATTGGCGAGGCGCATCCCTCTACAGCAACGGTAATGAAGAACTTAGGAAGTCTGGATGTGATGCTTGGTGAGAATGAGGAAGCCGAAATGCTACTTCAGAAGGCTCTAAAAATAAGGGGCGAACTCAATCAGAAGGACAAGTCTTCATTGTTGCTACTAAACAGTCTTGGTGCGCTCTATATGAAAGAGCGCAAGTACGACAGGGCAGAGTTATATTTCACTCAAGCTCTGGACGTGGCAGAGGCGCTCAATAATCCGGAGCAGACGGCCCAGCAACTATCGGTACTGTACCTGAGCTACAGAAGCCAAAATAAACTAGCCGAGGCGCGGGCAGCTTCTGAGCGCGCTCTATTGATTCGAGAAAAGGACAAGGTTGGCTCTCGCATGGAACTGGCAGCAAATCTTTCAAATTTGGCGGAAATATATTCACATCAGAATGAAAATGCAAAAGCTGATGAGCTGTATCAGCGAGCAATTGCGGAATGGGCACAACTTCAGCCAGCGATGGCGCGCACCGCTTATGCCACCACTCTCAAGAACTACGCTAAGTTACTAACCAATATGAACCAAAGTGAAAAGGCGGCGGAAATGGAAGCCTCTGCCACCCGGATACTTGGCCAGGTTAGGCAAGACGCCAGCTTAAACCGTACTGCTGGAAGCAATAATTAATCCGAGCCGCGAGCGTAAGGAAAAATATGCTGCAGGGCCAAATGCATATAAGATCATCGTCCTGATCTGAGCATTCACAGGAATCCCACGTTTAGTTGTTTTGCCGATGACATCCAGTGGGGATGGCACCACGGTAATACGCACAGTTGAAGGAACTGAAGGGCACGACATCGCCCAAGTCCCTTGACGAATGGTCGGAACTGTTCGAAGCCCTGCCCAGCAAGTTTTTTTCACAGTTAATCACCAGATCTAAAATGCATGGAAAACGGGTATCTAATAAAAATGAGGTAGTCATTTGAGAACTAAGCGATAGCCGCGTAAAGTTCCTGGCCGCGAGTCCATTGCCGAAAAATTTTCCGCCTGGCCTCTCGAATTTTCAGCTACTTCACTTCGGTCAAGACGAAAGTCGATCTTGATTGAAGCTCGCTGAAGGCACAGGCAAGAACAAAATGAACAGGAGAATCGTATGAAGGACATAATCTGGGGAGTGATTATTATCGCTATCGGCCTATTCAATGGCAGTTCGGTTCTCACTGGTAATCCGACCACGCTAGATTTTGTATTTGACGGTCTTGGATTATTTTTCATCGGCAGGGGTGCCTTACGACTCTTCAAAGGCAGCAAAAGCTAACATGTCTCTCTCGAATAACATAGGGAGAGAAAACAGACCAGAGAAGAGTGCCCTTCCAACGTCGCAAAGTTACTCTGCCTTCGGCATTGTATTGTCGAACTTAATCGCAGACTCCTCAACCGGAGTAATGTTGAACTCTGGTCCCTCGGGCTTAAGTTCTTCTGTGCCCGCGGCATCTTCTTCGCCACTCCTCCAGGAGTTGGCGTGCAAACCACACTACTTTGACATTCATAGAAAATGCCTGAGCAAGACTTGTTCGGAATGCTAACGGTTGTAGATTTCGCGATCAATCTACAACCGTAAATAAAACTCCGAAGAGAATTCTCGCGTCTTTCATCGTTTTGGATTTGCGACATTTGCGGTCACCAAATTCATAATGGTTTGGTTGGGAAACCACGTGGTATAACCTTAGCGCAGGGGCCCACCGAAAGAGAAAAGTTGTGTTTGGCGATCCACCCGAAGGACTTCCGGATGACTTAACCCCAAGCGAATATTTTCAATTGGCATTATGGTATGAAGAATCTCGGCAGCCGGGGCTGGCTCGCAAAGCTTTCAACCGGGTTTTATCGTTTGGCTGTGATCAACCACTTGCCATTGAGGCTCAAAGGGCTCTTGGCGAACGCGTCACGGTTCACGACATTCCTCAAGATGAGCTGAACAAGCTAAGGTTTGTTCTGCGTTCACATGCAAAGAGAGTCGCAGAGGCACATCTTGCGCGCTATCCTGAAAGTGAAGCAGGGTATCACGTGCTTGCGGAGTCTTTGTTGCGCACCGGTGATATACCGCGATGTCTCGCCGCTCTGGAAAGTGCGTTGATGATTAACTCAAGCTATCTGCCAGCACAACGACTGATGATTAGAGCCCTTATAGTGGATATGCAGTACGATGAAGCTGGTCGCCGACTGCGACTAGCTATGTCTTCAACAACGGACGACGAGGAGCTTCTGATTCTCCGGCACTCCCTGGAATATTTAAACAGCCTTGAGACGAGCGGGCAAACGATTTAATAAGACTGGTGAACCATGCAGGGACCTAATCAATCAGAATCTAGTCAGCCATTTAAGGTTCCGACGACGCTGGATCTGACAGTGGAGCAACAACAGGAGATGGTTCGCTTCGCAGGTGAATGGCATAACCTTGCAAAAGACTGTTCTCCGAACAAAGCGTTGGTTATTGGTGCCGCCCGGAGCCTCTATAGAGCTGCTGGACAACCCGATCCGGCGATTCTCTGGTGCGAAAGTCCGGCTCAAATGGCGGCCATGAGTGCGATTCTCAAACTCGCAGCACTTTCCGGGAGCGATCTTTCGACGAACACTTTGACCGATGCGATAAGACAAGAAATTTGTCATCCACCATGGGATCGAGTCTGGTCCAAACTCGATCAACTAATCGCTTCCGACTCCATTTCCTGGAGCATTGGTTACAGCTTGCTAAAAGATATCACAAGAGAGACCATCCTGTCGAAAGTCGCAATGATACCAAAGTTAAACGTGCACCGAATCAAAGGAGAACTCGCCGGTCAATTCTCTCTTCGTGCCAAGCTGATGTTTCGTCAAGTATTTCGCGGTAATACACCAGAGGTTGCTGCACTCGATAATCCGAGGCTGTGGCGGGAGCAGTTCGGGAGCATGAGAATGGAGACCATCATCGGAGATAAGATCGCTAGCGACTTTGTAGCACACCTGAGCTGCGACACTGGCAATCGTATTGAAGAACTATGCAAAATGCTTCCAAAATATGGATTTGCACCATCTGGAACGCCGGGTGTGGAAGACTTATTTGACCCGGGGCCACCAAGCTTACCTTTCAACGACCCCGACCTTGCGCCGATTGCATTCGCTCTGGTGCATCTTCCAGTAATCGTTCCCGACGAGTTGCGATCATCAGTGCTAGACTGGCTCACTCTTAAAGAGAATGCATTTCATGTCAGTTGCCTCGGTGATATCTGCATAATTTGCGAGGCACCAAGCAAGGTATCACTAAACTTGCGACGACAATTGCATGATCAAAACGGTTCAGCACTGCAATTTCGGGACGGTTTTGAAGTTTTCGCCTGGCACGGAGTCGTAGTACCGCAAAACGCAATCAAGAATCCTGAGACGATCACACTGAACCAAATATTGAGCGAGCAAAACGTAGAAGTGCGTCGAGTACTTACTCAGCAATACGGAATGGAGCGATATCTACAGGACGCGGGTGCAGTGCAGATAGACGCGGACGATTGCGGCGTGCTATACAAAAAACTTATCCCAAATGACGAACCCTTAGTAATGGTTCAAGTGATGAACTCAACGACAGAAACCGATGGTAGTCGTAAGATCTTTTTCTTACGTGTTCCACCACATATGGAAAGTGCGAAGGCCGCTGTCGCCTGGACGTTCAACACCAACGCGCAAGAATACCAGCCCGATTACCAAACCTGAGACTTACGTCTGAATCAGGATAGGAGAATATACAGCTGTGGGTAATACAATTCGCGAAGAAGCCACGAACGCGTACAACGCCGGAAGGTATTTTGAAAGTGAGGAGATCCTGTGTTCCCTGATCGGTCATCCGAACGGCGGTGGATTGAATGATAAGGTGAACGCCGATTTATGGCTAGACTACGGGTTGGTGTTGACGGAGCTGGGAAGATTTCAGGAAGCGCATCAATTCCTCAAGCGCTCGCTAGAACTCTATGAACAATTGCTTGGACGAGAATCCGTTGATTACGCTAACGCTCTAAGAGCTTTGGGTAAACTATGCTGTGAAATCGAACAGGAGGATGACGGGCGCACCTATCTTCTCGAAGCCCTGCAAGTGATGCGAAACACGCATAGATGTCCTGCCAGGGCTACAGCCAGAGTATTGGCTGATGTAGCCGATGCTGAGCGCAAGTACAATAAGAGAGGCGCTATTCAGTACTTTGAAGAAGCTCTCTCGATGTATGCACAAGTCGGCGAATCGAGCGGAGAATATGCGGAAGCGCTGGAAAATCGATCGAATATTTGTTTACTAGAGGGGAAGTTAGACGAGGCAGAGGCGGGTTTTCGGAAGAGCTATGCTATGCGAGAGAAGTGTTTGCGCGCGGACCATCCTCATATGGCATACAGTTTGCTGAACCTGGCCCAGTGCGCACTGATCAAGGACGCCGCTGTAGAAGACCAGCTCAAGAAGGCATTAGATATAGCTAGTGTCGCTTGGGGTCCGATGAATCCCCGGCTGGCTGTTTTTCACATTGGTTTGGGCGCACATTACCGCACCGTTGGCAGAATTGGAGAATCCGCGAATTGTTTTGAGAGAGTTGTTTCAATTCGCGAGAGCGCCTTTGGTGTCCGAAGCCATTCATTGATGTACGTGTTCTACGCTCTTGCGGCAGTTTACGGCAAGTTGCGGAGAACCACTGAGGCCCAAGTGTTGCGGGCTCGCTCGGAGGCTCTGATGAAAGCCAAATTGGCTGAAAGTAAAGAACCTGATGCGAACCTGATGGCTCGACTGGCAGATCTCCTTTTTTGCGAACAGAGATTCGAGGAGGCACTTTATTTTTTCGAGTTAGCCGAACAAACCGCCTGCAGTTTGCATGGTTCGCATAGCCTGAAAGCCGCAGAAATGATGTTTCTGCGCGCAATTGCCATCAGAAAATCAGGTGGTGAGCTAGATCGAGCGAAAGCGCTTTTGAGAACTGCTTTGCAGATCCAGAAGAAGACTCTCGGGAAGAATCATCCCGATGTTGCTAAGACATTGACTAGCCTTGCGCTTTGTTTGAACGCCGAAGGACTGAATCACATTGCTGAAGTACTGCAAGAGCAGGTTCGGGCAATTAACTTTGCGGTAGGAAACCAACACTCCCGTTTGGCTGCGATGCAGGCAAAATACAATCAGATGAGGGATTTGCAAGGGGAAAGGCACCCGGGCGTAGTTCAATATTTACGAATTTTGTCTGACGCCTACCGCCATGATGGCTTCCTCAAGGAGGCGGCTGCACTGGAGGAGCAATACTATAAAGTAAGGGAAGAAGAAACCGCATCAGACCGTGTTGAATTGGCGCGAGAACTCGCGATCAGAGCGCAGACCATTATTCCTGGCGTGAATTTGCTCAAGAAACCTTGGGTTATTCCTACAACAGCTGATGGTGAACAAGAGCATGCAATAAGTCTCCTGCAGAGAGCCGCGAGTATATATAGTCAAACAGCGGGAAGCACGCACCAAAGTGAACGAATTAGCACTTTGGTAGATCTGGTTGTTGCATATGCTTCGTGTGGTAGACTCGCCCAGGCGGAATCAACCGCAATTGACGCAGTCACCTTGGCGGAAGCCTCTACAGATCCGCGTCATTGGTCTCTGAGAACTCCGCTGGAGAAGCTTGGCATCGTCCTGGAACTGCAGGACAAAGAAGCAGATGCAGCGGCTATACGCGATCGATTGACGAGTCTGTCCGCAGCAACTTCCAGAGAAGTTGAAGAATACTTGAGGCCGATTCGTGAGCGAGCGCAGAGTGTTTTTCGATTGATGCGTGAGTTAGAAGCAATTCACTGGCAGCCGCAAGGCTCTCAGACTAACGATTAGGCAGGTCGAATGGCGTCAGCAAAAATAAAACGGCTTCCTGATCGAACTGACAGACGCTCTCCGCAAGGACACGGGGGAAGCACCGATGCTAGGGACCGGTCGACAACATCAGACCGGCACTCGCATAAAGGGAAGGCGCAGCAAGGCAATCTGCTAACCACTCGCCTAAGGCAAAGCGACATTTGCTATCGGATTTCGTTTCTACAGGTAGCATAGTCCTCGAACTCCGGTGCCGTCGACAGAATCATTCGTTTTCGTCCCGTTCGAAACCTCCGGTCAAACATAGTAATCTTCAGGTATTGTCTCGGTCGGTCGCCAATCGATCTCGCCAGTCTCAAAACCCTTGTACTTTAGGAAGATCGATGCCGCGGACTCGCTATCCATCTGTGGCGGGAGCGCTTTACCGGCTATGCACCAGGTCGCGCACTGTTTATAATCCAGACTACCGGTCTTACTAAGACCGATTAGCAACACCATCAAATGTTTGCACAAACTTCCTTTCAGTCCGCCGCAAGGGCGCAGATTTTGGGTGCAGCAAGAATAGTTCCCTGCTGCATCGAGACTGCATGCATAAACTAGATCCGGGTCAGTCTGGCTCTTCACTATTCCCCACAGTTTATCGACAGAGTGCTCAGAGAACAGTTGGAAAGACTCTTTGCGTAGCATCTTAATCGCTTTTTCGATCTTCGTCTTGTCGATATATTGTTTGAGGTCGGCTAAAAACTCATCGAACGATTCACATGTGAGCAACGCTGAAAGCTTCTGTACGTCAATGAGAGGGTTTCTCCCTTTTCCTTTCCACTCGAGACCGGAGAAATTGGACAGACTGGCTGGAAAAATTGTTTTCTCGTTGAACTTGCATTTCGCAAATGCTACATCCGTCATATCAGAATCGGAAAAATCGCTGCCGAACAGATCGGCGCCTTCGAACTTCGCATTCCTCAAATCTGCATTGCGAAACTTTGCCTTAGACACCCTGCAATTCTCGAAGCGAGATGCATGCATGCTTGCTTCGGAGAAATCGACACCCTCGCAGTATGCATTAGACATGGCTACACCATCCAATGTGCAATCTCGGAAAGACGCGGCGGTAAGAATGGTATACTGAAAGCGCGCACCCGTGAGGTCGGAGCCCTCAAAGCTCCCGCCATTGAGGCTCAGTGCACCAAACTTGGTTCCCTTCAAATTCAGATTAGGGAATGACTTCATGATGTCAATTTTTGCCGGTTGTTGCTCACTAATTCCCAGGCTTCTCTTTATAGAATTGAAAGTGTCGGCATGATTGACGCAAATCATACAATAGCCGCCTGTCTTATTGGCAGTTGTTGGAAGAATATCCTCTGCGCATGTCAAACAAGGAACTTTGCTCATACAATACTCCGAAAGTCGTCTTTGCCCTCGCGGAAATTATATGCCCCGACGAAAGCAATATCCCCCACTTGCACAGGCAATTGGTCGATTCCGGCAGCAAGAGTCTTCCGCTATGTCACCCCGCGCCACTTCTGTTCTTACATAAATTACATCCAGGTGTACCCGGCTTGAGGCTCGTGCTTGTTACGGATCCGCACGCGAAATTGCTGAGCATCTTTGCTCGACTGACGGATCTTTTGCCCTCGTCGATAGTTCTCGTCATCCCGAAAATGGTGACACAATATCAACGTATCGGAAGCTTCACGAAACCTTCGTTGACGCAGCGCAGCGACACCTGCATCTTGAGTTTTTTCCAGGCATCATCGTCTTCGGCAAAAGAGCAGGGGGCGAATACGGCGATGGATGCGCGCCAAGAATAGAAACGGTTAGCCAGTGACGCACTGAATGCCTCAGGATCCTCATGGAGCCATGTATTTTAGTCTATTACCGTAGAGATTGGCAAGCTCTGCTGTGAGCTTCGTGCGGTCACGCTGAACTCGGCACAGGCAAATGTCGGTCGGCGCCCCGTAAGCGATCGCGTTCGATTTCTTCGACAAGTTGTTCCTGCTCATCCAACGACACCAGATCAAATCTTCTTTGCCAGTTTGGCAATATCTACATAACCTTTCGTGCGGCTTTTCACTGCCCGATTTTCCACTTTAGCTAGATTGGCTGCTGTCTTTGACACATTGAAATCAAGCAAATCTCCAAGCATTCCAATATCGAGGTAACCATCAGTAAGGTCCTTCGTTGCCTTCTCTTCCACGAAAGCCAGGTCCTTTGCAATGTTGTTTAGATTCGGGTCCACAAGATCACCGAGCATTCCACCGTTGAGATAACCGTCAGAAAGACTTCCTATTGCCTTTTCTTCAACTCCAGCCAGATGCTTTGCAATCTTGTCGAGATTTGGGTCAACCAGATCACCCAACATGCCACTATTGAGATATCCATGAGAAAGGCTCCCTATCGCCTTTTCCTCAACACTTGCCAGGTCCTTTGCAATTTTGTCAAGATTCGGGTCAACCAGATCACCAAGCATTTCGCTATTGAGATAACCTTGAGAAAGACTCTGTATGCCTTGCTCTTCTACTTTGGCGAGGTGAGATGCAAATTTGTCGAGCGACCCCACGCTGCCTGCTAATTCTGCAATCGGTGCAAATGGAGTAGCCATCAAACCAGTCTTGGCTGCCTCCAATGGATTGTGGAGCAGTGAATCAAACAAGTCGACGCCGGGAAATCCTGCCGGCAAAACACTGGCGGCACCGCGCATCTCATTTAGAACGTTTAGTGCTGGCGTCCCGACCTCCTTCAATGCATGTGAAGCGGTGTCGACAACTGTAGTTCCAACCTTTTCTACTGCGTGTCCCAAATCTTCGAAGAACGACATGGCTGATTGCTCCTTGGTTGCTGTTGATAATGCAACTATAAAATCGGCATGTCTGCCTCTCGTCCTTAAAATGTCCCCAAGATGTCCCTGTCAAAAAAATTCTGGAGCACTTCACCCTTTTGCTCCCTGTGCCTGATTCCGTAAACTGAGAGGCGCCATGTGACAGAGGCGGTCTCCGGTAATACTAAATTCGATCTAGTGACTGAGGACGCGATTCGACAATGCAGTTTGAACCGCTTCCTGTTTGGTATCACCGAAAGTCCATTCCATTCAGGATCAATTTCGCCGATGTTAAGTGAGCATTGAATCAAGAAATCATAGGTGCCATGATGTTCATGCCATGAAAGTGAAACCTCTTACTGCAATTCTCTCAGGAGTCGGACTCCTGATGATTGTCGCCTTAATAATCGCCTGCGCTATTCCAAGCGCCAAATCGCAGCAAGATCGCGTACCGATTCGCATCGGGTGGCAACTTGCGACATCGACGCAAGGTCAGATCGTGGAGGTTCTCAAGCGAACCAGCCTCTTAGACAGGCTTGGGCTGGACCCAACATTTGTTCCGTTCAGCTATGGCGAACCGGAAGTCAACGCTGCTCTTGCAGGCGGTCTTGACGTCATGTTCTCGAGTGGTCAATCAGTGAACAACGTGCTGGCCAATGGCGGAAAGTGGAAGGTCTTATCGCGCCTGCATTTCGTTCCTGCGGCGCTCATGGTGCCGCCGGAGTCACCGATCAAAGAAATCAAAGACCTCCGCGGCAAAACCGTAGCGTGTACTTTCGGTACCATCGGCCATCGCGAAGCGACCCTCAATGAGCAGGCCGCCGGGCTCGATCCAGACAAAGATGTCAAAAATGTCGACATGGACATACTTGAGATTCAGAAATTGGTCGGGGCCGGTGGACGTGAGAAGTGGGGAAAATTCGACGCGGTTGCCGTGTGGGAGCCAGATATCTCGCTATTCCAGACCGACGGCTCAGCCCGCCTTTTGAGTTCTCACCGCGCGATTTACTTGGTCTCGGTCTCTGACAAATTCATCGCCAATCACCGGCAGGCGGCAATCCAATTTTTGGAAGCAGTGGCGCAATCGTGGGGATTTTTCAACCGCTTTCGCGACAGAGTCAACCAGTGGTATATCGACGATTCACAGTTCGGATTCACATCCGCTGTTCTCAATTCGGCTGCAAAAGAAGACCCGAATTTTGATGCAAAGTCGCTTTCAGATATAGACCTGAGCGTGAACGATGAAGCCTACCGCATATTAGACACGGGCGCAAAATGGTCGCATGATCACGGCTACACTCAAAGTCTAGTCCCTATTAGGAAGGCTGTAGATCCTACTCTATTGGCTGAAGCCAGAAAGAGGATAGCCGCCGGACAATTTGAAAAACCGCAGGTTATTTTGCCATCAACTCGCGAAGTAGCCTTGCAAGACGAAAGTGGTGACTTCTTGGGTGGGATTCCCCTGTGGGGCATTTTTCTGCTGCAAGTTCTTTTCACCCTCGGTTCGGTTGAGGCCGGCCAATGGCTTGGAATTCGTCGCGCACGCTTGCCTGAGCATGAGTCGGAGGCAGCAGTCGGCGCCGTCTCGGGAGCTGTGCTTGCCCTTCTCGCCTTCGTACTTGCTCTCACATTCGGCGCTGCAGCAAGCCGATTTGACTTGCGCAGAGACGCTTTGATGGGCGATGTAAACGCCATTCAGACGACATACATGCGCGCAGGACTTGTGCCAGATCCACACCGAACTCTGACGCGGTCATTGCTTCGTGACTATGTTGAAGTCAGAATGAACATGGGCGATGTGTATGGAGATCCAGAGCAATTGCGAGCGCTGCGGGCGCGCACAACCGCGATCACGAACATGATTTGGATTCAGGCCGAGGGTCTGGCGGCAAAGGACACAAACGATATCAATGCACTTTTTTCCGAAGGCATCACGGACATGGTCGAGTATCAGAATAAACGAATTGCTTTCGGTGCCAACTTCCGCATACCCACCTTTGTATGGCAAATTCTGGTGCTGTCGTCGTGCATTTCGATGTTTGTCATGGGGTTCCAATTCGGACTTTCCGGAAAACGTAGTTTCCCCGCGCAGTTGGCACTCGTTCTAACTTTTGCTCTGGTGATTCAACTTATCTATGACTTGGATTCGCCCGGCAAAGGCTTCATTCATCTGAACCAACAACCGATGATTGACCTTTACCAAAGTCTTTCTAAGTGATTCGACTTTGTAGAATATTCCGTAGTCGCCACTTGAGTTAGGCCTTGTCGCAATGTCAAATCCCGGGAAGCGTCCTATTTCGCTCCCCCTCGAGTCTATGGTTTCTCAACGATTCCCACCTGGAACAGGGAGAATCGCGAATCTGTTCTAGTCGTGGACAAATTGAGGGCATTTCGGAGACACCTGCGGACCGAACGTTTTCTATTCTGGATTCATACAAATTCGGAGAAAACTACATGGACTTGTTCGATGAAGTGACGAAAATAATTGGCAAGACTGATAGGGAAGTAAGTCATTTCGCGACTGAAGCCTTTGGCCCTCCCCCGGCTGGTCACCGCGAAATTTTGTTTTCCGACGATTTAGCCTCCATGCCAAGCATAAAACCATCGACTGGACGAGAGTGGCCTGCTCTGTGGAAATAGCCATGGCCAGTTTCTCTGACGGTGGTGTCAGTGCCACCATTGTTGTAGCAAACGCTGCTCCTGGTCGTCCAGCAAAGGATGAGAATCCGCTACGCTATTTTTTACATCCCTGCAATTTCTGAAGAACGGCTCGAGCGAAACAGAGTTATTCCACAGATCTTCATATTCCTCGTGTGTTCGCAGCATATCTATTGCTGTGTTCACTCCGTGCTTCTCTACCACACAAGTCCAATGACCAAGTCCTCCCGCGTCTGGCGGACGATGTAGCATTTGTCGATAAAGAAACGGGACGACTTGATTCTCTATCTTCGGTATGGACGACAGGTCATTGTTTCCGCACTGAGCCAGCCGTATCTCTCGCAGGCGACGCAGCCGTTCGGAAGTTGAACTAGCAGCCAATGGAGGGGACGCCCATTTTTTTGCATTAGCACTAAATGCCATCTTTGTAAATCGCATCGCATTATAGTAATTTTTCTGGTGCAGTTGGTTCAGCGCCAAATTTTCACAGGTGTTTGTCAAATCGCGGTTCAAAGTTGTCCATTTGACACCGTCCATCAGGGATGTCGGGCCGCGAACACCGGACAGCTGAAGGCCTGGCGACTTCTCATCTTGGGAAATTAGAACCTGAAGATTTTCATCCAGCACCATCCCAACATGCCTCATTATTTCCTGTGCTGCTCCCGTTCTTCTCTGAGCATAGAGCAGGTTGAGCCATACATTGAGCCAGGCCGGATCTCTCAGATCCTCGTTCAAATTTTGGAAAATGATTGCCTTTGCTCTTGCAAATTTTCCAAAGTGGATCAAAGACTCACTCAGCCAGAGAGAGGCCGACTTGTCATCAGCGGTGCTGGTTACAAGGGTATCAAAATACTCGACACTGGCTTCATGTTCACCGGATTTTTCAAAGACTTTGAATATCAAACCATCAATCACGCCAGTGCCGCCCTTTAGCTCAGGCTCAATCGAGTCAAGGTCGCCCCGCCCCGGGAAGAATGAGTAAATCGGAGCTTGTTTTGTAGTTAGTCGAGCTTGCTTTAGTAATCGTAGGGATTTTTCTAATTCGCCGGAACTAAGGGCAAGTTCTCCTAGCACCCTGCTCGATAAACCTTCCACAATTCGAGCAGACGGTGAGTGATGCAGTAGCTCGATTGCTATGTTGCACTCTTTTTCACATTGTGATTTCCTTCCCTGTCCTAACAGGACCTCCCCTTTCACTATGTGGGCAAGTGCAACGTAAGGCAGAGGCATTCGAGGCGGCTGATCGGCTATGATCTCGTCTAACGATTGGATCATTTCATCGGCGTTAAGAACTTGCTCACGCCACCTGCAATTCGCTTCGTAAAATCGATACCATACAGGTTCGCTACTCTTGCTGGAATCATGAACTCCCTTGGCAGAAAATGTATTATTACTCAGCTTCCTCATAAGAAAGGGTGATAGTAGCAGCCCCGCCAAGCCAATCGAATAGCCAATCGTAACATAAGTGTTCTTAGACCGTGGACGTCGCTTAGCACGCACGTTCCTTTGCTGATTGTGATCAAGAATCTCCTCTAGAATTGCTTTGACTTCCAAAACTGAGCCTGGTCGATCGGCGGGCAATTTAGCCAGACATCGTTCCGTTATTGAAATGACTTTGTCTGGCAGTTCAGTAGGGGAAGCTTGCCGTAGGGAGGTCAGTTTTGCCACCGCTTGCTTCTCCATTATCGCAAGAGGCGTGTCTCCCGTGAATGGAGGAGCCCCGCTCAGACATTCATAGAGCATGCACCCGATGGCGTAAATGTCACTAAACACGCTGGCGGGCTGACCTTTGCATTGCTCGGGACTCATGTAGTTTGCGGTGCCCACTAACAGTCCTGATTTTGTCAGATTATCAAACTCCGCATCACTGATAATGCCAGCAATTCCAAAGTCAATTACCTTTGCTGTCTCACTGGTGCCGGTTTGTGTGATCACAACATTGTCTGGTTTGAGATCTCGATGAATGAATCCGGCTTGATGAAGGATTGAAAGTCCATCGCAGATCTGAATGATCAAACGCAGAGTCCTCCACCAGTATAAGTCTTCAGTGTTAAGCACTTCCCGAAGGCTCTTTCCTTCCAGAAATTCCATGGCGATATAGGGCGTTTGTCCCTGCCAGATAGCAAAATGAAAGAAGAGGGGAAGGTTCGCAGAAGGTGTTAGTTCGGAGAGAATCTTGCCCTCCCGGATAAACCGCTTGCGGGCTTCATTGGTTCCCATGGTCGAGGGGAACATCACCTTTAGTGCAACTGTTCTTCCCAGGTCGAGTTGCGTTGCTTTGTAAACCTTTCCCATGCCTCCTTCTCCAACGAGGCACTCAATCTTGAAGCGATCGTCAAGTAATGTCCCGGAAGCAAGATTTTGGACCATCGAGTAAACTCAACTAGGATTTTCTGGTTATACCCGTGGACAGAGGAATGATATGGGATTGTTAACCAGCATGGCACTCAGTTCGGTTGCATCTGATAGTAGACTAAAGTATCTTGTTTTGTTCTCCATCGGTATGCCAGTCCACTGCATATGAGGAACACCAATCAAGGTTGGCGGAATTGAGCAGCAATAGGAGTTGTTTAATTGCCTCATCTGTGGCGCTGAAGTCAAGGCAATCAATCTTCAACTGTTCCGGCCCGTGATACCGAACACCAGCAGTGGAAGTTGCAAAAGTGTTACCGGGTTTGATACTTGAATTGAGATAACCTTACAACAACGGTTCAGTGAAATCGCACGCCCCGTCCGGGGCCGTAATCCATGCGATACCTGACTTGTTCGTCTTCTTTTCGGAGAAGGCCGCGGCAATTTTTCCGAGGCGCTCTTTCAGCGCGGCTGCATCAAATTTTTCTTTTAACAGTCGCTCTGCTTGATTCAAATTTCCAAATATTCGGGTGACCATGGCTGGTTTGCTGTCGAACTTTACCGATTCAAGTTCGCGAAGTGCTTCCTCATATTTCGTTGCGGCTTCCATCGCTTTGCCCAGATAATAGAGACAATTAGCCTCCCCTGTCAGTCTCAAGGACGTTTGAATATGATGGCGTGCCACCACCTCCGGTGTGTCGGCTTGCTTTGCCCAGAGGTTGCACGTGAATAGTTCTAAAGCCTTCTCCAGCTCTTTTTGATTTGACGTGCCGTTTATCGTGGCTGACGAAATGGCTTTAAGCGCCAGGGAGGTGGAAGAACAGTGTCTGGTGTACCAGGGATCCGCTGCTGGAAACAACGTTCCTCTTACATTTAGTGTATAGGGCAGATTCGTTTTCGCATTGGTCGGGTCAACCAGGTCGCTGCCGGAAGGACGAGGCATGGCGCATCCTGGAGTAATGGGAGTAGCAATATCACCCATAAACCTTTCGCGATCTTTTTGTGGTGGAACGGCAACTGTGGGCTCTCCTCGGGTGGGCACCGGTGCATCTTTGCCTGGTTGCTGCGCACGCACGCCGGTGAGCGCGGAGATGGTTAGTGCCACTATGGCAGCGGCGACAGATTTGACGCGTCGTGCTGCAGCTCTCAGTTTGCGCAATCCCACAGGGCAGTCTTCCGTGATAACTGTTCCATCCGGTCTGCGGTAAAGACTGACACAAACCCGCTCACCCGAGAACATTCGCTCTTGCAAGAATTGCTCTGCATCTTCACTGGTGAGAGAAGAGATGTTGTAAACATTCAGACTGCATAACTTACAGAAGCGGGACTTGTCGTCACCTTCCATTTCATCCCAATTGGCCGGACAAGGCGACGCAATTTGAATAGTGTCAAGACAGTTGCGTTCCTTCTTCTTCATGGGTTTCGCGTCCTCACGGAGAGACTAAGTGCTCATTAGAGATTGTGCCAACCGCAGCGTGGACCCAAACGGTGAGGCACGGGCTTACCCTGGAGAAAGGACACGGGCATTGTCCTGTCGAGGTAGCGAGAAAGTCGATGGACTGAACAGTCGCTAAGACGTAGCCATCACGGTGCAGATGAAGTCCTTAGCAGGGTCTACGTAAGCGAAGCGGGCAAGCTTGTAGGCTCTCCGGTGCGGTGCGGAGAGCAGTGTCCTGTGCGGAGTGGCTTATGCGTGCGTTTCGAGGCGATCGTCCACCGGGATGGTGGCCGGGTGGCATTGATGGCGGGATACACTCACAAGCCGTGGTCAGCTGTCGAGCACATAAAGTGTGCCATGAGACTAGAGCGGATTGCACCGTGAACAGAGGATGCAATCCGCTCTAGAGAGAGTTACAAATGAAGAAGGCGGTTAATTTTGTGTTGCGTCAATCGAATCTTCTGTGCCGGATGCGCTTATGTAATGGATGACTATTTGCTTGTGCCCAATGTACTTGCTCCAGAGAATTTTCCATCCATCGGGCATTCCGTCCAAGCCCGCAGACCAGGTTATAACGTTGCTGCCGTCTACGGTATATGGTGAGAATTTGCCTTCGTCGCCCATGCCTCGATAGGTTTTCCCCTTGATTGTCAGATTGCCGAAGCCGATCAAGGAACTACCCGAGAGCTTGTGGCAGTCATATACTCCATCTGGTGGCGCACCAAGTCCACCTTGTGCAGAATCCAATCGTGATACATCCCGATCCTTCGGTGGAGATCCGGCAAGAGATGGTGACAAAGCAAATGAACTGATAGCGACAAACGACAAAAAACAACCCAAGATAGGTTTAGACTGGATCATAAGTTCTCCTCATTGCCTGGTTGGCCCTTCATTCAGATTAAGGAAGTATCACGTACAAAGAATTCGAAACCATGCGTTCGGGCGGAATATCGCTATTGATTTCGAAATAGAGTCGCACAAGTCGAAAGCGGATCAACAAATTTCGTTGATAGACCAAATGAAAGTGTTGTCCTGGAAAGCGCCAGTGGACTTCTGTGCCACGCAAGCAAGATTCTCCCATCTTTCTTCAAAGGAGACAATGGGGGAATCTTGCTTACCTGGCACGGAGGTGCAATTCAACAATCTATTTTTTCTTTTCTGGTGTATGCATTGCGGCCTCGAGATCGGCTAACTTTATCTTCGGCTTTTCGCCTGGCTTCCCTGTATGATCTTTAGCGACTCCCCAGGTGTTGTCGACTGTCACTTCGTCTGTCTCCACATTGTAATCCATGATGTTGAGGACGTGTCCCCCACCTGCACCATCCTTACCAGCTTTCGAGTAGTCGGAAAACGGCTTATTCTGCGTGTCAACGCGAATAATAAGGGGAAGCAACAGTTTGCCGTGTGTTGCCCCCGTGAGCAAGGTGCGCAAGTGTTTTGCATTGTTAACGGCGAGCGTATCGACTTCCGAAAAATTCTCGGACTCGGCGGGAAAGAGAGTCGTTACTTCGTGACGTCCGGTTATTTCGTAGCTCATATCGCTGACCTTGCCGCAAAAAATGCCCGGGGACTGCCCGGTTACTTTCGGGTTCTTCGGGTCTGCAAAATCCTGCAGGCGCTCGCCCGTGTCTCCTTTCTCGGTTGTTCTTACCTGGGAGTAGCGGATATCACCGCCTTGTGTCTTCCAAAATGCATTGACTGCCGTAATTTGGAAAACCTGACTGGCGTAATTTCGTTTTCCCGCAAAATTCCCAATCTTCCAACAATCGTCAAAATCAGCGAAGTCCTTCGCTTCTTTGTCCATACTCCTGCTTTCAGAATCAAGTGTCACGACTTTGCCGCTTGCCGTTTTGTACTCACCAGTCAGACCAATGTCTGCGATCACTCGCGCTGCCTGACCGGGATAGAGAGAGTAAGTGCGAACTTCAACGGCCGCTGCGGTGCAGCTGTTATGGTTACCTTGATTGACGTTGTTGGTGGGATTAGCCGCGTTGAGAATAATCTGTCGAGCCAGCAGCGACCGTTCTTTCTGATCGCATGGAGCGTTGTTGCTATCACCGAGCAAACGAGCGAGCTGCAAGTAGGTCTTTCCGATTTCTTCCTGCTCTCCTGGTTTACCGCGCATTCGTTTTTCAAAAATTTTCATGTCATCACGAAACTCTTTACCACGAGAGTCATCATCGCGGAATAATTTGCTGACTATGTCTTCGAGAGATTTCCTCGCAATAGGTTGTAGCTTTTCCGGGGGCAACGGTGGGATGTCCTTTGTTTCTATCCCTGGAAGTTTCGATTCAACCAATTTCTCCAACAATGCTTTTTCTTCACCGCTTGAGGCTATCTGCAATCTCGCCAAACTAAGATAGACCGTCTCGCGATCATCAGCACTCAATCTTGCCAGTGCGGTCTTGGCGACATCTGTTTTTGGAGGGCTGGTATCCGAGCTTTTCCTGATTTCAATGTCGGCGCTATCGCTTGCCCCTTCTCTCTGCGATGCAGCCCGCCCGACTTGGACCGGGGGAATTCCGTCAATCACGAATGGATTTGGACCATCAAACACACTTTGAAGCGTCGTAGTAATTGGCTTTGCAAATCCGAGACATTTAGACGTTACCTCTACAAGCCGAGATAACTCGTCCATCGCCGAAAATTCTTTTCCAGATGCTTCTTCATGCGCACTGCGCTTATAATCAACTTCCATATACCTGATCTCACCCTGTTCACTGACAGCTTGAGCTTACTTCACATGTTGTGGCCATTCTGTGTTCGTTCTTTTGCGGGTAGCACAATGCAGTAGGGCGCTTTGCCGCGCCCTACTGCATTGTGCAAGGTTGCGAATGCCGACGAACTGGTCACGATCGACAGCGGTCGTGGGTATGAGGGATGCGTGCGCCGAGCCTCAGGCGGCGTCAACGAGCAAGCTGGTCTTTCTCAGGTCAATCCACAGGTTTTGAAGAGAGAGAAAAGAGTATAGTTTTCGAATCGTTCTGGACTCACAACGTGGAACTAGTTTAGCGCTTGCGAACTTCAGGTCTGTCTCGCCAGAGAGCCTTCAAGTTTTTGACGGTTTGGAGAGCGTTCGGCGCGACATGGTCAAACGCTGCTCCAGCTGCGGCACCAACAACGTGTCCGGCGGTAGCCGCTACTGCCGCCTTTGCGACTGCCTGTGCGACTAACCTCGCGACGATTTCGACGTTCTCACTTTCCTCCTTTGACACTTCAGCATCAAATTTATTCAACTGCTGCGGTGTTACAAGCTCGGGCACCACTTGCGATAGCGGGTTGTTCTCGTGCTCAAATTTCTTGAGTGAATCTTCAATTGCCTTCCTTGCGGCTTCCTTGATTGCATTCTCCTCCTTCTCCGTTTCGAGGATCTTTCGAAGGACGTCACCAGGTCCCTCGCCACCATCGAGGTCGCCACTATCGTCGTCACTGTGGAGGTCGCCACCATCGAGGTCGCCACCATCGTCGTCACTGTGGAGGTCGCCACCATTGAGGTCGCCACTATCGTCGTCACTGTGGAGGTCGCCACCATCGAGGTTGCCGCTAGCGCCCCC
>JAKFUT010000302.1 GCA_021732565.1 Candidatus Obscuribacterales bacterium
AGCCACAAGAGAAAGTTGATAGAATTCAGGTAGAGCCATGGTTTTGTCTCGTTTAAGCACCGTTGATGATACCATGACTCTACCCCTTACTCAATGTCGACCAGCGTTTGCCGGATCTTGCACTAGTCATTTAGGCGAAAAGTCTCCAATGACAACCCCGCCGCGACAGGATTTGCCGTCGCAATTTTCAGCGTGAACTAGCTAGGCGCCACTCGCTGCTCAGGACTTGTCTTCTATCCACCGACGAAGAATTTGAGACATCTGCCGGTGAAATCATGAAGAGTTTTGCCGCTGTCAGTTTAGTGTGCCGCAGTCACGGTCAGTACCAACTGGTGGGAAGGAGTTCCAAATGAAGTGCAGATGTATTCTATATCTCGTTTTGATTGCGATTGTTGGCTCCTTCTCTCCCGTCTTTGCTAGAGAAGAGCCCATCGAACCAATAGAACCGGTAATACCGACACCGACTGCGGTCGCACCACCACCACCAGTGGTTGAGGTTCACCTACCAGTAATCACGAACTTGAATCTTCCCCAGATTCCTTCAAACTCTACCATCCTTCCAACAGACACACTATTAGGCAATGGTGCGGCTCTCCCGCCTGATGCAGTCACCCCGACTGACACTAACAAAATTGCGTTTAGCGACATTCCCGTTTATGATGAAAGCGGCTCTACGACCGACGTATTGGCGCTGGTATCTCCGCTATCGACGGCTCCTTCACCGGTTGATCCAGTGAGCACTCCTGTTCCCAATCCGTCTCCACCGCCCGCACCTGTAACCCCAGCAGTAGCCACTGTGACGCCAGCAAACAGTGCAGTAGATGGAGCAAAGACAGTGATTGCCTACGCCATACTGGCAAAGCTGAATTTTGGTATCGTCAATCAAATCTTTGGACCCGACGGAATTGACCGACAGGACGGACGGGATTTAGAAAATGAAATCGAGGAACTGGTCAAGAACAAGAAGATGGATGATCCTGAATTTCTTATCAACAACTTCGACAAAATATGTTCTTGGGGAAAACTGATCCCCTACAATCAAAAAACCAGGGTGAATTCGCTGATGCATGGTACTACGCCTTTCGGGCGTGACGCAGTTGATAAAGTAAATTGGGACTTAGTTGTGAAGTACCTACGTGGTGAAACCCCGCCTGAAAAATCGTTGGGGGAACTGCTAGATTCGAGTTCTCCGCGCTAAACAAACAACGTAATGGCACTGTAAGCGACCGAAGCCGAAGCCACTTCGCAAATCGTTCTTAAACGCCAGGGTTAACGATGATTCGCTCAATTGTTCTAAGCCGGCAAGGACTTCTGCGATGAAATTAGGTGCACTCCGGGGTCGCTTGAACACGTATGCGCGCATACTCTCATCGGTGCTGTGAGTAAACTGCGGGTCTGTTCAGTCGGACTACAATCTTGTTTTGTTTGGAGAGAGAAACTGCTTTCCCGAAAGCTCACGGCACCTGAACAGGTTCAATTGCCGTGCTCTTCGAAGGTAAAATCACCTCGCCGTGAAGCCTCGCTACGGGCTCACGCTTCTCGCTATCTTCCGGCTCGGGTTCGGGCTTCAAAACGGAACGCAAATAGGCCCCGACTCCGAACAATTTCGGTTTTTTCCCTGTGAGATCCACCAGATGCGCCTCTGCAATTTTGGAATCTTCCAGGAACTCGTTGTTCTTCAGCACATAACACCATTGCTTAACGCAATCATTGAAAAGCACGGGGTCTTGCGAATGGGTGCGTTCTAGTTTCGTTTGCAGCGCCTGGGCATGCAACGTGCGAGTTTCCACATCATCAGGACACAGTTCCAGAGCCTTCTCCAGTAGCACCAGAGCCGCGGCAAAATTGCCGGATCTGAGATTGGCATCGGCATGCGTGCGCAACTTAGCTACGCTCTGGCGTCCCTCCGTTGCTAATATGTCACTTCGAATAACTCCCGCAGACGGCGCAACCGCTTCCGTTCGCTGTCTGGTCGGACCGGATAATGCTTCCAACCAATCAGATTCTTCCGAGGCTTCCGCCAACGGCGAGCTGCCGAGACTAGCGATCAATATAGGAAGAATTACGGCAACTGCTGAAAGAAATCTTGGCATAAACTCATGAATACCAGTGGTTCACAAATTATCAATCATTGACATCCGTGCACCCGGGGAAGTTTGATGAAAATAATTTGCCGGTCTGATGTGAGAATCAACAGGAACCCGGGCATAATCAACAGTGGTGTCCCGCGCCGTTGTTTTGTGATTGCGAGCTAAAGTTTGAAGGGTCAGGTTAAGCTCCCCTACGAACGGTTGATGCGCGTCTTGGTGGTAGAAGATAGCTTCACCCAGGCGCAGATTCACCAAATGAACCTGCTTCGGCGGGGGTTTCAAGTCGAGTGGGTAACTAACCTGCACGAAGTAATTATTCGCCTGCGCGACCCCGGCATTGATGTTGTCTTGCTTGACTTGTCCCTGCCCGACAGTAGAGGCATAGACACATTCTTTAAGGTCCGCGCCGCTGCCGAAGGCGTTCCCGTGGTTGTAATGTCCGCATCGGATGATGAAGAGACGGCGATGGAAGCCCTTCACGGCGGTGCACAAGATTATTTGATAAAAGGCCAGGCCACCAACGACACACTGGTTCGGTGCTTGTGCTATGCCTTTGAACGAGGTCGCGTCGAGCAGGAGCTAAGAGACAGCGAAAAGCGATTGCGCCTCATTATCGAGAACTCATACGATGCATTCATCGCATTTGATCCCAGCGGTGAAATCCGAGGATGGAACAGGCAGGCGGAGAATACCTTCGGCTGGAGCCGCGACGAAGTACTTGGCCGGAATCTCGCCGATACCATCATCCCCATTCGTTTTCTGCCGGCGCACAAACGCGACATGTTCAACTTAATGACCCGAGGCACCGGAAAACTACTAAACCGGCGAGCCGAGATGCAGCTCCTCCACAGAGACGGACGGGAAATTCCAGTGGAAATCGCATTATTCCCGGTTCGACTCGGCGGTAGCGGTGACAGCTACTGCGCTTTCCTGCACGACATCTCTGCGCGCAGAGAAATGGAGCGGCGAAACAAGGAATGGAATGATGAGCTCGAGCGGCGGGTCCAGGAGCGTACAGAAGAGCTGCGGCGATCAAACGCAGAGCTGCAGCAGTTCGCAAAAATAGCCTCCCATGACTTGCAGGAACCGGTGCGGGCCATTCAGGGCTATGCTCAACTGCTGGCAAAACGTTACAAAGGCAAGCTAGATAACGATGCCAACGAATTCATCGATTTCATTCTGGATGGCTGTAGCCGCATGGTCAAGTTGATTCAAGCGGTGCTTCAGCATGCAAGTATTGGAACGACTGATGTAAAGGCCGTTCAGTTCGTAGACTGTCGAATCGTATTAGACGAAGCGCTTGCCAACCTCAAGGCCTCGATCGAGGAAAGCAAGACGAAGGTGATTATTGGCGAATTACCGACGGTGGTAGCCAACAGACAGGAAATGGTTCAGCTTTTTCAAAACCTGGTGGGGAATGCCATTAAGTACAGGGGACCGGATCGTACCCCCGAGATTCATGTGTCCTCCGAGGCAAATGTCCATGAATGGGTTTTCTCGGTCCGCGATAATGGCATTGGGATTGATCCCAGGTATACTGACAAAATCTTCGACATGTTTGCCCGGCTGCACGGTAAGACACAATACTCAGGCACCGGGATCGGGTTGGCAATTTGCAAGAAGATAGTGGAAACACACGGCGGCCGTATTTGGGTTGAGTCGGAGCTTGGTAATGGATCGATATTCTTATTTACGATCTTGCGCTTCCGCAAAGCAGACGATGTTAGAGAGGAGGGAATTCAATGAGTAAACGCATGGAGATCTTGCTGGTGGAGGATACACCTTCGGATGTGAGGCTCACGCAGGAAGCGCTGAAAGATTGTAATCTGGAATACCAGTTGACCGTGCTAAACGATGGCGAAGCAGCGGTTGAGTATCTCAAGGACGAGGACAAGTCTCCGCCTGACCTTGTTCTGCTCGACTTAAACATGCCAAAGAAAAATGGACATGAAGTACTGTCAGACATAAAGGATGATGCCCGGCTGGCTAAAGTGCCTGTGATCCTGCTGACAGTTTCTCAAGATGAGGGGGACATTCTCAAAGCCCTTCACCTGAAGATGAACTACTACATCAATAAACCGATCGACTCAGACAAGTTGCTCACTCTCCTGAAGGCGATTCAAGCGCTTCATGCCAACGATCCTGTACTTGAAGAAGCCGTTGGTGGAGAAGATGCCCACGTGCGTTACGTAATGGCTGGCAATCCCCACACAGCCCCCGCGATTTTAGATCGCCTGGCAGCAGAGAAAAATCATTTGATTCGTTGCCGCGTAGCAGAGAATCCGCACACCTCAATTATCACCCTCATCACACTTTCGAAAGATCCCGATTGGCATGTTCGTGTGTGTGTTGCCGACAATCCGAAAACACCGCAATCAGTGCTGGATGACCTGGTGCAAGATCCGAGCGATGATGTTCGCTTGAATATGGCCGGCAATCCAAAATTACCTGCAAACGTTCTGCAAGTTCTCACCGAAGACGAGAATATGTACGTTATGACTGCGGCGCAAAAGACACTAGCGGCAGTGGCACTGTAGAAAGTAAGTGATCGACAATTGAGGAGTCCGTGCCAAGTAATCGCTGGCACTTCTCCGATGCGGGTAATTTTATCCGATCAGGTGCGAGTTGGCCAAATCAGAGAGGAGGTATTGCTTCAAGTGTCAACAGGCGATTGACACTACATTGTCGTCTTGTCCACAAGATTCCACACAACTAGTAGACTTTGTTGACGCTTCCACTACGGAGCGACTGCGTCAATACAAGATCACCGGTCACCATGTGCGCAATCAGCAGGATACTGAATACCCGGGCGAAGACGCAGATGGAAAGTCCATAAGAATAAAAATATTCCAAAAACAAGGATGGCCGCCCTCAGCGCAAGAATTATTCAATCGTGAACTTGAGGCGTCTCAAACGCTAAGACACAAGCACATAGGCCGATTTCTCGAAATGGGCGGGGGCAATTTCCCGTATGTAATTTACGAGTACAACGGCGAAAGCTTGAGAGATATTCTGAGAAAGGAAGGAGCGCTGCCTCCTTCCAAATGCCATCGTATCATTGCGCCGGTAGTAGAAGCATTAGCGCAAGCCCACAGCAAAAATGTCCTTCACCGAAATCTGAGACCGGAAAACATACTGCAGCAGAGCGACGAATGCATTAAGTTGGTCGGCTTCAATTTCGCCTCTCCGAATTACGCGCAACAGGCACCTGGCACATGCACTCGCATAATAAACATCGATCCTATTTACTCCAGTCCTGAAGAGCTCCAGATGGTGCCCATCGTGCCAGCCAGCGATGTCTACAGCCTGGCCGTAGTGCTGTACGAGACCCTGACGGGAATGCCTCCATTTCAGGGAAGTTCCGCTGCGGATACCGCGATGAAGCACATGAAAGATCCACCGCCACCATTTTCCAGTTCCTGTCCATCGCTGGACCTCTTTCTTCATCTCCAAACAGTGATTTTCAAAGCCCTCGAAAAAGATCCGCAAAACCGGTATCAGTCAATGAGCGACTTCGGCAAAGCACTAGAAGCTGCGATTGATTCTTCCCAAGTACCGGCTGACACCAAACCCATAGCAGTCGGAATGTTGATAGACGAGAAGTATGAGATAACGGCTCATATTGATAGTGGTGGCATGGGTAGTGTCTTCAAAGCGCACGACAAGGTCCTTGACAGAGAAGTAGTAGTGAAGGCGCTACTGCCGACGTTGCTGGGGGACCGAGAGGATCGCGCTCGATTCAAACGCGAGGGACGAGTGCTCGCAGACATTGTGCATGCGGGAGTGGTGAAGTTCTACTCCTTCGGCGTCTGGCAAAATCGATTCCCTTACATTGTAATGGAACATCTTTCCGGAAGTAGCTTACGAAAGATAATAACGAACCAGGAAAAGCTTGCCGTAACCAATGCCATCGACATTGCAATACAAGTCTGTGAAGCACTTGAAGTCGTTCATGAGCGCGGAATTGTGCATCGTGATCTGAAGCCTACAAACATAATTGTCACGGAGGACGGAACAGCAAAACTCGTCGACTTCGGACTGGCGCGGATTCTTTCGAACTCTCGAATTTCAGTAACCCACCACCTTACACGCACAGGACTTTTGGTAGGAAGCATTCATTACATGAGCCCTGAGCAGTGCCTCGGGCAAAAAGTCGATCACCAAGCAGACATTTATTCATTGGGATGCGTTATTTACGAAGCCGTTACAGGAATGATGCCCCTTATGGCAGACAACCCGATTGGGCTATTGCATAAACACGTTGCGGAGAAACCAGCTAGTTTATCGGCAACCATGACCGAGCCCCCACCCGCGGGCTTGGAGACCGTCTTGTTTAATGCAATGGCGAAGGAAGCTGATCACAGATACCAGTCGATGGGCGAATTCAAACGAGATCTCGAACTGGTACGGGACGGTAAGGGAGCACACGTGGGCGCCCGCACCCAGTCCAGCAAACTCCCACGCAAAGCCCGTCGTGACGAAATCGACTCCGAACAGAACGCCTCAGCGACCAACATGTTGTGGAGATCATTCTACTCCTTGGATTTCTACCAGGATGTCGCGAACGACAAATCGAGTAATGGCGTCAAGTATTTTTTTATCCCGCAACTTTGGATTGTTTGTGGGTGCGTGCCTTTGTGCGTGCCATTTATAATCTTGCTAACAGACACTCCAGAAGGTCCAGCTCGGATGGCCTTCTTAGTGACCAATCTGGTGCTCGGGTTTGCCTTGAACCTTGCGACAACGTGCGCGCTTGCTGAGTGGACGTGGGGCTATTACAAATTAGTTACAGATGATGTCATTCATTCTTCCGCGCGGTCAATTGACCATAATCTGATCTGCCGTTTGTCTGCAGCGCTAATGTGCCCTCCAAGTATTCTTATTCACACAGCCGCCTTTGTTCTGATTCCCACTCAATTGAACGAGTCAGGAATGACTCTCCTGCTTACGCTAAGAATCAGTTGCTTGATCCTCGCCTTTATAGTTGGCGCATGGTTACTGCCAAGATTATTAGAACGCTTCGAGTTTCGCGGAATCGGTGCCGACCGGCAATAACCTTCAAAGATTGTCGTCTAGTTTTGATGCGGCGAAACGTTCAGCCGATTCAACTGGTCGATCAGGAATTTGAACTTAGTGGCGACCAATACATGCGTCCTTCCCGTATCGTCAATCCGACGGTAAATGCCATCTTTCTGCGTTATCGTGGATGCGCCAGGGAGCCTACAAAAAATGATGGAATCCCAGACTCCTTCCAACCCGCCACGATTATCGGTCGATCGGTTTCAAAAACAACGTACCATACTCGCTCAATTGCCAGAGCCCATGCGAGCGTGGATCATGGTTATATCAACATTCGAGAGTTTGTAACCAGCCCTGGCCAACGGTTGCATTGAGATATTGCCGAGGCGAATCATGAACCACAAGAAAGCCGCCAGGAACCATACTGCAGGAATCAATAAAACAACCGCAATCATCGCCGTAGAAAAGGGTCGTTTCATTCAGGTTGAGCTCCATTCGCTATTCTGCTATTCTCCAACCCTAATTCAGCATTATCATCAGTTTCCGATCACTGCTCAAACCATCGCAAGTGGTCTTGCGCTTATTTAAACCGATGTTATCCACCGAAGACGAAGCCCCGGACACTCTCGAAAAAAATGAGACCGCACACAAAACCGCAGCCAATCTCGTTAGTGCGTCAGCGCAGGCACATCAACTTTCGACAACGCGTTATCCAGGTCAGCAATAAGATCTTCCAGATCCTCGATACCCACTGATAAGCGCACCAGCCCGTCGACGATCCCGCGTTCTTCTCGAATCTCCTTTGGAATTGAAAAGTGCGTCATGCTGGCCGGATGCCCGATCAATGACTCAACACCTCCGAGGCTTTCGGCCAAAGCAAAAAGCTTCGTGTTATTCAGCACCTTTCGAGCACCTTCCAACCCGCCGCGCACTACAATCGATACCATGCCACCGAAGCCGGACATCTGCTTCTTCGCAAGTTCATGTTGGGGGTGCGACGCTAGCCCGGGATAGTAAATTCGCTCAATGGCCGGATGCTTCTCAAGGTGGGTCGCGATGGCCGCCGCATTTTTCACATGTTCTTCCATGCGCACTTTGAGCGTTTTTAGTCCGCGCATTACCAGCCAGGAGTCGAACGGACCCGGCACGGCGCCCACAGCATTCTGGTGATATTTCAAATTCTCATATACGTCGTCGAGACTGGTGATGATCGCACCACCAACCACGTCACTATGTCCACCCAGATATTTCGTTGTGCTGTGCAGCACCACATCAGCACCAAGATCTAGCGGGCGCTGAAGATAGGAGCTAGCGAAGGTGTTATCCACCACGGATAGGATCTTCTTGTCTCTGGCGATTTTGGTTAAAGCTGAAATATCGGCCAATCTTAGCAACGGATTGGTCGGTGTTTCTATCCACAACAACTTAGTTTCAGGACGAATCGCGCGTTCAAAATTGGACGGATCACGGGCATCAATGAAAGTGAACTGCACTCCGTATCGAGTGTAGACCTTCTCAAAAATACGATAAGTGCCACCATAAACATCGTCGCCAACAACAACATGATCGCCCTGCGATAGCAAGTTCATCACTGTGTTCGTGGCCGCCAGTCCTGAGGCAAAGGCAAGTCCGTACTTGCCATTCTCAAGCGAGGCCAAACACTTCTCCAGCGCAGAGCGTGTCGGGTTCTGAGTTCTAGCATACTCAAAGCCTTTATGCTTGCCCAATTCGTCTTGCGCATAAGTAGAAGTTTGATAAATCGGGATACTCACAGCTCCGGTGGTCGGATCGGGCTCTTGCCCTTCGTGAATCGCTTTGGTCGAAAACTTCACCTTGCTGCTCCTATCGTTGTTCCGGGCTCTGCGGTGGATTGCTCACCAGACTTTATCGTGTCTCGCAAGTGCGCCATCATGTCGAATTTTGTCAGTACACCGAATGCGCGCCCTTCGTCCAGCACAACAACCATTCCTGTACCAAGCTTAAACGCTTTGTACACCACTTCAATTTCCTCGTGCTTGTCGAATTGAGGGAATGGTCTTCCCATCACGGAACTAACCGAAACCGTAGAGGGATCTTTTCGCTCATAGACCACCTGCATCGTGATGATATCGTTGACAGAACCGACATTTTGCCCGTTTTCCGTGGTCACGGGCAATTGGTCGATCTGATACTCCTGCATCAATTCAATGGCACGTTGAACAGGGTCCGTATCACGAACGGTGATCATTGGCGATAGTTTACTGCGCTTCATCTTGCGCTCAATCAAGTCCTTAACTACAAAGCTATGTTCCGGTGAAGGAAGGAACCCGTTGGCACGCATCCAATCGTCTGAAAACATTTTGCTGAGATAGCCACGGCCGCCATCCGGCAACATTATTACCATTACATCGCTCTCGCTGAGCGATGGCGCTAGCTTGAGGGCAGCGGATACGGCCGTGCCGGCTGAGCCTCCGACAAGAATTCCCTCTTCCCGAGCGATACGCCTTCCCATCGTGAACGACTCTTTGTCGCTGATGCGGATAATTTCATCAATCAGCTTCAGGTCGACATTGCGCGGAATGAAATCTTCGCCGATGCCTTCCACTTTATACGATGTTGGCATATCGCCGGAGTAAATGGATCCTTCGGGGTCGACGCCAATTACCCTGACCTTCGGGTTCATTTTCTTCAGGTAGCCACCGGTTCCACATATGGTGCCACCGGTTCCCATGCTGGCCACCAAATGAGTAACTTTGCCTTCGGTAGCTTCCCAGATCTCAGGACCAGTGCTCAAATCATGCGACATGGGGTTATTGGGATTAGCAAACTGATTTGGTTGAAACGCACCGGGAATATCATTAGTCAATTTGTTCGCCACAGAGTAATAGCTTTCGTGGTGTCCGGCGGAAACCGTGGAGGGCACCATTACTACTTCAGCGCCGTAAGCTTTAAGGAGATTTATTTTTTCCGGCGCGACCTTGTCCGGACAAACCAGAATGCAGCGATAACCCCTTACGGCGGCGATTTGTGCCAGGCCGGTGCCGGTGTTGCCAGATGTCGGTTCAATGATGGTTCCGCCCGGTTTGAGCAGACCGGCTTTTTCGGCTTCGCAGATCATGCGGAGGGCAGGTCTGTCTTTTACCGAACCTCCAGGGTTGAAGGCCTCTACTTTCCCCAGCACAAGCGGCTTCACCCCGGCAAAAATTTTACCGAGTTTCACTAGCGGAGTCGATCCGATAGTTTCAAGGATGGTGTTGCAGTATTTCACCGCTCCCGGACCTCCATATAAAATAACAACGGCAATGCACAATTATACGCCTCACAGCGACAAAGATCGTTTGCAGGGTGTCAAGCAGACCGCCGAATCTCAACTTCACGGAGCTAATCAAGACTGATGGCAGAAGAAAAATTTGTGTGGACGCCAAACGATCTCGAACAGTTCGAGCCAGACAAGTCGCTGGGCTTCCCGGGGAAGTATCCGTACACTCGTGGAATTCATGCTGACATGTACCGCAGCAAAGTCTGGACCATGCGACAATACGCAGGTTTCGGTAGCGCCGAGGAAACCAACGAGCGCTTTCGCTATTTGCTGTCGAATGGTCAGACCGGCTTGTCTACGGCTTTCGACCTTCCGACGCAGATGGGGCTCGACAGCGACGATCCCATGGCCGCCGGCGAAGTCGGTCGCACCGGGGTTGCCATCGACACCATGGAAGACATGGAACGCCTCTTCCAGGGAATAGATCTTTCTAAAGTCTCGACATCCATGACGATTAATGCAACTTCCAGCATCCTGCTGTCGATGTACCGAGCCGTCGGAATGAAACAAGGGGTCGATGCAAAAAAGCTGCGTGGCACTATCCAAAATGACATCCTCAAAGAGTATGAGGCCAGGAATACTTACATCTATCCGCCTTCGGGCTCCATGCGACTGATCACCAACATTTTTGAATACTGCTCAAATGAGATGCCTTTATGGAACACCATTTCTATAAGCGGTTATCACATTCGTGAAGCAGGAGCTACCGCGGTACAAGAGCTGGCGTTCACTTTTGCAAACGGATGTGAATATGTTAAGGCTGCCGTTGACAGCGGACTGGATATCGACGTGTTCGCTCCACAACTATCATTCTTTTTCGTTTCACAAATGAACTTCTTCGAGGAGATCGCTAAGTTTCGCGCAGCACGAAGAATTTGGGCTCGCCTGATGAAAGAAAAGTTTGGCGCAAAAAGTCCGAAATCATGGACCCTGCGCTTTCATGTACAGACAGCAGGATCGAGCCTCACTTCCCAGCAGCCCGACAACAACATTGTGCGCACCGCCCTTGAGGCTCTGGCTGCGGTACTCGGTGGCTGCCAATCTCTGCACACCAATTCAAAAGATGAAGCGCTGGCGCTACCAACACCAGCCTCGGCACTGACAGCGCTTCGAACACAGCAAATCATTGCCTACGAAACGGGGGTAGCTAATGTGGTTGATCCCTGCGGCGGGTCTTACTTTATCGAGGAGTTGACCAATCAAATAGAGCGAGAAGTAGAGGCATACCTTGCCCGCATTGATCAAATCGGCGGCGCGACCATCGCAATTGAAAGCGGATTCATTCAAAAGGAGATTCAGGATTCTGCTTACCAATATCATGTGGACGTTGAATCCGGAAATCGTGTGGTCGTAGGCGTAAACCAATACATTGATGAAAACGAAGAAGACATTCCGCTTTTGCGTGTAGACCCCGCAATTGAGAAGCAGCAGAGAGAACGGCTGGAAAAGATCAAAAAGAACCGTGATAATGCAAAAGTAGAAAATCGCTTGAAGGAATTGGAAAATGCGGCTAGAGGCAGCGAGAATCTCCTTCCATATATTGTTCACGCTGTTGAGAGCTATGCTTCAGTCGGTGAGATAAGTGGTTCCCTGAAAAAGGCATTTGGCAAGTTCCGACCGCCGATTACGATTTAACCGATTAAGTCTCTTGGAGCGGCAGAAAATCACGGGGATCATCAAACCCGCAAATCCACGCAACGGCTTGCTTGCAAGTCTTCGTGGCCGGCGGAACGCGCAGAATATAATTGCGACCCGTAGATGGACAAGTGACCGCTACACATACAATAGGCTCATCGTTCTTCAATGGAAGGATCAACAATCGCCGCTCTCCACCACGACTATCGTTGTCTTTGTCGATAATTTTTGCTTTGGCTTCTTGAAAAAATCGTTCGTAGCCCAGACGCTCTATCATCACGCGGCGACGTTCCGTATTAACTTCGGCCAGGATCTCATCGACCGTAATTAGATGCGCGCTAAAAGCGATGCGTTCGTCGATGGTAACTCCGCGCCAACATAACCGGGCATCGCGACAGCCCTCTGGTAGCGAAGTAATCGCTGTACCGCCGATGTCCAGAGAAGATGTAACTACAAGATCTTGCGGCAGCGCAGTTAAGTTGCGCCATCCTCGCACGTCTAGTTCCGATATTCGTTGAAGCCATCCGGGCAACTGCGTAAACTGATCACAATTGCGTGCAATGAACCGCCCCTTAACGCGCGCCTGCAACGGCCACTCCAGGATTCTGGTGCAACCGGAAACATCAAGCCAGAACACATCCATTCCTTCTGGAAGTCGATTCAGCGCGGTGCAGTTACGCAAAAGCAGATAGTCGACAGTAAGCCCGTCAGGTAGCCCCTCCAAAGCTCTTGAGCCGCTGAGATCGAGTCGGTATTGAACCTCCATGTCAGCAGAAATCGATTCCAGACTGCTATTTCGCGCCACCAAATCAGTGCACTCCAACCCCTTAGGCAAAGTGGTGAGCCCGCTGCAGTCAGACAGGTTCAGCTCAGTCAGCTTCAAATTATCAGGAAGCGATTTTGCGTTTAATTGCTCGCCTTCCAGCTTCACGAAGCCGCTCTCAAATTGCTGTTTCCAGAACTCGTCTGCCACGACATCCTCCACAACATCCTTCACCAGACGCTGAGCCTTACTTCCTCCACCGGATTGTTGAGCATTTTCACCACTACGGTCTGTCTCAGTGTTGTTTCCACCTTTGTTCAACAAAAGCCCTATGAGGTTTTTGAACAGTTCTTGCATCCCGTCTCACCATAAAGATTTTTTCATCATTCCACTCAATCAAAAAATCGCTGATTTGACAAGTACTGCTCAGGCCGGATGTGGTTGAAGTTGATCATTGATGATACGGAGTTCCAAATTATTGTCGTCAATTGCTGATTTACGTATGGAGTACCAGGCTGGTTAGCCGCGCACGTGGTGTCAGCGCGGACCTTCGGGTTCACTTAACGTCATTCGCGTCGGGGAAGTACGGAGAAAGTGCTGAATATGACACGTTTTCAATGAGATCCATCAAGTGAACTTTAAGCGCTGCTCAGTTGAATCTTTGAATCCTGTGCCAAAATCTTGGCGTGAGCAAGCCAAGAGTATCTATTGTAATAGTGAACTGGAAAACGCCAGAGCTGCTGGCGGGTTGCCTTCGTTCGCTGATGAACGATCGGGCATGGAAACGAGACTTTGAACTACTAGTTGTTGACAACGACTCTGGCGACGGCTCAGTGGCTATGCTCCGGAGAGACTTTCCCTTCGTCGCCACCATTGCAAATCAGGATAACGTCGGCTTCGCCAGAGCTTGCAACCAGGTAATTCCCCGGGCAAAGGGCGACTATATCCTGCTGCTGAACCCGGACACAGTGGTTATGGAAAATGCCATTTCATTGATGGCAACATATATGGACTCCAACCCGAAGTGTGGCGGAGCCGGTCCAAAGATTCTCAATCCCGACGGAACATTGCAGCTGTCTTGCCGGCGGTCTTTTCCAACTCCGGCTGTTGCGTTCTTCCGGTTCACTTATTTGAGCATGCTTTTCCCAAATCACCCGGCATTCGCCAAATACAACCTGACATTTGCGGACCCCGATCAGGAAATCGAAGTTGATGCACTATCGGGATCCTGCATGATGGTCCGAAAAACGGCTATTGATGAGATCGGGTTGCTCGATGAAGACATTTTTATGTATGGCGAAGAAATCGACTGGTGCTG
Source organism: Candidatus Obscuribacterales bacterium (assembly GCA_021732565.1). GTDB lineage: Bacteria > Cyanobacteriota > Vampirovibrionia > Obscuribacterales > Obscuribacteraceae > JAKFUT01. Next base: position 14,124 of record JAKFUT010000302.1, read on the forward strand.
GCGGCTAAAGCAAGCCGGTTGGACTGTGAACTATTTTCCCGGATCAACCGTGTATCACTATCACGGCGCGTCGAGCCGTTTTCGACGAGTCGGTGCCACCATAAACCTCCACAAAGGCATGGAGGTGTTTTATCGAAAACACCAGGCGAAGTCACACTCGCTACTTTTTAACTGGTTGGTCTATGCGGCAATTTGGGTTCGCGGCGCAATGTTCATAATGCTGTCGGTGTTGCAGAATCTCCTGCCCTCCAAAGAACCAGCCACGCACGGAATTTTTGCCACCACTACGCACGGCAAGGTTCGCCCTGATAGTGTCCCCGACCAGCCCGTGCCTGAACCAGCAGCAGCATTTGTAGTGAACACATCTTCGAAAAATGGACTTACCGGCAAGTCGCCAGACCACATCGATTTTTCACCCACCGATGACTCGCTGTTGGCGGTGCAGGGTGAGGTCCGGTCGACCACCAACTCGGCGGTACAAAACATTCGATGATTCTGATCACCGGAGCAACGGGAATGATTGGTCGTGCGCTCATCGAGCGATTGTCGGACCCGGGCGTTCAGCTTCGCCTTGCGGTACGAGATGCAGCAAGAGTGAAAGAACATCTGCCGCAAATCGGAAAGCTCAAAAATGTTGAGGTACGAGAACACGATTTTTTGCAAAATGACTCGTCAAATCTAACCACTCTGGTCAGCGGTTGCGACACCATCATCCATCTTGCCGGGCTGGTTCACCAACCAGACCAGCCACCGAGCATGTACGACATTCTAAATTCGAAAGCTACCAAACATCTTGCGGAAGTAGCTCGGACCGAAGGTGTGCGCAAATTCGTTTTCACCAGCACAATTGCCGTTTACGGCCCGCCACCTCTGGATAACGTAGAAGAACATGGACCGATAAGACCAGACACTGATTATGGTCGCAGCAAGTATCAATGCGAAGAGAATCTGGCGACAACGCAACCTTGTCCTTATGTGATTGCATTGAGACCCGCATTGGTCTACGGTCCTGGAGATCGAGGCAACATGCTGTCACTGATTCGGCAAGTCTTGAAAAAACGATACTTCCACATAGGCAGCGGCGACGCAAAAAAGAGCCTTATCTATAGTGACGATCTCGCACGAGCTATTTTGCTTGCATTGGAAAAATCGCCGCCTGGCTTTCAGCTGTACAATGTTGCCAATCCTGAACAACCCACGGTGCGCGAAATTGCCGACACCATAGCGCTGGCTGGTTGTCCGGGCAGCCGAGTACCAGCTATTCCCGAAATAATTGTTCGCACAGGTTCTTACGCAAGCCTGGTGCTCGGTGGATTTTCTCCCCTTCCTCCTTCACGGTTAGACAAGCTCACTCGCTCCAGCACCTGCTCAGTCGCTAAGCTTCAAAACCTCACCGGATTCGCCCCGAACTACACGCTGCTCGACGGCTTGAATTGCGAAATAGAATGGGCATCATCGGCAGGAAAGCTGGCAACGATTCGCCGTTAAGCAGTAAATTCTCAAGGTATCCCGACAAAGAGTTTCCAACCGAACTGAGAGATCATCAGCTCGGGGGCTAGTGTCACGCGCGGCAAACTTTTAATGAAAATTGTTATACTCATATTGAACCCTTGACAGAAAATTTTCGTTAATCAAAAGGAGGACCTGCAATGCGAGGTGGAGCAGTCATGGTTGACGAACGGGGAACCGGCGTGGTCGCCACGCAAGAGTGGGTTGAACGACGATTAAAGGTAACGGAGACGAACATACTTAACAGTATGCACGAACAGCTATCTCGAATTGACAAGCGCCTGGACGGGTTTGAGACTCTCCTTCAGACAATTGCCGAATCGCAGATTCTCATGGTTGACGTACTGCGTCAGATCGACCGAAGAGTCAGCGTCCTCGACCAAAGAGTCAGCGTCCTCGACCGAAGAGTCAGCGTCCTCAACCGAAGGGTTAGCGTTCTCGAATTAGGCAAAAGGAACGGCAACGGCCAGGACCCGGAAGATAATTAAGCACCAAGGCAGAAGCCAGTACCCGAGTTCAAGAATTCTAGCGGTGCCGGTTCGTCAGTGCTATATAGTGAAGTGGAATCAACGAGATCAACTGCAGGGGGATTATGCCAATGAAATGGAAGTATCAGCGTGGTCGAAGAATCTCTACTGCTATCAGCCTCCTATTCATCGCCGCGACCATCACGGGCTCTGCTTTGCCAGCGTTGTCACAAACCCCGCCCGACGCACCGGCTGACAACAAGGAGAAAGCGGTGACAGCATACAATCGCGGGGTCAAGTGTTTTGGCGCCCGCGACTACAAGGGAGCGATTACCGCATTTTCCGACGCCGTAGCAAACGACGCCGAAATGCCAGATGCCTGGTATAACCGAGCTGTGGCCAAAGATATCCTGGGTGACAATGAAGGAGCGATGCTTGACGCCAATGAGGCCTTTAGATTGAAACCTACAATGATCGATGCCCTTGAACTGAGAGCGCGAGCAAAGGAAAAAAGCGGTGATCTCGCCGGTGCTTTTGACGATTTGAATCAAGCCCTTGAGAAAGACAGCAACCGAGCCGACACTCTAAACAACCGAGCTCTCGTTCGCTATAAAATGGGAGAAAAAGAAGGCGCTCTCTCCGACCTGGAAGCGGCCGTCAAGCTAAAGCCCGATCGCCAGGATTTCAAACGCAATCGTGATACCGTAGCTAAAGGCCTGACTATAACAAGCACACAAGAGTCGCCACCACCTCCTGCAAAAAATCCCACCGCGAAAAGTCCAGCCGCCCACCGCGCCCCCGCCAAGAAGCGCTGACATTAGAACTGAACAAACAGGCGACTGCCCAGAACGAAGATACCAGGCTGCGGTCCCGTGCCACCGGGAGACCAGATATATTGAATGTCCGGCGACAGAGAAACGTTTTTGTTTAGCTGATATCGATAATAAGCCTCTAGCGTTTTCTCGCTGCGGTGATGTGCGCCAGGATCTATCTGCGCCAAATTCGCATTCACCTGCGCCAAAGTAGTGGGAGTAGGTTGCCCGCTTGTAGCAACAAAAGCGGGGGTTGCTGGAGTTACAGCTTCCCGCGAATACGGCAGCACCTGACCATAGGCTACGCCAATCACATCATCGCTCCGTTTTTTCGAAAAGATCGACATGGGAATTTCAAGGCCAGTAGACCAGCTGGCCCTGGAGGACAGCAATCCCCCTAGCAATACTTCTGCAAATTGTTTGTCGTTAAATGCATACCGTCCCCAGACTCCGATGTTTTTCCATATTTTCTGATCGAAGTTGACATACATACCGCCCGGTCTGCCACCAGTCGTAATACCACCAGGCAATAGCGATAGCACCGACGTCCCGTTAATATCCACAGGTGTTACAAATGGATTAAAACTGCCACCACGAAAGTTGAAATTCCACGCACCTACGCGTAAGTTACCTTCCTTTTCCTTGAAGTGGTGCCCAACTTGTAATTCATAGTTACCGCCAACAGATCCAAAATAATCACGATTCGTCAGACTGGTTACTCCTCCAGTCAACCTGACAAATGCCTTGTCTCGAAGCAAGGGGTGCTCCAGCGAAAACGTTGCAGCGGGTGCGTTGAAGTTAGGACGCCACGAGATACTGTTGACGAATTGAGTATTGATAAACTGAAGTGATTCGCTGTTGGCATAATTATTGTTATCAAACATATTGCCGAAGTAAATCAGGCCTGCTTTGTAGTTTCCTTTAAGGTGCTTGGTGAGGCGGAGGTCCTGACTGTAGTATGCCTGCTCAAGGCTGAACGTCGGGCGTATCGAATTACTATTATTATTGTTGATGATCAAATTTGGTAATTGCACTTCGTTCAACCCTGAGTTGAACGGGCTGGCGTTAGCGTCAACAAGATCGTTGGTGGGGCTAAGAAGATACTTATTGCGGGGAAAGAAACGGCCGGCTGCGGCCGTTAGTCGAGTATATAAATAGCCATCTCCTACCCGCGCGTCGGGGAGCGATTCATACACTCTGGCAAGAAGATTTATGCGACTGCGCATATTTACTGCAGTAGAGTCGCGATCACCTCGCCCCATGTCAGATTGTGGCTGAAAAGCAAAATCACCCGACACCTTGACCTTTTCCAACAGATTGACTCGGTCATTGAGCAACGTGAGCTTGTCCGATATATGGGCTGCAGGCGCGATTTCATTCTTGAATACCTGCACCGCCAGCTTTCCCTTCACGACGCGAAAAACATCGTCGAATTCCTCCGACAGATAACCAACATCGCGAAAGTCTTGCTCAGTTAGCCCATCAGCAGGAATCTGAGCGATCTTCTGCATGAGCTTCATGAAAAACTCACCAAGTTCCTTGCGAGTTATCAGTTGAGGTGGCGGAACTTCGAGCTTGTGACGCTGACAAAGATCAACAAGATATCGATGAAGGATATCTGTGCTCGTCACTCCTACAGGGCTTTGCTGACGACCGGAAAACTCGCCGACACCCTCGCCAGTGCCTTGAGCCGAACAGGGTGACATTAAAAATACACCACCAAAAACAGTGGCACAGACACAGCTCAGCAAAGAAATCGAACTCTTCAAAACCCAGCCATCCGTACGAGTTTCAGCATCATCTTACTATCAATACCTTGCGGAGACTTGACCTTTTTAAGAGTTTCCTGACAAGGATTTCGTACTCAGCATCGAGCATTTTGCACTAAGCGGAGGCATGACAAGGAGCCAGGGGGAACCGACACCGACACTTTGCCGATGGCACCACATGAAGCCCCTTTACAACCGGCTTGGCAAGATCCCGCATGCTCAAGCCTTCTTCCCTCAAACAAGCCAAGCAGTTTCATCCGGACATAACGACCAGGGACATGCGCCGAGACCCACTCTGCCGATTCCATTTCTGATGCCATATCAAATTTCCAGTACCAAACCATTCGAACAACCTGCCAAGTAACCGAAGATTTTCCAACGAATCATTTTCCGACAAATCGGTCGGGGAATGTTCGAGAACCATGGAGCCAGAACCAAGAGAACAGTGTCCAGCGGAAATCCTGAGCAGGAAAGTCCGTGGTCTCCCATCAATCGGAAAGGTCATCTGATGAACCCCTCTGCCCCGGCAGGACACACTCCTCTCTCTTCCTACATACCTGATCCGTTTACCATCCCGAGGGCATCAGTTGCACCATCTGCGCACCACCTGCAACTCGCCATATTTTTCATTGGGGCGGCAAACCCAAGAATGTAAAGCACGATCATCATGGCTTGAAGGGAAAGAACAGTTTCTGATAAACCCCCGAACTAGCCCTCACCACATTTTGTTCACGACTACACGACATTGAAAGCCCCGAATAGGTGTAGTTTGTATCAATGCAGTACACATTCAGGAAGGAAATTCTCCTAAAAAACGGGAAACTCGCTTGAGAACCCACCTCTGGTGCACAAATTCCTCGGCATCGCGCAAGCCGTCACTTAATGACGCAAGAAAAGTTTCAACCCTCATTGCGGTTAGCCCATCAGCGATACAGGGATACCCGCTCGCATATACTTCCATCTATCCTTTTATTGCTAATTTGCGGGGATTGTTTCTATCCACCCCTTTTCTAAACATTAAATGCCTGGTAGAGTCTTTAATCATTAAATCTCAGGGGTAGGACACGAACCTTTGAGGACTTTAGCGAAATTTGACGGGTACGGTCCGACGAGTCATTCCAATAAATAGGAAGGAACTTCGGCACTCCTGTTCGGCTAGCCAAAGGTTAAATGAGAATTGATTAGGGTTTAATATTAAGCGTCTGGCGTTTGGTTACGAGGTAAGACAGTGAGCACTAGCACAAGCAGCAGCGGGATGAAAATCCTTATTATCGAAGATGACGTTAATATCGCGCGTCTGATCGAACTTGAATTGGGATATGAAGGCTATCAGGTGCATGTCGCGCATGATGGTAATCAAGGAATAGACCTGTTCAAGAAAGAGCAGCCCGAGCTTGTATTGCTAGACATCATGTTGCCCGGACTCGATGGTGTGGAAGTTTGCAAACGGCTGCGAGCCATTTCCAAAATTCCGATAATTATGTTGACCGCAAAAGACGGCGTGCAAGACCGGGTAGTTGGTCTGGACAGCGGTGCAGACGATTACCTTACAAAGCCCTTCGCCACAGAGGAATTACTCGCTCGAATCCGAGCTGTAATGCGGCGTAAACCGCAAGAAGGCATCCTTACTTATGCCGATCTGTGGATGGACCAGCTCAACCGCATCGTGAAGCGTGGCGAACGCCAGCTTGACCTGCGTGCAAAAGAATTCGACCTGCTCAGACTCTTCATGCAATACCCTGAGCAGGTGCTATCTCGCGAATTTATATTCGATAAAGTTTGGGGCTACGACTTCATTGGCGAATCAAACGTAATCGAAGTATATATTCGATATTTGCGATCGAAACTGGAAGATGGGAATCAAAAACGCCTCATCCAAACCGTTCGCGGCGAGGGCTATGTGCTTAGAGAAGAAGAGCCTTCCAGGTAATTCCCGCAAGCATCCATCCAGCCCGGGTTTCAGAAAAAGTTCAGCCGTAGGCTGAGCGTTCACATTAGCCTACGGTCCATGACCGGGTTCCCTCAACACAAACTCTTGCGCATAAGCTGCTGCTACCAATATATGGACAGCAGCTTATGCTTATCTGGAACTGTCCTCGGACCCGACTCTCTGGTCGTTTCGTCTCAGCTCTAGAATTCGGTAGGAGGTTGTTTCAAACTTGCTCCGCCTTGGTGCGGGTGTCGAACATATTCTTCAGCCGGAGTAGGAAGTGCGTCGAGACACGCCCGGGAACACGCATTAACGAGCAATGGCAGAACATCGGTAGCTACTTGCAGCGAAATCCATACTCGATAGGCCCGTTGATCCTGAAATTCCTTATTGCACACGCTGCAATGCCTGCGCAGGCTTGATTTTATGATCTCCTGCGACTTTTCAGACTTCGCGCTGAGATCGGGAAACCCTGGTCTGAGCTTGAAATTGCCATATAGTGCACGAGTACTGACGCGACTATTTGTGAGTGCCCGACAGCGCGTAATCTCATACGGAAACCAGTGCAACCCGTAGGAGGTATACGGATCAAACTCCTCCAGAGATTCCATATTGCCTATCTCAGGCGGTATTCGCACAAGGTTACTCCCATATAGAATCAACTTCTTCACTGACTGCAGCCTTCCGATTGAGGCTGGAAGCGTAATGATCTTGCTTCGTTCTGCCGCACCCCAGCCACGAAATGGTGCAAATTCTGTGCAGTTTTCCACAATTGCACTTTCGATGAGTTCTTCAAGAAGCCTCCACTGGCTGGACTGTGTGTCCTGTATATCCAAATGAAACTTGTTTTCACGTGGAGGATTTTTTCGAAAGAAACAGCAATTCTTCTCATAGAGGTTCCATCCAGGATACCCACTCTGCGCTTATGCGAGAGCGCAGCTGGCTTAGCTCATGTTCGCAACTCAGACGTTCGACATGATCCGGGGCAATTACCTTTAATGCACACTGCAACCGAAGAAACCGTGCGCGATCATCGTCTCGCCCGTCAAGCCATGCAGCATATCCAATTCGACGCTTATCGTCGTCAGGGCGGTGCTTGATCCCATTGACAAACCGGGCTTCCTGCATGCTTGAATGAATCATTGGATGACAAGTTGTCCTGCCGGAAAGGAAAAACTCGGAATTATGCCACAAATTCGTTTTTTCTTCGTCGAAGAAGCAGGCTATCAAATATTTCCCCCATGCGATAGAGTTAATCGATCGCGCCTGGATTGCTGATGGCAAGCCAAAAGCCATCAATGATCCCCGTATCGTATATCCAGTATTAGAGTCTAATATGTGTGCCGATAGCAGACGCCAAGAGACTCCATGGGAGAAACCGATATTAACTGATTGTTCAGAACTTGCATTATTGCCCGGTGTAAAGTTATGATAAGCCCTTGGATGTAAGTTGCATTGAATGGTCGCTTGACCGAAGAAAGGGAAGTTATGACTACACTCAGCGAAGCTAGATTAGGCTCAGGAGGACGAGAAACATCGTTTTTCGTGGACATCTTGACGCAAAATACTTCTGGCAACTGGGTGCTTTGCTTGCCCGGTCGCCTAAAACCATACCAGGACGAGGTCGAACTCTTGCTTGGGCGCGCGTTTACAGGACGCCCCCGCTGTCAGGAGAACCTTGAGCTGGCTCAACAGCTTACGCTTAACTGGTGCATCTCAAAATGCCGAAAACAAGGCATTTCTCTAGAAGAATGTCTTAGCGAAGATTGAAGCAGATTCAAAATCGAAGTGCCGCATGGCTGCGTAGCTTCGCCAAATATAGGACTCGGGACAGACACGGAAATAGAGCCACCAGTGACTAAATTTGTCATATATTCGCTTATCGAGTAGGCGAAGATCTTAGTGAATGCACTTAGGGCTCTTGATTCAATAATAGCCCGAGACTATCCAACAGGTCTGTTGTATTTGAGTCAACTCCAACGAATTCCGGCGGGCACGGTATCGCGATCCGGAGCATAAACCATTATTGAAGTTCAAACCCACCTGACTTCCATGAGGATGTTGTGGGCAGGCGTTATGCGGACCCGAATCGCCGCAAAGCAGGCAAAGAAACGGACTAAACACCGTATCAAGTCATTGCGCAATACTCAGGCTACGGAGGATCCGGAGCCCACCTAAGACGATCGGGGTGTTACTCATTCCTCTTGAGCTTCCGGCTCGCCGGGTTCCTCGTCAGATGGTGCCTCGGACACAATGTCCGTCGCAATGTCGGAGGACGACGCCGGGCTTGAGCTAGCCGGGGACGCTTCGTCCACAGCCTCAACTTCAACATCCGGCTCTACAACCGGTGTGACTGACACTACCTGATCGTCCTTCAATTGTTGTAGCCGCACACCAGTAGCCATGCGCCCTTGCATGCTTATCTCATCGGTTCTCTGGCGCACAACAATACCGCCGAAGGTGGCAATCACAACACCGTCACCCGGTCGTACGACCCGAAGACAAGCCATTCGCGAGTGCACATTCTTAAACTTGATACCAATAATACCCAACCCTGCACGACCTTGCTGCCTGAACTCATCAAGCATCACTCGCTTGCCGAACCCGTCAGTGGTCACTATTAGAATCGAGCACTCCGGCGTGGGATCAATAACGTCAAACCCGACAATCTTGTCGCTCTCTCGCAGTGCAATCGCACGGACGCCACGGGCAGAGCGTCCAAGGGGACGAACTTCTTGCTCGCTGAACCGAATCACCATACCGTCAGAAGTGCCGATAACAATGTCACACTGCGTATTTGAGCGACGAACCCAACCCAGCTGATCTTTCTCGCCTTTGTCTTCACCAAGACTGATAGCGATGATCCCGGATTTTCTGATGCTACCGAACTCATTGATGGCAACTTTTTTGATCTGCCCCTGCAATGTAAGCATTACAACGAAGTTACACTCTTCCTTGAATGCCTGTTCTTCGACCGGTATCACGGCCGTGACCGTGTCATCTTGCCCAATCGGTATCAAATTGACCATCGCCAACCCTCTGGCCGATCGGCTGGACTCTGGAATGTCCATTATATCGATGGCGTACACCTGACCGCGATTGGTGAAGACGAGCAGCTTATCGTGCGTATTGGCGATGAAGAAGTGACGAAGATCATCTTCATCTTTAGTCTTCACACCAGAAACACCCCTGGTGTTGCGTTTCTGCCTCCGGAACGTGTCGAGCGGCGTACGCTTGATGTAGTCTTGCGAGGTAATAAAAATCGCCATTCGCTCGTTGGGTATCAGGTCTTTAGCAGTAATGTCTCTGCCATCACCTACCGAATCGACAATCATGGAACGGCGGTCATCACCATACTTAGTTTTGATCTCGGCCAGTTCCTCTTTAATGATGATCAGCACTCTACCTCTGTCAGCAAGAATGTCTTTGAAATCTTTGATTTTGGCTTGAGTTTCCTCGTAGTCTTTTTCGATCTTGCCGCGTTCTAATCCTGTCAATCTGCGCAATTGCATTTCGAGGATTGCATTAGCCTGAGGCTCGCTTAACTCGAACCGAGTAATAAGGCCGGTGCGCGCTTCTTCCGTCGAGTTGGCACCACGAATGATGGCAATGACCTCATCGAGG
>JAKFUT010000076.1:0-930 GCA_021732565.1 Candidatus Obscuribacterales bacterium
CCCTCAGCAAACTCTTCGCTTTATTCCCGGGTTTTGAAATTCCGTTGAGTATAGGTGACCCCGGGCATGCTCTTCCCGACCGGAAAAAAGATTTCTTTGGATTTTTTTCCACCTAATTCTTTTGGCTCCTCCGTTTAGTAGAGATTGCAATTCGCCAGAAAAGCCGGAACGCCCATATATCAGCCTGTCTTCATACACACCCTGCACTGCGGCTAGCCGCTGGTGTAGGGTTTTTCCTGCTGACATGTCGGCTTTTTGCGGCACTGTAGGCGTTTTGGCTACGTTATCAAGTTCTGAATTGTGGCATTAAATCTCAGGGAGACTTGGGGGCAAGCGGGTTTGGATGTCAAGGGAATCGGGTACATATTGCTTGGCGATTCCGAGCTTTTCTCACACTGAGTACCCTGCCCTATCGGGCGGGGCGCATGAGAGGGGGCTCCATTGAGGCATCGCGCACTTATTCACTATGCGATAACGCTCCAGCTGCTGGGTGTATGCTGGTCATGGAATTACTCTGTCTTTGCAGACAATGGTGGTACCAACACCGGCAGTACGCCGCCAGCTCCTGCTGCTACTAATGCGTCCAACCTGGACCTTTCGACCACCAACCATTCGATCTCTGCCTCCCAGTTCGCCGGATCAGGAATCAGCATCACCGTCGGTGGTGCTGCCCACCCCATCCAGGGCACTGAGTCCCTCACCCCGGCGGAGTACCTGGCGGCAATACAGGTAATGGCGGGAGGCGCGGCGGCGCAGAGTCTGGTGGTCTCGTCGGCCGGAAATGCAGTTGGTGGAAGTTTTGTCTTGCCCGCGTCGCTTGCGCCGAGTTTGACCAGCCTCAATATTCCCACTGGCGTTAATGCGATTTACGACTTCGCTGCTGCCAATAATTTGAACCTCACGGGAAATCTAATAAACAGCGGTAACCTT
>JAKFUT010000076.1:940-24188 GCA_021732565.1 Candidatus Obscuribacterales bacterium
GTCGTCCAGCCATTCAGTCACCTCCGGGGTCTTTAGCGCGCTCAATATAGTTAATAACCCCGGTGCGCTGCTCACCTCTGTAATCCCGTCCGGAGGCTTCAGTGGCTTTACCAATCTTCTCAGTTCCCTGAACCTGACGCTGAATGCCATTAACAGTGTCGCCAACTACGGCACTATCAGCAGCTCCGGTGCTCTCAGCATCAACGCCGGAAACTCCATCGTCAATTCTTCGATTGCCTCTAACCTGGCTGCCACCATGAGCGCTGTCAACAATGTGAACCTGATGGCCGCGAACATCAGCAACCAGGGACAGATAACATCTGCTATGCATGACGTTCTGATTCAAACTGCCAATATGACAAACTCCGGACTGATTCAGTCCATGCGCGGTAATGTGGAAATCAGCAATCTGCTTCAGGCTTCCCTGGCTGTTAATAATCTTGCAGGAACAATTTCTGCTGATCATACTTTGAGCTTCATTAATAGTGTGCGCGGCGGGGAGATAAACGTTTGTGGCGGCAAATTGCTGGGAGACCAAATCGATTTCACTGTGAAGGGTGGCGCTGTGCATGTTGCACTGGAAGACATCAGCAGTAATGTAGGATTCTCAAGTCGCTCCGTCTTGCTCGATGTCGCCCATGGCACTCACGGTCTGAGTTTGAGCGGGGTCAACCGGGCTTACTCCGTCGGGTTGTCCTACAACGGAACCGGAGATATCAACACCACCGGGTTCAAAACTCGAGGGCAAGATGTATCGCTCATCACCAGCAACGGTAGCGTATCGGTTAGCGGTAACATCAACACTACACCCGCATCTGGCGCGGCAGGTGACGTCTTTATCTCTGCCGGTCTGGACATGTCTTTGCGCAAAGTAGACACCAGAGGCGCTAAATCCGGTGATGGTGGAAGCATCACTCTAATTGGCGGGGAAGACATAACCGCGAAAGCATTAAACTCATCAGGCGGAAAAAATGGTGGTGCTCCGGGGTTCATCACCATCCACGGGGGGCTGAGCGGTAATGGAGACGTCACGCTAGCGAGCGCCACCGCGGGGAGTAACGGCGGGATCATTACAATTACTACGCCCGATCTCATTTCCGTAAAAGGTGCACTTAATGCACCCGGGGGGCAGGTAATTCTGTCTGCTCATGAAACAAAAATTGGAAAAGTCGATGTCGGGCACGGCGAGATTGACATTATTCCGGCAGGGGAAAACGGCACCTTTGTGCTCGATTATTCGCAACTTGTGGCGTTCGGTGAATCCAACGTAGTAATCGGCTCCAGTGGTAATGTAAACGCCGACATAGTTATACGCAACGACTGCAACAATTGTCTCCATAATCTCGATAGCCTCCAGATAAACACCAGCGGTTCCTTCACTGCCACAGGAACAACACTCACGCTCGACCCCGACATGTCGTTTGAAGTGAACGCCGGAAGCGGCATTTACACCGGGTCTGTGCAGGGCGGAAGTTATGTTTCATTTGTAAGCGGCGGTAATTTGGTTGTCGATGGCACCATTCATGCGTCCAGCGAAGGGTCTGTGGTCCTGGGCGGAACCAACATCACCATTTCGGGATCAGTGCAAGCGGTCGGAGGCGATGTGACACTGCTTCCGGGCAGCAGCGCTACTGCGATTAGCGGATCTTCCCTGTCGCACATCACTGCAGACAGTATTACCATCGGCTCCGGTGGAGCGTCTCAAGGCGTAGTCCTGACTGGCACCGCTAATCTGTCGAACCTTTCCAGCTTTGATGTTAATCTCGGCGGTGCTTACAATGCCGCCAACAGCGTGCTGACCTTCGGCGAATCAACGCCTGTAAACATACTGGCAGGCAGCATTACTAGCGGCACTATTAGTGGATCTAATCAAGTTACGTTAGACACTCCCGGTAATCTGGTGGTGGCAGGAACTATCAGCACACCTGCCGGTTCGGTCGTGCTGAGCGGTGGGCAGATCAGTATTCCCGGTGCCATAGTCTCGAACACCGTGCAGCTCCTTCCCTCCATCGGTGGCAGTGTTATCGATGCTACCGGATTCAGCCATGTTACCGCTGATACGCTCAGCATCGGCAATGGTGGTGGCACCGGTAACGTAACCCTTACTGGCAGTGCGAACCTGTCTCATGTGGATAATTTTGTTGTCGATCTGGGCGGTAGCCTCGATGCGGGCAGCAGTCGCTTAACCTTTGAGAATGGCACTACGGTGAGCATCTCATCGGCAAACCTTGTGGTTGGCGCGCTCAGCGGTTCCACCGATCTAGCGCTGAACGCCGTGGCGAACCTGGTTATACAAGGACCGGTTGAATCCGAGCATGTTGTTCTTTCCGGTGCCAACATTGGAATTCCCGGAAGTGTTACCGCCAATACCGTGGTGTTGCTTCCCACTGCCGGTAATACCACCGTGCAGGCGTCCGGTCTGGCGAATATAACCGCAGATAGCGTTACCATAGGCTCCGGCAGCGGAACAAATAGCGTTATCGTAACCGGTACGGCAGCGCTAACCAATGTCGGTCAACTGTCGATCAGTCTTGGTGGCGGCAGCTATAACGCGCAGAACAGCAATTTGACGTTTAACGAAGACACGAAGGTGACCATCGAAGCCGCTAATATCGTGACCGGAAGCATGAGCGGAGCTGCTCAAGTAGTTCTAGAAACACACGGTAACTTGACCGTCGACGGTGACCTTCATTCAACGCAAGTGACTCTTGCCGGTGGAAACGTCGACATTCCCGGAAGTGTCACCGCCAATACGGTGCTAATTCTTCCCGAATCCGCCAGCACCACCGTTTCAGCTGCAGGGCTGGGAAATATTTCCGCCGAGCAACTGACCATCGGCTCCGGCCAGGGTAGCAACGCTCTCACCATTGTTGGCCAGGGCGATCTTAGCGGCGTCGGAAACTTCTCGGTTAATCTTGGCGGCAACTATGACGGCTCCGGCAGCTCACTTTCATTCAATGATCACGCTTCAGTCGGCATCTTTGCTCAAAACATAATTACTGGAGGGATGTCTGGCGCTGCAACTGTTAACCTCAACACTCCTGGAACAGTCACCGTGGGCGGTGCAGGGCTCGGGGCCGGCTCGGTAGTCTTGGGCGGTAGCGCAATCGTAATTGACAGCAACATCAATGTCGGTTCTGGAAACGTTACGATTATTCCCGGGGCAAACAAGGTGGAGCTTAGTGCATCCGGTCTTTCAAAGATAACTGCCGGCACCCTTACCCTTGGTAATGGCACAGGCTCTAACTCGGTTACGTTGACAGGTGCTGGCAACTTGAGTGACGTTTCCGGCGCAGTCAATGTAAACTTAGGGGGCAACTTCGACGGCGCAGGCAGCTCATTGGTTCTTGCCGGCGGAACCCCTGTTTCGATTTCGGCTGCAAATATCACCACAGGCGAATTGACCGGCGCGGGACAAGTGCGGCTGGCTACTGCCGGTAGCCTCACCATCGGTGGTGACTTGACCGCAACGGGTGTGGTGCTCGGTGGTAGCACAATCGCTATCAATAATGATATCTCGGTTGGTTCCGGTATGGTTGCTATCTTGCCGGGCGCTGCAAACACGATATTGCAGGCGGGCGATCTGGCCCATATATCAGCCGGCACTCTTTCTGTTGGAAACGGCACTGGTACCAACTCGGTAACCATCTTGGGCAGTGGCGAACTGACAGGTCTTTCCAATTTTAGTGTAAATCTTGGCGGTGGCGGGTTTGATTCTAGCAATGCCAGTTTGCAATTTGGTGGTGGAACTGCGGTGTCCGTGGTTGCCGCCAATATCACCAGTGGCGCCATCAGTGGTGCCTCACAAATCTACCTGGTAAGTGCCGGAGAGCTAGATGTAGCGGGTGCTCTCAGTACAAACAGCGGACGCGTCGTCCTTGCCGGAAATGCAATTAACATCAATGCCGGGGTAAATGCCGGCAACGCTGCAGTCGTTTTAATGCCTGGAACCGGCACCCTCAATCTCGATGCTTCGCAGCTTGCCAACATAACTGCTGGCGCCTTGCAAATTGGAAACGGCGAAGGAACTCGTTCTGCAACCATCACCGGGTCGGCCAATCTATCCGGTATCGCCGGACCGGTATCTGTGAATCTGCCTCGAGGCAACTTCGATGCGGGAAGCAGTCAGCTCACTTTCAATGCCGGGTCGGATGTCTCCATCGTCGCCGCTAGTGTCACTACCGGCCGGATGAACGGAGCCGGCGCAGTGAGCGTCACCGCTAGCGGTGCTCTGAACGTTCAAGGCAATATTGATACCACCGGTGCCGTGAATCTGGCCGGTGATACCCTCGGTCTTGGTTCAGGGGTCCGACTCGGAAATATTGAAGTGCACGGTGGCTCCGTTAGTGTTTCAAGTGCCGGTGGTGATATTACCAGTGGTGCCAACATCACCAGCGTGCGCGAAATTCATATGCAATCTGGCGGCGGGCTTGCAATTCTCGATTCCTCCAATTTGCATGCCGGTACTGACCTTCGCCTTGATGCCGTTGGTACCGTGCGTGTTGGTTCCGATAATGGAGCCGGAGCCGTTCTCACTGCCGGTCAACTTAGTCTTGGAACTGACCCGTTTTCATTAACCGAACCTGTCAACACCAGTGCAATCGTTGGCACCGGCAGCGTCTTGATTAATACATATCAGGACGGGCACGGAACAGGTGACATCGTTCTTGGATCTAATACGGGAATCGCCGCTGCCGGTTCTCCCGGTCATGCAGGGGATGTCGGTCTGCTCAGCGCTGTGGATATCAATATTGGTACACACTCCACCCTTAGTTCCGTGGGCGGCGACCTGTGGCTCAGCGCTGGAGACGATGTGAGTGTGGGTCAGGGAACAAAGCTAACTTCTATTGCAGTTTCAAACGGACCGGCATCGGTAATTCAAGGCAATCCTGTTCCTGTCTATTCCGGCGGCAGAATCGGCGTTCTGGCTGGAGCTCCTCAAACGAACATGTCTCAGCTGCTTGCCTCGATGTCTTCCGCGAGAACATCCGCCAACTCTGTTAGCCTGCCTTATGGACCGGCCTGGGGTAGTTCCAACACCGTCAATGCTAGCGGCGGAGCCAGTCTGCAAGTGATCTTCCCTGCTGCTGCAACCAAGTCTGTAACCGACAGTAATCTGATGCTCTCCGGTGGTGTAATTTACCTCGATCCTCCTGATGCAGGTAACAGTGTCTCCTTTAGCGGAGTTACCCTTACCGCTATTGCGCCGCGCATCATGGCCGATACTCCAATCCTTCCGCCTATCACCAATGGTGGTGGCAGTGGAAGCACGGGGAATACCGCAGGTGGAGGTACAATCTTGCCTCCCGGCTCCATTCTCAGTAGCTCACCCATTTTCTCCAATTCGTTCTCGAGTGGCAGCGGAAGCATTACCAGTAGCGACGTTACCGCCGCCGGCGGAAGACGAGAATCCTTGAGTTTTGCGGGCTTCAGCGGTCTTTCCTTAACCGGACCTTCTGCATTTCCCAGCGACACTCTTGAAAGTGAAAATCCGAAGAAGCAAAATAACCTTCGTCAGGCTGTATTTTGCACCGCTCCTGTAGTTCTTAAGCCAAAGGAGAGAGTAGACGAAGATAGCTGGATCGTCGCATCGAGCAGCTGCCAACCCTTCACCTTTGAAGCACACGACGGATCTTTAATAGTTGGTAGCGGACCTGCCAAATTCGCACCAGCTGCCGATCGCACTCTGCTTCTAAAAGAAGGCAAGATTCTTGTTATGACCGTGGACAAGATTCATATTGTAAAGACACCGATTTGCACCGCCACCATTCCTGTGAATACGGCGGCGATTGTGGAGTATCAACCGGACGGTGCTGCCTACATCACCAACCTGGCCGGGGGAAAAGCCTCGGTTACCCTCTGCAAAAATGATGAGACATGTATTCTTACCGCAGCACCGGGAGAACAAATGATCCTGGCTGATGCGGAGTGTCCTGATGAAAAAATCCAGGGGCTTTCTTATGCCGGTGTCGCCAGTCAAAATGTGAACAACTGGCACGTTGAACTTTCCGGTTTGCGCGGGCGTAAAATGAGCTATGACAGGCAGGAACTGGCGCTACAAGAGTGGTTGCTCAGCTGCAGCAATCGCTGCGTCAATCAGGCTCAGCTGCGCCGGATTCAACAGTTGATGCAGAGCATGAGCTCGACCAATGCCACTGCTCCCACCCTTAAGTCTATGGCACCGCGCAAGAAGCAGGGACTGATCAAGAATATAGCCATGGCACCGGAATCCTCCACCTCGGCGTTGTCCGAATTTAGCCCGGTCAGCTACGTTACGGGAGGCATGGCCGCAGCGGTGCATATCAATACATTGGGGGCTCCTACCGCTTCAGTTCGCTATACTGGTAAGTCAAGCGTGGCGATGGAATCGCCTGGCATTTTGAATTTTACTGACGGTGAAATTATGGTATCAGCCACAGCCAAGACTCTGGTGAAGGCTGGTCCCGCTTTGATTCACTTCAGCCCGGGAGCCGTAGCCGTTTTGTCGTTACGAAACGGCATGCTTAAAGTTCGCAATGTTTATGAGAAAGCGGGAACAGGGATCAAGGCCTGTTTGCCGGGACGTAAGTGTCTTGGAGTGCAAGCCGGACAAGAAATCATTCTCGGACCAAAGGGACTCACACTTACGAAAGCCTTGAGCGATGAGCCTGTAGGCCGCCGCCGCTTGACCTCGGTGGATCTCCCGACAGGACACACCTTCATCTGCTCGGAAATTTCGCTAAGCTCGTTTATGCAAAATTCGTCGGTGCTATCACAGGTGATGCGCAGCCCGAATCCGGCTGACCGAGCTCTGGCCGAAAAAATCATGAAGATGGCGGTTTGCCTTTCGGTGGTCACATCCAGTCACGGAAATTATTCGATCACCAGTCAGTAATCTACCAGGCGAAGTCGACGTTACCAAAACACAACCTCGAACAGTTACAACGCCGTGCGATAGACTCGCATGTGAATATCGCCGAGATTGGCAGTGGTGACGGCCGATTCCATCCAGCCTTTTCCTTCTTTCTCTAACACCACCATATCGCAATTGCGTCCACACATGTCTCGCTTTATCTCGGTGATAAGGTCCCACCGATGGAACTTGTGCGCTTTCAGGTGGATTACAGCAAAACAGTCATCAGTTGCTGCTGTTGCTCTTCCGTAGTGCACCGCATCAGATTCTGAAACGAAGGCTATCAGGCGCTTCTCCGGATCTCCGACGTTGGTGTCGAAGCCTCGGATGAAAGCGTTCTTGATGTTTGCCAGATAAGACGTCGCGGCAGACACCGTGGTGACTACAAAACAATTTCCATCGAAGCGGGCGCTGGACGCAATTGGTTCACCTTGTGTGCGCCAATTGGTTGTTTTCCGTTTCGTTGTTTCCAGGGAAAGCTTGATCATTTCGGGACCTTACCGATTTCATGAGATTAAGGAGGCTTAACAGCTGAGAATGAGAATAGTTTCGGGGCGATGGTTCGGCAACACGGTTTACCGCATTTGCCGGGTGTCTCCAATGCATTTTAATCGGGGAGGGTGGCGTCCACGACATCAATTGAGTGCGCCGACCCATCCGCTAGCTCTTCATCGTCTCCCGCGGCATCGATTTCCCCCTGTTCCTCCATTGCTCTTTGCGTCTCTGCATCAGTTTCGAGCTGCTCTTCCTGGTCAGTTTCGTTGCGTGTGAGTTGCCCGATGCCTTGCTTTCCCTTTCTTCGCGATGTGCTGCGAAGCCGTTCATTTAAGCGCGGCAATGTTTTTGAGAGATGCTTGCCGCCCACGACTTTTACTGTTCCTCTATCCACCTTCTTCGATGTTTCATGCCTGATTTTCGCTTCTGCTTGTGCATCGGCAACTATTGTGGCGTAACTTGCAAATCTTGATGGAGCGATAGTATCTAAATGTGCAAGTACGTTGCATCCATCTTCCACTAGATGAAGACAATTGGATGAATACTTGCAGTCTTGCACAAGTGGGCTCATTTCGGGGAATTGCCACGCCACGCCCGTCGGGTCGGGATACTCTAATTCGCCGATACTAAAGCCGGGAGTGTCCGCCATCCACCCGCCTTCGGCCAGTGTGTAAAGCTCGCTATATGTAGTTGTGTGTCGACCTACCAACAGATCTTCATTAACATCTACCTTAAGATTCAAGTTTGGAACCATTGCATTTATAAGGCTGGACTTGCCCACACCTGACGGGCCGATGAGTACAGTCGTTTTCTCCGCCAAAGTTTCACGTAATTGATCGAGCCCGCAAGTTGTCTTCGCTGAGGCAAATATAACGGCATATCCCAGCGGTTCATAAATGTTTCGTAAAGCTGCTATCTCCTCATCCGAGGCAAGATCAACCTTGTTTACACATACGAAAAGCTTTACTGCGTCAAGCTCTAACTGCAAATGAACAAGGTAGCGATCACACAATAGAGCATTCCACTCGGGCTGATGCATGGCTTGTACAATGAAAACCTGATCGAGGTTCGCCAGATACGGACGGGTCAGCAAGTTTCGCCTGGGCAAGCGAGCTGCGATCACTCCTGTCCCCCGCTCCGCGGGAGCGGAAGGCGGCTCAACCTCGTCTAGTTCCACGAGGTCTCCGGTCACAACTGATACCCCTTCCTTTTTCAGGCGGGCTCTCACAGGGCACTGAAACGTGGCTGAGAGGTCATCCGAGTGCACCAGATAACCACCTGCGTGCCGTCTTAGAACTCTTCCAGTGACCACTAGCAGAACTTCCTTACATATTAGATAAACGAAGGGTAAGCCAAGAAACAAGTTAAAGCATACAACACCAATCAAGCAGCACAACTACTTCATCTGAGAGAATAGTCCAATCTGGAGACCCCAATGGTTAGCACACTTATGGAAACGAATCCCGTCACCTTGAATACAGCGAAAAGTTCCAACTCCGTTGGTCACATCCGAAATGTGGCAATCATCGCCCACGTAGACCACGGCAAGACTACGCTGGTAGACGGTTTCCTTCGTCAGACGGGTGTCTTTAGGGAAAACCAGGATCTAGTCAACTGCGTAATGGATTCCAACGAGCTTGAGCGTGAGCGTGGAATCACAATCCTTGCAAAAAACACGTCGGTAGAGTATCGAGACTTTCTCATCAATATCGTCGACACGCCCGGCCACGCTGATTTCGGCGGAGAAGTCGAGCGAATTCTCGGCATGGTTGACGGGGCGTTGCTGGTAGTCGACGCTGGAGAGGGTCCCATGCCGCAGACCCGCTTTGTGCTTAGAAAGGCACTTGAGCGAGGGCTCAGACCGGTGGTTGTAATCAACAAGATTGACCGCCCCAACATTGATCCCAATGTTGCAGTAGATAAAGTATTCGACCTTTTCGTGGAGCTCGGCGCCAATGACGAGCAGTTGGACTTTCCGTATGTATTTGCTTCCGGGGTTCAAGGCATTGCAAAAGTTCACTTGGAAGATGAAGGAACAGACTTGCGTCCCTTGTTGGACCTGATTGTGACTCACTGCCCCGCGCCGACCGGAGACGAGAACGGACAACTGCAGATGCAGGTTAGCATTCTAGACTACAGCGATTATCTTGGCCGAATCGCTATCGGTCGGGTGTACAACGGGCGATTGAACGACGGGCAACAAGTCGTGCTTCTGAAAGAAGACAATGTTGCAGTTAAGGGAAGAATCAGCAAACTGCTCAAGTTTCAGGGATTGAAGCGTTTTGAAGCAACAAATGCTTCCGCGGGGGAAATAGTTGCCATTGCTGGATTCGCCACGGCCAACGTCGGTGACACCATTTCGCTGGCAGATTCTCCTTCAGCGTTGCCGCGCATTCATGTAGATGAACCGACGATGAAGATGTCGTTCCTTGTAAATGACAGCCCTTTCGCGGGAACAGAAGGCAAGTTTGTCACCTCCCGCCACTTGCGCGATCGGTTGTATCGAGAACTGGAAACCAACGTCAGTCTTCGTGTTGAGGACACCGATACTACCGATACATTCCTGGTGAGCGGGCGAGGTGAATTGCACCTCGGAATTTTGATTGAGACTATGCGCCGCGAGGGGTATGAGTTTCAGGTATCTCGTCCTGAAGTCATTTTGAAGTATGAAAATGACAGAACACTTGAACCATTTGAGCGATTGATAATTGACTTACCTGAAGACTATACCGGTTCCGTCATGCAAGAGCTTGGTCCCCGAAAAGCCGAACTCACCAATATGGTGGTAGATCGCGGCCAGTCTTTGCTTGAATTTGTTGTGCCCACTCGTGGACTGCTAGGATTTCGCAGTGAATTCCTTCGTCTCACCAAGGGGAATGGCGTGATGAATCATGCTTTCCTGGACTATCGAGATCATTGCGGACCAATCAATCAGCAACGCAACGGTGCCCTTGTTGCCTGGGAAGAAGGTGTCACCACTGGTTACGCGCTGCAGCAAACCGAAGATAGAGGCGTTTTCTTTATCACTCCCGGTACGCGGGTGTATGGTGGCATGATTATCGGAGAATACAACCGGGCGACGGATCTATCAATAAATGTGTGCAAGGCAAAGAAGTTGACGAACATTCGCAGTTCCACTTCTGAGGCGTTGGTGACATTGCAAGCTCCTCGCGAAATGAGTCTTGAGCGCTGTCTTGAGTGGATCTCCGATGACGAACTCCTGGAAGTTACCCCCGTGAGTGTGCGGATGCGCAAGCGCGAATTGTCCAGAAAATAAATCAACCTTCACCAAAATCTCTGCGGCTCCTCTGCGGCTATTCTGGCCGCGAGCCTTCTTTGTTCGCGTTAATTCAGCGAGCGGGATGGCAGTTACATTCTTGCGGTTTATAATGACTGAACGTGGTCCGATAAGTCGCAGGAGAACGGACGAAATGCCCGATTTTGTGAAGGTAGCGAAAGAGGAGGATATTCCAGCGGGACGATGTCGCGCTGTGGAGGTGCATGGTCTGAAGATAGCAATTTTCAATGTGGGCGGCATATTGTACGCAGTGGAGGATTCTTGCAGCCACCTTGGTGCTCCACTGTCAACGGGATTTCTCGGGAAGGACTCAATTAGTTGCGAGTTGCATGGAGCCACGTTCGACCTACGCACGGGCAAAGCGCTGAATGCGCCTGCGAAGGGGCCTGTTGAGACCTTTAAGGTACGGGTTGCGGAGGGCGATGTGGAGGTGGAGGTCTAAGCCCGGCTTGCGCTAAGCCCGGGTTGCGCTTGACCTCTCGGTGGCGGAGCTCCGCCACCGGCACCGTGGTTTTCGTAGATGACACTGTGGTTCGCAGATGGCACGGTGGTTCCGAGGTGGCACAGTGGTTCCGAGGTGGCACAGTGGTTCCGCGGTGGCACTTGACGACATCGGGGAAGGTATCTTTTTAGAGAATGAATATCACGGGCGAGATGGTCAAGTAGAAAACATCTCACCGCGGGTATATTTTTTCGCACATCCGTGAGATGTCACCAATCGCCGCATGTCCGGCTCGCTTCAGTCATCTGATCATCGAATATCTATCGGCAGTGGCTTCGTGTCAAACCAAGTGCGTAGAGAGACGCGCAGTGATGCTACTTATGTTTGACCCCGCTCTATGCAGATCTGGTCCTCGGTCGACGGATCCTTCTGGTGATTCATCGAAAGCTGCCTGCCGACAAACAGCCGTACAATGCTGCCTGCCATTAGTCCCGTGAACGGAAGCAGACCGGCGATTACCAACCAGAGAAAGGTATCAGTGTTGGTGCCAGGCTGACGGGGTAGAAATAATGGCTCAATTAAACAGATTACAGCTATGGTCAGTGCCCGAACCAGCGCGCCTAACAGCGAATTGGGTCGCAAGTAATAGCCGACCAAAATAGAAGTTCCCATTGCACAGCTGACCCAAACTGTAGCAAAACCGGTGCAAGACTCAACCCCTATACCCGCGCAACCCGCCAAACTGTTGAGCAGACCGTAAATTAACATGCCTGGAAATACCAGAACATACGAAAGTGGCAGCAATAGAATTCCCCATATAAGGGTGGGAAAAACTGTCTCCATCCGATACTTCTTGAGGCTTGGTAATTCTGGTTTCGTTTCGAGTTGATCCATCCGTCCTCCAGAGATCGTCTCTTATACTCCCTTTTGGTCTTGTTGGACCAGTCAGACATTAGTATTCAAGCAATTGCGGTTCCGGGAGCCTCATGAAAAGCACGGATACTCTACGTTCAGACAACCTGATCTCGACATCTGCGAGATCAGGTTGTTGACGTTGGACTGGATGGCAGACGTTGCGATCTGTGGAAACTGGCGAACGTCCCGTCCCAAATGAAAAATCCTTTCAGTGTACTTAACGAATCGCTCAAGAATGGCTATGTCTCGCTCTACCAGCTAACCTTGGACTGAACAAGAGACCAATCCAAAAAGATTCGCTAAGGATTCGCCCGGAAATAACTTCGACATTCAAAGAGTCGATATATGCGGTAGGGTACTATCTCTTGACAAGACTTGTGCTTAAATTTCCCTAGTACCAGCATTGGTGTCAGAGCAGCTAGGAAGCAATGTCGTGGCCGGGGACGAAGCGGCGATATGAATGATGAAGGTCGTGTTGAATGAACGACAACGTCGGCTGCTGGTTGCTGCTGAAGCAAGGTCAATTGGTCGTGGTGGAATTGCCATAGTTGAGAGAGCAACTGGTGTATCACGACACACGATCATGACCGGTATCAATGAACTTGAGCAATCCGACCACGAAGAAAATGAGGGCGTCCGTAAAGCTGGTGGTGGACGAAAGAAATTAACTGACGAAGATCCGACTGTAATGAAGGACCTGGAAAGTCTTGTTGAGCCAGTCACACGGGGTGATCCAGAATCGCCTTTGTTGTGGACCATTAAGAGTACATATCGATTGGCAGAAGAACTCGTCAACATGGGGCACCAGATAGGGTCCACTAAGGTTGGAGAGCTTCTAGCTCAGCTAGGTTTTAGCTTACAAGCCAATAAGATTACACCGTGTTCCCGTCTTGGAATGTATAGGTTATTTGCGGGCAACGCCTAAGAGGTCACCGCATTGGTCAAAATTATTTTCATCAGGAGAAATTTGGGAGGTTCCGTTCAAAAGTTAATCGTAGCAAACCATTCCTTCCATCGAGCATGCTATCTTCTGGCAACCGTTCCCCAGACTGTGTGAGATTGGCGTCGCCCGAAATGAATGTGGTGATTGACGAGCCGAACCAGCTATCGGACGCTTCTCCCGATTCTTCCGGGGAGCGCAGCCTCATTTTGTCGACTGTCCCGATCGCTGAGTCAACGAAAGCCTTTCTAGTCAATCGCAGCGATTGGGCCGTTCTGGCCGCGTTGGTTGTAATCGAAGTTCTAACTTTCGGTTTGTTTGCGCGCCAGATCGGTTTCTATCTGGACGACTGGGCAACATTTTGCCAGTTGCACTTTGCTCCTCATAATTTTTTCGACGTTTTGAGGTCTTCATTCTCCGATCCGCGAATGGTAACGCGTCCTTTTCAGTGTTTCTATTACGCCAGCGCATACATGGCTTTTGGTGATAATCCGCTTGGGTATCACATAGTTCGCTGCATCATTGAGATTGTCGGCGGCGTGTGTCTCTATTTCGCCGCCTCTCGATTATTGGGACGACGACTGCCTGCGGCGGTGGCTGCGATAGTGTTTATGCTCTTTCCCAGTCATGACGCATCGCATTATTGGATCGGTGCCGGGCTCGGCGCCGGATGCGGCGCGAGCCTCTATCTTTGCAGCCTCTGGCTCTCTGTGGAAGCGACTTTACGACGAAGCCCCGTGTTTGCTGCCTGCAGTGCTGCTGCATTTTTGCTTTGCGCCTATTGTTATGAAGCTTTTCTTCCTATGCTGAGCCTCACATTTTTTGCTGTGCTCTACATTGAAGCCAGTCGTGAGAAATTTCTGGTCGCTTTGCTTCGCACTTTCAAATTTCTTGTGCCATCGCTTTTAATTGGAGTCTCCGAGCCAATTTATCAACGTGCCGTTGTTCCACTTTTCTCCAAAGTGTTTCTTTCTCCCGGAACTTTCGATCCTGGCTACGCCTTGAATGTATTCCTTCAAGGCATCGCCGTCACAGTGGGATCGACTGGCTGGTCGTTCTTTGGCGATCGTGCCCGTGAAGCGCTATCGCAGGTAAAACCAGGGGAAGCGCTACGGCTAGCAGGCGTGGCGGCCAGTGTTTCGACTGTGTTGTTTCTTACCAACCGCAGTGATAAGAATGAGCCGCGGCCATTTCTGGAGCAGCGAACATTTCTGCTCTATTGGGTGACAGCATGTGCTGCCGTGCTGCTGTGCTCTTACCTCACATTCGCTGTGGCACAAGGATATACCCCTACCCTCTATTCTATGATCAACCGAGTTAACATGGGAGCATCCATAGCGGTTTCTCTTCTTATCGGTATTCTGCTGGCACCATTGCCGGTGCCCGCCGATCGCGGTTCTAATCGGAATTTGGCAGTACAACTTGGTTTTGCCCGTACTATTGCGGTGAGCGTGGTATTGTCGTTGTTTCTGACTCTGTCAAATTGGGGGATGGCGCCTTACTGGGTTCAGTCTTGGGCGGTGCAAAAACGAGTTGGAGAAATGGTTCGAGAGCGTGCAGGATTTTTTCATTCAGGCGACAGCATTCTGCTGGCAAATACGCCCCGCTATGTTATGTGGGCTCCAGTATTTGACGGTGTTTGGGATTTTCAGTCGCTGGTGTGGATGATGCTAAACAATCGAAACATTAGCGGAGGGGTCATATCCGAGAGGTTTGAGGTTAGTGTAGAT
Source organism: Candidatus Obscuribacterales bacterium (assembly GCA_021732565.1). Taxonomy (GTDB): domain Bacteria; phylum Cyanobacteriota; class Vampirovibrionia; order Obscuribacterales; family Obscuribacteraceae; genus JAKFUT01. Next base: position 15,653 of record JAKFUT010000076.1, read on the forward strand.
GCAATTCGAGATAATTCGGCCGGATTTCTCTGCGCGACCTATAAGTACCCTGGCCTGAATTTGCTGGTACCGGATGGTAATCAGCTTATTCCTGTCAATTCAGCGGGGCAGTTTATAACTACAGTTCGCCAGAAGGGTATGAATTTCGGCCTGTCGCCTGAAGTACTGGAGCGCTGGCGGTCAACGTCGATGAAGTCAGGCGGAGCTGTTTCGCCTTCGGCCGCAAAGCCGTGAACGGCTAGCACAAGCGTTGATCGCCTGTCCTGGTGTGCGAATGTCCATCATTCTTCCAATTGAGTTGTTGGAAATCCGTTGCGTAAGATGAGTGCATGTAAGGGACTATGTCTCCAGTGCGGCTGTAGAGCGCCGCCAACGGCGGAGAGAAGTCCCTTCCGTTTTTATGTCTGCCATATGTCCGGCTAATCGAAACAGGAGGTCAGCTAACCAAAACAGGTTGTACGAAAAAGCAAGGAATCGCCAATTCCGATATTAAGTTCACTTCTAGTCTGTCGGTCAAGAGAGGAATCCCTTTACTAATCCATCAAATATCTTGATTAATCAACACCAAATTCAGAGAAGCCGTAGAATCCTGAACAGCTAGTGCAGTCTTGTCACTTGAAGTCGAGCAACATTAATCGCTGAAAGCTTACAATTGAATTCATCGATCTGATTCATTCTTGTCATTCGGAACTCGTGGCGAGCCTTTGGCTCCCGGATGGGAGCAGCCACCGCTCAACCTTTCCGCGGTGACGATAAGGACTGCTTACCGTTTCGTTCCTTATGGTCCTCTACTTGACCATCTCACAAGTGATATTCGTTCTCTGAAAGATACCATTCGCGATGTCGTCAAGTGCCATCTCGGACTTGCATAGATGATCTTGGATGGCTGAACCGAGCCAGGCATGCGCGATTGTTGCGAGTCCTGGAAGCTCATTTTGATTTCTTCCATTGAGCTGATAGTTGGCGGAAGAATTGTTTCCAGGCAGCCATAGACCATCTGCGACCTCACTCACGAAAAACGGGCGTCAGGCGCATGGTGTTAGCCATTACCGTGAGCAACTATTGAAAGCCAAGAGTAAACACTCTTGACTAATTGCCGTTTGTATCTGTCTCGCCGTCGTACCTGATTACCAGCACTGTCACGTTGTCGGGAGCACCACCTTCCAGGGTGCGTCGCACCAATTCGTTGCATGCAGTGGCCGGCTCTGGAGTAGACTCTATGACCTCTCCGATTTCTTCATCATGCAACACTGCGGTAAGTCCATCGGTGCAGAGAATAATGTAGTCACCCGGCTCCAGTTCCCGGGGCGACTGGTCAACTTCCAGCTTGTTCTTGTGACCGACACATCGAGTGATATAGCTTTTGAAAGGAGAGTCCTTCATTTGCTGTTCATTAATCTGACCGGTTTTGTAAAGCTCCATCACCAACGAATGGTCTTGAGTTAGTAACGTGGCTGCGCCTTTGCGGACCAGATAGGCTCTGGAATCACCTACATGGGCTATGTGAATCTTTCCGCCCTCTGCCTGGACACCGACCACGACGGTGGTACCCATTCCGCGCACGGATGGATGCTCATTAGAGTAGGCAAATACATTCTCATTAGCGGTATTTATGGCATCAAACAGCCATCGATTAATAGCTTCGTCATCAGCCAGATCTACCGGGTCTTGTTCCCAGAGCTTGCCAATAGCCTCAACCGTGAGTCGAGACGCCGTCGCTCCGCCAAGAGCGCCTCCCATTCCATCAGCAACAACAAAGATCCGGTTGTCGTCTGAAACCAGGAAGTTGTCTTGATTATCGGTTCTTTTGGCACCACGGTCGGTCAGTGCGGCGACAGTCCATTTCAACATTGGTGAATTGTGTTTATTGATGAAACCCTGAGGGATTATATAAGGTTTGAGGGGATTCGGCGGGAAGAACTCTCTTGGCGGGAAAGTGCTTCGTCGCTTCTAATTGGCACTACATCTGGAATTAGAGACTCTCCAGCCTGAGCAACCATAATAAATTGTAAACCTAGCCATGTCTGATGAGAGCGAACAAATTGGTAAGTTGAAGGCCAGATTGGGCCGGCTCGAAGAAGAGCTTCGCCTTCAGCACTCCGCCGCCGAACAACGTACTCGGGAACACGAGGCAACTCTCAATGAGATGAAGTTGCTTACCTCGCAGCTCTCTCAAGCCAGAGACCAGGCGATTGAGGCATCGCGCTTGAAGTCTGAGTTCCTTGCCAATATGAGCCACGAGATTCGTACGCCACTTAATGGCGTCATTGGCATGAGCGATTTGCTACTTCGCACTAAGCTAGAACCGGAACAGCGAGAGAACGTCAATATTATTTACGATTCTGCCAAGGTGTTGTTGGACATTATCAACGACATTCTCGATTTCTCAAAAATCGAAGCAGGAAAGGTCGAACTTGAGATTCTGGACTTTGAGCTCATCGCTATAGTTGAAGCAACGGCCGAATTGTTGGCAGAGCGAGCACGCAAGAAAAAGCTTACCTTCGTTACTTTCGTAGATCCCGACATACCGAAAATTCTTCGTGGGGATGCCGGACATATCCGTCAGGTACTCCTCAACTTGGCTGCAAACTCCCTGAAATTTACGGACAAGGGAGAAGTTGTGATTAGCGTCGTTGCGGATGAAATAAGTAACAAGAAAATTAGTCTACGCTTTTCTGTTACTGACAGCGGCATCGGTATTGAAAAGTCCAGTCTTCAGAAGTTGTTCAGCCCGTTCACTCAAGCTGACGGCTCTATTACCCGGAAATACGGCGGCACCGGGCTCGGTCTGTCTATTTGTAAAGGGCTTGTCGAGCTTATGGGCGGGCAGATTGATGCCAATAGCGTCAAAGGCAAGGGCTCAACTTTCTGGTTCACCATTCCGGTTGAACGCTCCGGTCTGGTTTCATCGGAGCTTTCGCCCCTCGATTACCACGACATCTCGGGGCGGCGAATTCTCATTATTAGTTCGTCCACCACGGTGCAGCGAATCATAACCGCGTATGCAGTCTCCCAGAAATTGCGTTGCGACAGTGCCACTAATGGTAGTGAAGCTATTTCGATGCTACGTCAGGAAGGTGTAGCAGATGATCGCTACGAGATAGCGATCATTGATACTTCCGGTGATGACAATGAGGCCAGTGGTCTGGCCGATGCTCTCAGTCGAGATCCAGTGGCTACGGGGGCCAAACTGGTACTGTTAAGCAACACGCCTGTTAAGCCGGGTGCCGATACCACCGCCGGTGGCCGGTTCGATGCGTATTTATCTAAGCCGGTAAAATATTTTCAGTTTGCCGAATGTATCGTCAATTTACTTGTGCGTGGAGGAGGTAATCAACTTGACCTCACCGTGACGCAGCAGATTCCCACCATTCCGCGCCTCGATCAGCACAGCGTCCTGGTTGCAGAAGATAATCCTGTCAATCAGAAGGTTGCGTTACTCCAATTGAAAAATATTGGCTTTGTCGGTCACGCCGTGAACAATGGTGCTCAGGCTGTCGAAGCCCTCACCGGCGGGCAGTTTGCGTTGGTATTAATGGATTGCCAGATGCCGGAAATGGACGGCTTTCAGGCCACACGAGAGATTCGCAAAGCAGAAGTACTCACCGGGCGTCGCATTCCCATTATTGCAATGACTGCTCATGCAATGGACGGCGACCGAGACAAGTGTATCGCTGCGGGAATGGATGACTATATCACCAAACCCGTCGATGCCAAAAAGCTGCAGAAGGTCTTGCTTAAATGGCTCGCGGTGCAGGCATTGGAATCCCAAGCCCAGCTTGTTTCGCAAAAAGCTGCTATTGCTACTGCTGCTGCCAGCGAAGAAGAGAGAGATCCCGACGAGCCCGATGTTCCTACCCACACTATCAGCGAAGATCCACTGAATATTAAGAGGTTGCAGCGCACCTGCGGCGATGATGTTGCCCGGGAAATTCTAGAAGTCTACTTGTCTGCGGCGGAGACTCTTGTGGAAGGGATTGAAGCGGCACGAATCAAGCGCGATGCACGGGCGATTGAATCAATTGCGCACCAATTGCAGGGGTCGTCGGCGGCAATTGGGGCTACCGAAATGGTACGACTCAGTCGAAAGCTCGAGGATCTCGCCGCCGCAAACAACTGGCCACAGGTGAAGGTTACCTGCGAGGGGCTCAAATGGTCTTTTCGCCGTCTGAGTCGATATGTAACATTTGCCCTTGAACACGATTTCAAGAGTACGGTCTAGAAGTGCTTGGTTGAAGGACGGAAGAGCCGCAGCACCAAGCATCTGGGGCGGCTACGCCAATGCGATCGCTTGGCTACGTCCGAATTTCATTTAACATCTTTCTTGCCAGAAAGGTTGAAAATCATAGTGGCTTAAGAGCAGTTGCGAGCGTTGAAATTATGACAAGATTAGCAGTATTCTCTATTTCCCTCCTCTATGCAATGGTCCTGGCATTTGGTGCGGCTCTTTCTACGCCGGGAACGTTGCAAGCCTGCCGCGCTGAGGGAACGGTGGCGTCTTCGCAGAAGAAGGACACCGAGGAAGGCGAAAAGGAAATCAGCAAAGGTGATGAACGAAAGCACGGAAGGAAAGAACAGAAGATGAGCATTTATGAGTTTACTGCGAAGGCTCTAGATGGCAGTGACATCAGTATGGACAAGTACAAAGGCGATGTTATGCTGATAGTCAATACTGCCAGTGAATGCGGCTTTACACCCCAGTACAAGGGCCTGGAAGAGTTGCACAAGAAATACTCGGACAAAGGTTTGCGGATTCTCGGCTTTCCCTGCAATCAATTTGGCGGACAGGAACCCGGTGATAACAACCATATTGCTACGTTTTGCCAACGCAATTACGGCGTAGATTTTCAGATGTTCGACAAAATTGATGTTAACGGTAAGAACGCGCATCCTTTATTTAAGTATCTGACCAATGAGGCTCCTGGAGCTCTGGGGCTGGATTCTGTCAAATGGAATTTCACCAAGTTTCTTGTCAGTCGTGATGGAAAAGTTCTGAAGCGATACGCGCCCACTGTCAAGCCCGAAGACATTGCCGGCGATATTGAGAAGCAGCTTTAACAGCTTTTTCATGCTTCGTGGCCTTGTTGGATCATGGAACCCGCTGTTTCGTCTCACTCTTTCTGTTGCTGCTGCGATGCACCGGAGTTGAACGAACATGGCCATAATATGGGGATGAAGCAGCGAAAGCTAAGAGCAGTTGAAGTGGATTAATAGAAGGTGCGGCTTGAATTGTCTGTCCGCTGTTGTGGAGCGGACCGCGCGAATCCGGCCTGGTTTGGGGGACTGCTGTTGAGCTCCGCTATATGGAGATCTTCTTATTAGTGTAAATCGTTCTCTCCAGTGGTAAGGATCATTATTGGTGCTGAACTACTGCAGGAGATCTAAGTGCAAGGCATTCTAGTCGATTCGGTTCACAAAACCTTTCGGGGCCGTCGATTCAAGCTGCTCGGGTTCTCAATGGCAGTTATTCGAGAAAAGAGCGTAAAGGCTCTGGACGGTATTTCTTTGTTCGTCGAACCAGGGCAATCCGTCGGAATCATCGGTCCCAACGGTGCGGGGAAAACAACTTTGATGGGTTGTTTACTCGGGTTCATTTATCCTGACAAGGGAAGTGTTTCTATAGATGGTCACGACCCTAACTCCAAGCACATTCGCCGGAAGATTGGATATGTACCTGAACGACTTAATTTTCAGTCTTACCTGACAATGGTGGAACTCCTGGAATTTCATTATGATCTTGCGCAGCAACCAGCTGCAAGTCGTAAATCCAAAATTCGAGAAGTTCTGGAATTGGTTCAGCTAGATGAAGAGAAGTGGAATTTGCCTGTTTGCAAATGTTCCCGCGGTATGCTGCAAAGGTTGGCGATCGCCCAGGCTCTGGTGGCTGCTCCCCTCTACCTTTTCCTCGATGAACCTACCTCTGGAGTAGATCCCGGCGGTGTTTTGGAACTTACCTCAGTTCTTGCTCGGGTCAAGCAAGCGGGCATGACAGTTGTTCTCAATTCACATCAGCTCGATCAAGTAGAGCGAATTTGTGATCGCATGGTTTTCGTTAAGCAAGGCCGCGCCTCCGATGCAGAAGCCTTGCAGTCCGGGGGTGGGCGACACTCATTAATCCTGCGATTTCTTGCTCCAGTAAGCCCTACTGACGTGCTCAATCTCGAGCGTCTTGCAAAAGAGTTGCAAGTGCCTCTAATTAAGGTCTGGAAGGAGTTCGTTGAGTTCTCTGTATTGGACGACAACGATAACTTTCGACTTTTGCAAGGCATCATAAAAATGGAGCTTCCGCTGGTGGAAGCCGCCCCTGAATACAACAGGCTCGAGCGGATGTTCATGAGTTCAAATGATGTTGCTGAGGGAAGCAAGATTGTATGAAAAATTTGGTTTGGGCTACCTGGATTGGTTGGTGGCGTACTCCGGGGCGCATCGCGCCACTCATTGTTTTGCTACTCCTATGCGTGTGCGGACCGTCCCTAACTATGACTTTTTCTGCCGACGGTGAGGCCATGAACTACCGAGGCGAAGTAGCTGGCTTAACTGGAATGGTTGCTTTGTTTTATCTGGCAACTGGAATTATTTCGAAGGAAAGGGAATCGGGCACTCTGGCAACTATATTCGCAAGACCCGTAAGCAGAACTACTTACGTATTGTCCAAGTGGCTAGCGTTATCTTCCGCTGTGCTCGCGGTGGCACTTATAGCTGGTCTGCTCCTACTCTGTGTCTACGCTCTAACCCGCCCGGAATTAATTATCTGGTCGGACATTCCTTATAGCGTTCTTTCCAGCGCACTGCTTTTGGTGAGTTTGTCGTCAGTCATGGTACTTTGTTCTACATTCGGCGCTGTCTCGTCCGATCTGTCATCCTTCGGCGGAGCTGTCGGTGCGCTTCTTACTGTTTTATTGATCGCCTATTCGGATGTACCGGAGAGTAGTCTCGCCACATTACCTTCATGGTTGGTCTGTATTTATCTCTGGGTAAGAAGTTCATGCTTCGACGTTCTTCGACCGGCCGTTTTCTTCCTCTTTCCGCTGATCATATTTCCTCAGGATCTACGCACTGTTTTTTGTTTGCTTCTTGAATATTTTTCAAATCTATCAATCGTGCTCATGGTAGCGAGTTGGCTCATCAATAGGCGAGAGGTCGGATACGGCGATAATGGGTGATTTGTGCAATGCTGTACCCCGATGGTTCTTAATTCTCACTCTTGCTCTTTTGCTTGGTCGAATTGGTGTGATCTTTGTGTCTGCTCAGAACAAAGATCAAAAGAACATTCCCTGGCGGAGCTACAATTCTGTTAAAGATAGCGAGGTTCTCGGCCACAACAAGCCGGTGCTGATCTTCGTTACACATGGATCGCACTGCGTAGCTTGCAAGAGAGTCGAAAAAGATTTGCAAGCTTCAGTCGTGGCGGACGAAATTGATCGCCGCTTCATTCCGGTAAAAGTTCTCGACACCAGAGTTGGTACCAGTGATGCTCCGGAAAATGATGAGAACAAGAAATTCTTGGATTCTTTGGGTAGGTCTGCTCCAATTGTGTTGCGTGTGGCACCGCAGGGTTGGAATGTAAATGGTGGACTGATTGAAGCCGAAAGCCAGATTAGCTTTATCATTTATCCGGAATCCTTTGTCAAAGCCGCCGAAATAAGTAGCGGTTTAGAGAACATTAAGGGTGCCTACATCAAGTGGAAACCTTTAGCAGGCGCATTCAGCGCAAGCTCTAAGACAAAGAAACCATTGTTTATATTCTTTACCAGGACCCGTGACCAACATTGCATCAATAACAATGGAGATTTGTTGAGTGATGAGTACGTGTCGAAGACAGCCAATGAGAAGTGTATTCCGATAATCATTACGGATTACTCCAGAAGCGGTAAAGCCAATTCACCGGAAGCACAGGAATTGATCAATCGCTACGCTGTCAAATCATTTCCTACGGTTTGCATCATTGCGGAGGGACATCCCCCTCTCATTAATCGATCACCTGATGCCAATACGGTTACGGATCTGTTGCGTTCGGTTCTGGAAAATAGCGAGTCGAATTAGACGCATTCCCGATCAGTTTTGGCTCACAAATTTTGCGTGGGAGCCATTGCAAGCGAAGTCAATTCTTCAAAAATACGGGATGGATTCAGTATTACAACAAATTCTAGCCTCGGGCGCTTGAGCCCTTCCTTGACCTGATTTGACCTGCTTGGCTAGCGTGAGTTGACTTTCAAACAAAAGATGGCATGCAAGGTAGTGCCGGGCTACACTGCCGCACCGTTGACAGTACATTGGGTAGGATAATCTCAAGGCGACAAGTGCTGGCGATTCTGTCATAACGCTCTAGCACATGTGCCATCCTCGATGGATACTATAGAATCGAAATGTCTTCTGAAAACATTCAACCAAAGTTTGAGGGAACGGCGACGATGATTCTAAATAGAGTCCGCTCTAGTTTGTACCTGTCAAACAACTCAAAAGACGAACTGGCAGATTTACTCAACAAAGCGCCAGAGAATGAGAAGGCCATGTTGATCGCTCCGCTCACCTCATG
>JAKFUT010000324.1 GCA_021732565.1 Candidatus Obscuribacterales bacterium
CAGTAGTCGACGATATAGTCGGTTGGACCATCGCCGGCATTGTCTTCTCGTTTGACAAGCTTGAGGATGTCGGCACTTTCACGGTTACGCCGATGGTGACCATGATCGGGATAACACTTGCATTTGTCGGGCTGATGTTGACTGCGGGCCGGTGGGTTTGCAACAAGTTGCTTGCGTTTATCAATCGAAATTTTGCAAAACCTTCAGCGGTTATAGGATTGGTGATCGGAACAGCTGCTTTGGGTGCAAGCCTGACGCAGGGCATCGGGATACACGGATTTTTCGGAGCTTTCATGGTCGGAATAGTGCTGGGAAGCTCACCTCATCTTACGAAAGAGACCCGTGAATCTATTGACGGTGTGGTCACCAATTTCATGGCCCCGTTGTACTTTGCCAGCGCCGGGCTTGCAGTTAACTTCATTACGAATTTTTCCTGGCCAATCGTCATGATGGTGCTCACTGCTGCTTGTGTGGGAAAGATAGGGGGGTGTTACACATGTGCACGCGCCACTGGTATGCCAGGGACTTCATCTCTGGCAGTGGGCATTGCAATGAATTCTCGCGGAAGCATAGAGATTGTCTTTGGAATGATTGCATTGCAAGCTCATGTAATAACTGAGAGCATGTTTGTGGCGCTGGCGATTATGGCTCTGGTAACTAGTTCGTCGAGTGGTTTCTTGCTCAGATGCATGGCTGATCGACTCCGAAAAGACGAACTAATCTGCATCGAAGGGCGTACGTAAAGAATGCGCGGATGCGCCAGATGCCCGAGAAAGAACATCTTTGCCGGTTGACTTTCTGTTCCAGTGCCCGGGAAGACGAAAGCCTGAACCTCGCAAACCACAACCAGAGTCCAAGAAGTGATCGAGCACGCCCGTACCACTGTTCCGCTTGATCCACAGACAGCAACAACATAGCAACAAACTAAACGCAAACTCATTGTTGAAGGTTCTAGACTGCGACCGAAGTTCTTGAATCTGGCGAATTCGCGGAAGAAAGCTTTACTGTTGCACGGAAGCATAATTCTTTTCCAGCGCATCGTCGATCGCGTAGGTGGAAAGGGGGCTGCAATGGAAGATGTCAGAGTTAACGAGTTCGATCAGTTCAATTCTGATTCGAATGACACCGGATCGGACGATGCCGATGAGACCACCAGGTTGTTTTCCCAGCTGTTCGACACAGTGAAAACCGCGCAGAAAGTCTCATCCGTAACGGATGTAGCCGACAAGGACTCCAACGAGGGTGACGGTACAGAGAACGCACCGGACAGCGAAGACAACCTTGTTGTTGCAGGAAAACTCGACGATAAAGCGCAAGTTAAGGAAGTCATAGAAGTCGCCAAGCTGGCTCCTGAGAAACAAGCGGAAGTTGACCGCATTCGAGAGTTGCAGGGTCTGATTGTTCAATATGCGTCCAAGCTCAAGTTTTCTTCTGATGAAGAGAAAAAGGCATTTATAGAGAAGCTCCAGAAGGAACTGGGAGAACCCGTTGAAGGAGAACCCGGAAAATATCACAAGCTGCCGGAATTCGGGGAAACTACAAGAGAAGGTTTTCGAAGAATCAAGGAGCTTTTTGAAAAGGGACATGTGCCCGATCTTCTGGGAGCTTTAGACCAACAACTGCTTGAGATTCCACCCGGGTTTCCCCTCAAAATTGCGGGCAAACAAGAAGATGTGCTAAAAAGTTCGGAGCAACTGCGGCAGGAAATCAGGCAGGGCAAGGGATATCTGGACATAGATCCGTCCAGACTCGAAGACGTGAAAAAGCTAAGTCGAGTCACCGATTGGGTAAGCTCCGCAGAGAAAGCTCTGCATGCCAACTACGTTGAACGGCTGGAGCGTTACCTCTCTCGGAAAGTGGAAGAGGGAATCAAAGAAGGCAAGTTTCCGCAAGGGTGGCGCCGGCCGGAAGGCATGGATAAGGAGACCTGGTGCTCCGCCGTAGAACAATCAATGCACGCCTATACGCGAGTGACGCGTATTGTGGAAGCTATCGATCACCTCAACAAATCCGGCACTGGATTCAAGAGCGACGGACTTGATAAGCTTCCACCGGGAGTCACAATCACGCGGGATGGAAACGGCAGAATCACCAACATTGATTTTGGCGCCTCCATGATTCAAGATATCCGGCTCCAAAGCGATGGCAACAGGCAAAAGCTGGACCCGCTCATGTCCTGGTGCGATAAGCATGAAACCAAAGTGCAGCAGGCACTGGGCGAAGCGTTCAAAGATCGCAATCATGTGCCCGGGTTTGGCGAGTATGAAGTTCACGGCGGCTGGGTCAATCCGAAAACCAAAGAGTTTGTCATCGATAACGACAAGCAACCGGGCAGCGACTGGCAAAAGTTCAACCTCTTCAGTTACGATCTCGAGATCAAGGAAGAACGCGACGCTTTCGGTAGGCTAAGCAAGGTCTATGTATCATCTGATGTTGCGTTTCAGGAAGTGCCTCCGTTTGGATACTTGAATACGTTTGCGCAGGATGTGCATCGAACCAAATCTGAAAAGCCGGTGGAATATAAACCGGATGACTACGTGGCGGTTCAAACCGGCCCCGGTCAGGTTGAGATGATCAAAGCCAAAGATCTGGCCGATTGGAAGACTCGCCAGCAAATAAAACACTACGGCGAAAAAGGAATCACTCTGACCATGGATGCATCAATGGTCGTTAGTGGTCTAGGTGAATTGCGCGCTGCAGCCAAAGTTGCTCAGATAGGCTCCAAGGAAGCGGTGCAGATTGGCGGGCGCGTACTGAAAACAGAAGTGGCGGTAGAACTTCCAAAAGGCATCACTGCAGGCCTCGCGCGGAAAGGCTTGTTCGAGATCGGGTTGGGACTGACTGGTGTTTTTCACAATGCCGGGGCACACGAAGTTCCATGGATGAAGGCGGTGAGCGATTTGCGCACTCTGTACTTCCTGGGACACGCCAGCTGGTCCGTTGCTGAATTGACCAGATTGCCAAAAGCCGGGCGCGCAGTCGGAGAGGTCTTGAGCCCGCGTCTTGTCAAAACTGCTGATGGATTTATTACAAGCATTAGAGGAACAGAAGAGTTCATCAAGGCAAGTCAGCTGGCGAAAGCCGGCGCGCTGGAGAAACTTCCCTTCTGGAAAGGACTTGATGTAATTACTCACGGTGGATTCAACGTAAGTGAAAAAGCCTTCGTTGGCATGTTCATCTGGCAGTCGGTGGGCATGTCACAGCGGTTTGCAGATCCATATAGACCGAAAGCACTTGAGGCTGCTCGAAAAAATTTGAGTGACGCGAACCTGAATGATCCTGGCGTGCTTGAGCACGTAATGGAAGCAGGCAACAAGCCTTCAGAGCAAGCAGAGAACTATATGCGAAGGTTCACAGAAACACTGCCGGATCTCCGCGGCCAGGCAAAGGAGGAAGCCGAGGAAATCATCGCAAAGGTAAAAGAACTCTCCAAACCGGGAGTAAGCGAAGAAGACAAACAAAAGTACATTCAAGAGTTGATGAAGTATTTCCGCTACGATGGAAAAACCATCTCCTCAATGCAGGACAATAAGTTTAGAGGAGGCCAGTTATCCGAGGAGCAGCTTACCGAAAGAGCCCGGGGAGATAAGGATAAATTCAATCCGAATCTAAAAAAAGTCGCTGCTGTTGCCATTCTTACCCTTGGTAGAAAATCAGACGGCTCCTGGCCGGAAAACATTTCCAGCAGAAAGGAAACGGTTCCTGAGTTTACCGAACTAACTCAGGTTGAAGACCAGGTCATAGCCTCGAAAAATGGTCCAATTGAGGTAGAGCAAAAATTAACGGCAGAGGAGCTGGTAAAACTTCTCAGAGAAGACTTACAAGAACAAACGGACCCAAGGGTTCGTACGGAAAAGGCCGCCGCTCTTCATGAGAACGGGTTGGTTTCCGGAGAGCAGTTAGGCGATCTATTGCTATCTCGAATCGAAGGCAAGCAAGCTGTTAGCAAGGCAGATCGCAATCGCGCCATTGCAGATCTTGCCGGGCTCATTACTCGCCTACAGGTTGAAGAGAAACTGCGCGAAGGGCAATTTAACCGCAGCGAAACCTTTGCCGCAAAGGGACTCACCGCAGGACTTACCTCCGCGGACCTTATCAGGCGGCTGGAACAGGTTGCGGTAGAAGCCGATGACAAAGACGTTAGAGCAACGGCTTTGTTGTGTCTGAGTTTGATAAAGAAAGAACATTTGGACAATACCGACAGAGATCGGATTCGCGACTTCTTTTTAAAGGATCCGCCCGGTATTACAGATGGTGAGCTGAAAAAGCTGCTGGAAAATGACGCAACCTCGAAACCAACGGACAAAGCAGGATGGGAGCGAAAACTGATCGCTGCTGAGACGCTGGTACGAATTTCGATGGTGCCGGATGCTGGCAAGATTGACACAAAGTCCGCGGGATATCTTCAGGAGTGCCTGACGGCCAAGGACCAGCCGGAGATTGCTGTCCGGGCTCTTGAAGCATTAATGGCGGGCGATCGTCTTGGTGGTTCTCCTCTGTTGGCTTTGGAAAAGGTTGATCCTGATGGAAACTGGCGGCGAAAGCTGGTCATCGGCGCAATCAACAATTTAGATATGCCGGCGGCTACCGCGCTTGAACCTGGCAAGCAGCTGGAAGCAGCCAGGGCCAGACTCAAATTCATTGAATTGGCGAGTACATTGCTTCAGGGAAGTGAAGATCGTCTGATCAAAGGTCAATTCGCGGCGAAATTGCTAGCCAGAGCCGATAGCAAAACCGAACCGGTGGAAGAGGTGCGTGCAGCTGCCGTAAAGGCCATCGGCAACCTGGGTATCAGAGCAAAAATGCAGGTGGAGATACTGAAGAACGCTGTCGACGCCAAGACCGAGTATTCCCCTGCTGTGCGTCTTGCTGCTGTAGATGCCATTGAAAGACTTCTTCCTAGAAACAAGGAGCGAAGGGAGATTCTGGGACCATTGGCAGTCCCTGAACCGGATGCGGCAGTAAAAGAGAGAATGGCGAGATATTATGATCCCACCGGTAGTATCAGAGATCGCAACTCGCAGCGCTCTCGACAAGAGGTAGTGGATGCCAAAGTAGAGCAAAACAAACAGGAATTCAAGCCTTCCGACATTGACAGAATGGTAGTGGATAGATACAAGAAGATGGCTGGCAGCAAGAGTATCTTCGACTATATCGATGCCGATCGTGAACCTCATAAGACGTTGCAGTACCGGACAACATTGGCAGCAATCTGGGACAGCACGGTAAAAAACCTGGACAGTTCATGGACTGAGGAGTACATCAAAGAATTCGAGCGAAAAAATCTCATCGTCTTTGAACTCATTGCCCAGAATCGTGCAGTTACGGCCTTTAACAAGGGCGTGGAAGATCTAAACAATACATCTATGACCGGCTCCAAAGACAAAACAGTGCAAGTTGGGGACAAAACCGTCTCTGAAAGAGATGCTGCAATTCTCGCGTTGGGAAGTCTAGTTCGCAACGGTTCGCGAATGGGGCCTGCATTCTATCAGCACAGAGATACACACGACCGGCGTACATCGACGCCAGGCTTGCGCTCGTTCAACAGCAACGAGCAGAGCGAACGTTATGATTTTGCCCGCAGCAGTAGTGAATCTCTGCAGGTTTACGAGTCGGACCCGTGGACCTTCAGCGAGAGGAAGATTGCGGAGAAGCTGCGAGATCTCTGCTCGCAAAGTTCCGACAACGTAAATCTCTCTCTCCTAAAAGATGAAATGCTTCGTGCACTTAAGAGCGATGCAAAAACATCGGATGAGAGCCGTAGAATTCTGGTCGATGGGTTGGACAAGCTCTTGTCGAATCCCGGAGTAGCTCCTGAAGCAAAGCGCGAAATTCTCAAGGCTATCGGCGAAATGGTCAAAACAGCCAGAGAAGTTCAGAAAGACAAAGTGGGAGCCACGGTTGCCATGATTGATCTACTCGACAAGCATGGCAAAGCTTCATTTGAGACATACAGCGATGCGTATTCGACCATGCGGGTTGCGGTTGTCTCCCGAGCCGAGAACGATCAAATGCCACCACAATTAAGACTTCGCGCCCGGGAGATGTTCGAACGCCAGTGGGTGAGCGTGCTTGCCGAAGCGGATCGCATCCCGACCCAACAAGGAACCGAAAGAACACTCAACGAATTCTTGCCGAAGAATTTCGAAAGTCTGGAAAAAGGCAAAGAAGGAAAAACCAATGGCTATGATGAAGACGTTCACGATGCAGTGCAACGTATCATCATGGCGACCAAAGGCCTGCCTTTGTTGACAGAAGATGTACGCCGTAAGACACTGCAGGAACTCACGGATTCAAAGTACGATGATCGAGTGAGAATGGCTGCGCTTCATGCACTTTTCCAGAGCAAGACCGATCGACAGATGGCGGAGCAACAGCTTCTCGAGCTTGCTCTAGATTCAAAAGAAAAAGCGATCAGGCAAGATGTAGTGAAACTCTTGTCCGATTCACACATACCATGTTCAGAAGACTCCCTTTCGGGACTAAAGACCGACGTAATCAATAGACTAGCAGCGGCTCAAGGGAAGAAAGTAGAGGATCTTGACGGAACGTCACCTCTAGAAGTCCTTCGTGAAGCAAATGAGTACATTGAGAAAAATCTGACATCCAGTGACGCGAGAAATGCTGCTAAAGCCCGCGAACTACAGGAAGCCATGCATCGCTATGGTGAAGGACTTGTCCTCATTGCCAATTTGAAGAGCGGAGACAAAACTCAATTGGCTGACACTGCGAGAATTTTTAAGTTGGCATTGGCCGCTTTTGGAGTCAGAGAAGAGGACCTTAAGAAACTTCAGTCGACGGCTCAGGCCCACGGCAATAATCATTGTGCTCAGAGCGCAGAAGTCCAGGAGTTGTGCCGACGGCTGGTAAGCTCTCTCCAGGACACTGGCTCCGTTCCTGCACTGTTGTCTGCACTGAACGGATACGCCCGGTTGGCGGTACCACATGTGGTTATGAACGATAAGCTGATACCTGCGACACTTCAACTGTCGGTCGGTTGTGCTTCATTAAGCGACGCCCTGGCTCAAATCTACTATCCCGAAGGTAGTCAGGGAAGAATTGATCAAAATAAGAATCTTGCGAATATTTATTTGTTGCTCGGTCACCAACCGATTTCGTCCAGAGAAAGATTTTATGGTATTGCCTCAGAATTGATGGAGCGGCAAGCCAAAGAACTTGAATCGTATAGGCGCATAGCTGATGTGCAGATAAGATCGTCGAAGGATGCTCTCAACAGATCAATTGGCGAGCAGAAGGAAGACCTGCTGAGCACCCGAGTGCAAGCTCGTTTGGATGTGCTAAACATGACTTTGGCAAGTCCGGGTTTTAAGTATCTGCCAGAACGTGCGGTGGAGATGTCTAAGGAGATCGAAACGGACCTTGGCTCTGTCAGAGACAAGAACACGACCACATACAAGAACCAACGGTTCATCAAGGATTGGTTAGATCTGGCGTTAACGCCGGATGATAAGAAGGCTGAGGCACGTGCAAAAGCAGAAGCTTCACTTCAGGACGCAATGAAAGCGACAGCGGGAGAGTTTGGCACTGCCTCGTCCCAGTACGAACGATTGGTGAGAATGCTGTGGCAGTATCACAAACAGCAAAATCAGCCCGAGAGAGCGGAAGAATTCTTCAAGTCGGCGCTGGAAGGCAACCAGGGCGCGGACAAGGCCGCTACCAGAGCAATGTTGCTCAGGCAGTATGATGCCTTTCAGGAGAGACCGAGGATCACAAGTGTTGATGCGGCCAACAAGAAGATCGCTGAGTTGGATGGTAAGCCTGGCAAAGAAGCCGAGCTAGGTGATGCATATAAGCAGCTTTCACAACTGCTGTGGCCGCACGATAAAGCCGCTTCGGAACGGGCCGTTGACAAGGCACTCGAGATCTACAAGAAAAACCCGCCGTCCGATAAGCAGTATCTCGACGCCCTGGATCAAAAGAAAATCATACTGCTAAGTGAAAAGCAAACGCGTGCAGCTGAGCTAGTCGATGTGTTCGAAACACAGAAGCAAATTCTGGAAAAGGGGCTTAAGCCCGGAGAGACATCGGAGACGTTGACGAAGCTGAACGTTTACTTGCGGGACACTTTGACACATAGAATTCTTCGCGACCTGACGCACGGCGAATATGATTCGGTCGAAAGAGATCTGGCAAGGACCATTGAACTCGACCGCCAGTTAAATGGCGGGGAATTGACCCCTGCTATCGAACAATGGTTGACCGATATGTTGACCAAATTGCGCACGGAGGCGTTCAAAAACATTAGAGACAAAGACTATGACAAGGCATTGCGTCCTCAGCTAATTGCTTTGAAATTCCAGAGAGAGCTCAACTATGGAGAATTTTCGCAAAACGATTTTAATCTGCTGAACGGCTTGCTGGCTGATCTCACCAAACGAACCAACGAACATCTCGAAGCTGGTTTCAAGAGTGAGGAAAATCCGGACAAAGAAGAATTAGCCAAGGGAGAAAGTGCGCTGGCATTGCTTGCAAAGCTGCGTATGGAGCGGCTGCAAGAATTGGAAAAACAAGTTAAGGCGAATCCCGATAATTCCGATCTAGCAGAGAATCTTGAGAAATCCAGAGCCGGGTATGTTGATACAGTCTTCTGGCAAATTAAGGTTCAAATAGCTCGGGGAAAAACCGATGATGCTTTCGCACTGATGAAATCTTGCATGCCTGATGCAATTAAGGCAGATTCGTCCTTTACACTATCGCTGAACATGCTAAGTGCATTTGAAGAAGCGCTGACAAAGTTCGGTAAGCAAGACCGGGTGGCGGAACTTCGGGAGAGTTTTCTGAAGGCGTCGGTAGAGACAGCCATCGATCCTGACAGTGCCACCAGGGTCGGTGATACTACGGGTCGGATTGTTCGGTTCCTTATGGCAAGTGAGAAGCCTGCAGAGGCGGTGAATGTATTCGAGAAGTCCGTCGAGTTGGTGAAAGTGAAAGTGGAAGAGCTGGCCAAATCAGGCAAAACCGAAGCGGCGATCAAACTGCTTGATGGACTAGCGGCTCTGGCGACGGAAACTTCCCAGCGAGAAGGACTGGACGCAAATTACAAGGCGGCTCTGGAGAAAACCCGGGGCGAACTTGCGTCAAAAGGGTTTGAGTTGCGACAGAAGCTACTCGCCCGACAAATAAAGAACGCGTCAGTGGAATCCAGCAATACGGTGGATGAAATGGTAACGTACTTGAAGGAACAGGGTAAAGAATCCGAAGCCAGAGAACTTGTGAAGTCCTACGTTCTGGAGTGTAGCAAAGTCGGCAACCACGATAATGCAATCAAAGTGCTCAATTCAAACATGGTTCTCTTCAAGTCAATTACACCGGCTGAAAATATCAAGCAGGAGATCGATCCGTTGTTCCAATCCGTATGTGAGTCCGCACTAAAAGATTTTAGGAGCGGCGGGGATAAGAAAGAGTCCGGCTTTGGTACCCTGTGTGATCTCGAATCCACGTTATCGAGTCTGGCTAAGGATGAATCGATTCCAAAATCTGATCGGAAAATATTTGGTGATAAAGCAAACCCGCTGGCTGTTATTATCGAAAAAGAACTATCCGGTGCATTGGCGCAGGCGTTTGAAGGCGAACCGGTGGACTGGCAGAAATGTACCGATATTGTGGACAAGCTCTTGCCGGTTCTTCGAAACCAGAACCGCGAGGCCGAAATTACAAAGATGCTAGACAAACAGCTTGATGAAATTGTTGAGGCCTCGCGCCGAAACAAGAACACCGATGCCGGCAGCGACTTAAAAATGGCCTCTCAGTTAGTTCAAGAGGTCGGCAAGCGACTACAAGACGATAAGGCTGGCAGGGCTTACATCAGCGGTTGGTCCGATAAATTTGCGGCAGAGGCCGAAAATAAGTCCAAGGAAGGAAACCATGAAGCCGCTGCGGACGCTTATGAAGCAGCGATAGCCTGCCTTGAATACCATGGTTCCGCCCCTGAGACGCGGACGAAAATAGATGCACTTCGAGCAAAGGCATCCATAGCTCGGGAGAAGGTTCCTGCAAAGTAATTGGTATGAAAAGGCTCGGCGCACGCATTCCAGCATTGAACAAAGTTGCGCTGGCAAGGAAGAAAGACTTCCGGCTCATGGAAAAACCGCAGAGAACCCGGATGTACCATCGAGCCGCCATCCGATGAAATAGCATGGCAAAACCTCGCATCTGCCCAGTCACATATTGATCTCACCTGTTATCTCCTGGTGTCATTGAAGATGTGGTCGACGTGTCATCGGCCAAATCAAGTGAAGTTTCTCGCTTTGCCCCTGTCACTGGTCATTACCCGAGCCCTTCGACATAGTTTCGCCGTGGATTAATTTCCAGGAGGAGCGCTCATGCAACATACTTTTCATAAATGTGAGGTATGGTCACAGATTAATATTGGGACGAACGAGGATTTGGCGATGTGGGACCGGTCAGATAGTGGGGAGTTGGATGAGCAAGCGGAAGAGGTCGAACAACCAAGCGACCTGAACTGGGTTGCTTTGGGAGCGGACGAGTTACCCGTTCGCAGTGTTGCCCCCACCAGTCGAACAGTGGATTTTTCAGAAAATCCGTTTAAGAGCAGCCTTGGTGTATTGAAACCTGTTTCCGAGAAAGACCAGAAGGAAAAGCCAAAAGCGGACGTCTCCGAGAAAACCGAGACGTCTGAGAAGCCCACCGAAGTCGATCAAATTGCCCGAGAACTAGATTTCGATGTAAGAATTCAGCTGGACCGCTCTCCGGAAGCTGTGTTTACACGATGGTCTCAGAATGCGTTGCGCCGTGATGCCGATATCAAAGGGTTTGAGCCGCGAGAAACGAGAGACGAAAAGGGTAGGCTAGTTTCCACGACATATACCTTGCGTGAAGTGGGACTGACGGAAAGACCTCTTCCTCCAAACAAAAGTGAGGATGTAAAACCCTTCGCGCGAACTGTTGAAATCACTGTGCCTGTGGGAGCAACGCACCTCAAGGACTGCAAGTTTGATTTCAAGGATCGTGAGGAAATAACCAAAGACAGCTTCATTTCTGAAGTTCGCAAAATGCAAGAGCGACACGAAAAATTGTCGGGCTCAAAAAGTGTTTGCACATACACCCACGGTATCATTACTAGTGCCGATGCCTCTGATGTTCAAGCGCTCGCGCTGGAAATCACCTCTGGACACCCGGTTATTTCCATGGACTGGAACGCACATAGAAAACCGCTTAGCTTCGATGGTGCCAGTCCCTATAACGTGGAAATCATGAAGGAAAAAAATGATCTCTACAAAATAGACACTGCAATTGCGGCCAAGAGTGAAAGTAAATTTCATCCGTGGTTCGGGGAAATCGAAAAAACAGTCGGAGCGAAAAACACCGAAATCATAGGATTTAGTCATGGCGCCGATGTGAATCAGGGTGCTCTCGCGCCGCAAAAGGGCGAGAAACCGACTGAACGAGTTCATCATTATATTGAGGTGCACCCTGATTTAAAGGAAACCAAAATTGGCGAGGCCACTTACTCGCGGTTGGCGGGTACCACTTACGTGTTGGGCAATCAGCAAGATCGCGCACTGAAAGCAGCAGCGGGAATTAGTGAACCGGCTCGCATGGGCAGAGATACTCCTGTGATTAGGAAAAAGATTGAAGATGCAGGAGGTATTCCCATTACAGATCCTCCGAGAAAAGACGGCAAAGAACAGGTTCATAACGAGCACTATATTAACTACGCTGCTGTTGCCGAATTGTTGAATAGTGACCAAACGTGGTTCGGGATTCATCGTTCTCCCGCTGAGATGCAACTCAAGGTAACAGCTGTTTCCGACGCTGCTCGTCCGCCGGCTAAGAAGGCCAGCAAAAAGTAATAAGGTAATCTTGGGAAAATGGATTAACCAGTGAGAAGATTGAATATAATGGTGTTGGTTCGCCAGTAGACAGGTGCGATGATAATCAAGGTTTTTCAACAAGATTTGCCTCACGATTATCTTTTGCAATGCGCGACGCTATGGATTACCTGTTTTGCCGCTGCCCCATGTTTCGAAAATTGGACTGCAGGACCTGACGGCACCGCGGTAGCAGAATTGCTCAAGTACCACGCCAGCAATGCGGATTTTATAGTCGCGACAACTGACGAGGAACGTGTTGTAGCGTTTGCCATCGGTCTTCCTCTTGAAGATCATTATGCCAGTAGTGAGCTTTTGGCAGCTGGCGCACTGGAAGACTCATACTACTTTGTTGCATCGTGCACTCAACCAGAATTTCGCCGACGCGGACTTGCAGCCTCCCTCTTTGTTCGGCGGGAGGAAGAAGGGGTAAGGCGAGGTTTCTCAATTCTGAGTGTGAGGGTTCGCCCGAACAATGATGACGCATTGCGGTTGTTGGTTCGCTTCGGCTTTGTGGTGTCTGGTTGCTATAGCTCGGTGATGGGTGGAACCTCATCGGAAAGATTGATAATGAATAAGCTCCTTGATAAACAAGCTGTTATAAGAGACCAAGACAGAACCGAGGTTTCCTAATTTAGGCACCATGGTTCATCGCAAAGCTGCTGCCACTTTTGTCTTGACACCGTGAAATAATCTAGCAACGCAGTGGGCGGTGCCCCTGACTGTTCCTTTTATTGCTCGCGCAGTCCCTTTTAAAACGCGCATAAAACTAAACCGATAGCTGCCTGACTTCGTACGCTCGGCACGAACAGTACGAAATCCGCCGGGGGCCGTTTGGTCCGAGTATGATATCAGTGGCGATCGTCCCTTTATACCAAGTTTCTCCGCTGCATCCGGCGGGAGATCTATTTGCTGTGGTCGAATGCTGGCAATTCTGGTGGCACTGCCAGCGTGTGGATGACGAGCACCAGCAGCGGTTCTATCTGCGTAACAGACCACGGGTGAAACTCCGTCTATTCCTAACTTCTGCGCGGCAGCTCGGGAAAGATCGAGCCCACGCCCCCTTACATGTGGACCACGATCATTTATGACTACATTGCAGGTGCGTCCGTTTAATGGATTTTTTACCGTTACGGTGGTTCCAAAAGGAAGATTTGGCGACGCCGCCGTTAGGCTGTTTTGATCAAATCGCTCGCCCGAAGCTGTGCGTCGGCCATTGAATCTTCCCCCATACCATGATGCTCTCGTGGCAAATGCGAGTTTGTTTTTATCTGCACGAACTCTATTGGTGGCGGGTGAGTTCGCGAAAACTGGCAACCATGGAGACTGAATGCATATAATCAGACAGTAGGTAATACCCTTCAGCGCATATAAGCGCGGTTCTTCAGTTAACTTCTTCACGGTAGTCACGGGGAATTTTAGTAATAAAGGCACGACCGATCCTTAGACAAGACGTCGAGCAGCCATTTTGGTTTCCGAAATTCGGAAATTATTTTTGCTGCAGTAACTTCACAGCAGCGCAGACACAACGACCAGCCCGCCCGAACTGCTAACAGATGTCAGGTTATCCGTCCTGAGACAACCAAGCGACAAGAAGGATAAATAAACCTTATCGTAAGCCCATATCGAATGATCCATAGAGTGCGGACAATTATCAAGAACAAGCAGGTCTTAGCTCGTTGGTCCGGTCAGGGCCGCTTCCCACAGTCCGCGAAGTTCGACTCCGTTTCCCTGGGGGCCTCCGTCAGTGGATTTCTGAAACTTCCATGTTCCTGAAATATGCATGAAATATGGACCTTTCGGATTTACATTGTCAATTACTCCGTTATAGAAGATCTGTTTGCCGATGACAGTTTTCTGTGCGTTCAGGTACTGTTTGCTGAGTTGAACCTCTTGTTTGCCCTGGTTCTGAGTCAGCTTGCCTTGGACCTTATACTCAGCCTTGGGATCTGACCCGGAACCTTGCAGAACATCACCTTTCTGAGTCAGCTTCATAAGTCCATTAATTTTTGAGCCGTCAGGGTTTCGAAATGCCACTTGCCACTGTCCTGTCAGGCTCTTTCCATCAAAATGTACCGGACCCTGCGCGCCTGGCTGTTTCATCCCCGCGGCGGTGTTTACTTGAGTGGTTTGGCCTCTTCCCTGATTCGTTTGGGACCCTGTCCTGCTGGTGCTGTTGCGACCCTGTTGTGTTTGCGACCCGGTTCTTTGAGAGCGTTTGCCGGCGCCAGAATCGAATGCTTCTTGCGAGAACATTCGGGTCGATAGCACCAACGTGGCAATCAGTGCCACTGCGCTGCAATTGATGATCTTTTGCATTGTTGTTCTCTCCGGAGCTTTCAGTTTTAAGGCTTGATGCCAGTCACCAGATCTTTTCGCATCAGTTGGCGTCTCCCTCGGACTTTCCCAGTTAGTTTTCTCTAGCATCTCTCTTACCTGTAAAGTCCTCAGGGCATTTAGTCAAATCAGGGCAGTCTCCATGCTCATAGAGGCGTTGCAGATTATAATTGGATTCCTGGTTTCGGGATGATGTCATCAGAAGTCGCGGCTAACTATGGAAATCGACATTGCGTGGTGTTCGCTGTTCATAATGTAGCGGTTTTTCGAATCCCCTACCAGAACTTAGTTTGACTAATTTCAAGATGTTTCATGTTGTCATTATTGAGGAGATCCAAATGCCGTTGACCGCATACAACCAGGTGACTGTTCCCTCATTTATGTATGGCACGGCCTGGAAAGAAGAATCCACTGCGAAACTTGTTGAACTTGCCGTTGAGTCCGGGTTCACAGCGATCGATACGGCGAATCAGTTAATCCACTACCGGGAAGCGATGGTGGGGGACGCATTGCAGTCGCTTCAGCAAGAGAATTTTTCCAGGGAGAATCTGTTTCTGCAAACGAAATTTACTTCAGTGGACGGACAGGATCATCGAACTCCATATGATGCATCGGCAGACCTCACTACTCAAGTCAATCAATCTATGGAGAGCTCGCTGAAGCATCTTCACACCGATTACATTGATTCCTATGTGCTCCACGGTCCCTATTCCCGCAAGGGGTTGACCGATGCAGATTGGGAAGTTTGGACCGCTATTGAGGAACTCTATCGGGCCGGCAAAACAAGAATGATAGGCATTAGCAATGTAACAGCGGAACAGCTGATCGAACTTTGCGCGAAGGCAAAAACAAAACCCATGGTGGTGCAAAACAGATGTTACGCCGTGATGGGCTGGGATCAAAAGGTGCGGGAAATTTGCAGAAGTGAAAGCATAATTTATCAGGGATTTTCTCTGCTGACTGCTAACGGACAGGTCATGGCTAGGAATACTATTCGCTCTATAGCTGCGCGATCAGGTGCCAGCGTTGCGCAGGTAATATTTCGATTTTCCATGCAGATAGGAATGCTTCCACTGACCGGCACCACCAGTGCGCAACATATGAAGGAAGATCTTCAGGCCGATCAGGTTGCACTTTCTGAGGAAGACGTTCATCAAATTGAGTTTGCTGCCGTATAGAAATTGTTCTTGAACTCGCGTCTGATATAGCCAATGTTTGCGTCTTATCTTCTGTCGGGGCACAGGCGGCTTTCTCCACTATCTTGTCTGTTGCATGTGCAACATCCTATATTCATTAACTCAAATCGGAAACGGCGATTCTAAGCGCGAAGCCGAGCAAGCGGATATATTGCTAGAATCGATGCAGGTTCGTAAGAAGTTGAACTCGAGTGGGAATATACTATAACTATGGAAGCTCGATTATTATCCCGCAGTTTCTGTCGGTGGGGGATCGTTCATGCCTAGACCTCAAGGAAACAAAGCAAAAGGAATCGCCAAAAGGCGTTGCAGGAATCGGTGATTTATGGGTCGACTTCGATTAGCAATAACAATCTGTCTCTCATCGCTTGCACTGGTGGGATGCAACCACTCATTCACAGTAGACGTGAAATCAGATCCTCGCACCGGTACCACTGTTGTACAAAGTACGGAAACGTCATCGAATTCCTCATCGCAGTCATCTTTCAGTTTCCCATCGAATTCGTCTTCAACTTCCTCTTCTTCGGTGTGGAAAGACACCGCAGGCGGGCTGGTCAATTCCATTGTAAACGGGCGAACGACGGTAAATGGCAAGGGAGTGCGTTATTCGTCTCGGTCAGGCAATGGAGTCGAGATAAAGTTAGAAGCACCGGCAGACATCACCTTCTTGAAGGGAAAACCGACAAAGTGGTCAACCAATGAGGTCGTAACCCTGAGCGAAGAGCGAAACGGTACCACCAAGTTCGGTGAACTCCGCCCCGACGGAACACAAATGGTGGTTTGGATCAAACACGGAAACTCATTCAAACCAGGCACTGCAGAAGAACAGAAGTGGTCCGATCAATTGCTCGCCGCCTTCAAATTGGACGACACACCGGAACCAGACAAGAAGAAAGACGCGGCAAACTACAAACTCGATGATCCCAAATTTGCACAGAAACTCGCCGCGCTGCATTACGCCAAGGACATCACCGAGTTAATCAACGCGAAAGCCAACGCACCCTCGCTCACTGCAGAAGAGCAAACTGCATTAATCGACCTGGTCTTCGGTAAAGTCCACTACGCCAAAGATCAAAAGGCAATTTTGTTGCAGTTAATCCATCGGAAGGATTTGTCGAAAGAAGCAAGCAGGCACTTGCTTGACAATCTCGACCACATCCACTGCAAAGCCGATCAGAAGCTCATTCAGCGAGAATTGTTCGATGCAAAGTAGTCATCCCCGCTTCCGTACCGCTTTCTGTCTGCATTAAATCTTGGGTTTGACGGAAACCAACGCGAATGATCTTCGTCGTGCATTGATAGTTCGATTGTACGACGGTGTGTGTCTGCAACTATTGGTGGTTCATTTACACCCGACCAGGGTGGTCAATTCAACAGAATTCACATCAACTCCACGTCGCAGCGTGTAAGTTGATCCTGGAATTCATCAATTACACATCAACTTATTTGTAATTGTAGCCAGTAATCTGCATTGAGGGCGCGTCGATATTCGGTGCGTTCCGGTTGATCACGCACTTGCAGTCGAATCGAGTTCTCAACGTGGCTGGAGGGAATATTCGTCGTGCAGAACTTTTCATCGATAAACGTTACACCAGGAACAAGCACATTGTCGGAGCGAACAACGCCAGGCAATGCAGCAAGTGCGGCGACACGAGCAGATGAGGGCACTGACCGGCTCGCAGCGCCCAAGACGAGAGCTTTCGAACAGGATGTTTGTGCACACATGGAGACTATTCATCGAAACGCCCTGAATGACGTCCAAAAGTATGGCTGCAACACACATTCCTTCTTGAGTCTTTACAAAGGTGTGCAATACTTCCGCTTACCCCCGGTAGAAGGTTATGTCCCCTTTGTCGAAACCGATCACCTTATTCTTGTCGCCGGGGAGCCAGTTGCTCCTGATGAGTCTGTTCCCCTTCTATTATCGAAACTGCAGGAGATTGCTGTTGATCGTAAGAAAACTCTGGGACTGCTGCCGGCGAGAGCTTCATCCAAAGTTCAGCTTGAACTACTCGGATTTGATTCGGTTTTCATCGGTAAAGAACCCATTTTTGATCTTACGAAACTGCCAAAGCCGTCGAAATCGATTCGGCAGGCGGTCAACCGTGCGGAACGGTTGGGTCTGCAAATAGTTGAGTATGATGATCTCTATCGCGATCAAGTCGCAGCTCTCTGCCATCGGTGGCAAGATACACGAGAGTTGCCTGCGATGCAGTTCCTTTTCCAACTTCGTCCACTCGATTGGAAGGAGCATAAGAAATTCTTCCTTGCTGTGGATACTACCGGCAAGTTGGTAGCATTTCTGTCTTGTTCGCCCATTTATGGTCGAAGCGGCTGGTATCTTGAGGATCTTATTCGGGAGCCTGACGCACCAAACGGCACCACTGAGTTGCTCCTGACCCGAGCTTTACAACAGTTGTCTGCTGAGGGATACAAGATGGCGACTCTGGCGTTGGCTCCGCTGGCCGGGCTTCCCGATCGCGACGAGCGGCATCCGTGGTTGAACAGCCTTCTTCGGTTGGCCTACAAGAGACTGTCTTTCATCTATCACTTTCAGACTTTAGAGTACTTCAAGGGCAAATTTAAGCCAAGCCACTGGGAGCCCAATTACTTCTACTTCTATCCAGCGGGAGTCAATCCGGCTCTTGTTCGGAATATAGCGGAGGCTTTCCTGGGCGATAATCTGCTGGTTGTGCTTAAGCATAAAATGCGTCGCCTGCTTCCCTCAAAACGTAACGCGGCGTAAAATAAAGCAGAGGAGGCGAAGCTGGCGATAGGGCAATAGCCGGCGCAAGTAGATTTGAACGAAGTTGAAATTAAATCGTTTCCCCATGCGCGTCAGGTGGCCGTGGATGGCCTTGTACGCCGATTCATATTGTACAAGCCCCGTTCCATGAATCACGTGACAACTACTGCCAGGCGTTGTGCGTTGTTGGCATTGCATGGAAGCTTTTCGTCGGCAAGTCACTTCATGCGACATACTGACCTTAACCGTTTGGCTGAGCGGGAAGGGGTAATCTTAGTCTATCCCGAACTGGGTCATAAATTTTCGCTAGACGTGACACCTCATCAGTCTGCGCTTGACGCGCGGTTTATCGAAGAGCTTATCAAATATTTGATCGAGCACGAAAACGTTGAGCCACGGCAGATATATGCAACCGGATTTTCCAGCGGTGCTGATCTGCTCCACTATTTCGCCGGGCTAGATAGTTTGGCTTTGCAGATCTCTGCATTTGCACCGGTCTGTTCCAACCTCGACGTTACCTGGTCACGAAGCGTGAGACATCGCCATCCTATATCGATGATCATGGTAAGCGGTTCAGACGACAGGCTAAACAAATGGGAAGGAATTGCACCCCGTTGGCTATCGGTGCCAGAGACATTTCGGTTTTGGTGCGAACATAACAAGGCAACAATTGCATGTCTATCAACGGTTCCGTCATTGGATCAATTTCTTCAGATTGGTCGAACTGATGCGGTTGCATTGCGTACTGAGAAATCAACGGCCTTGCAGGTAGAGTTGGCTCAGAATGCAGAACGAGGCGCGGAAATCGTTCTGGTGAGAGTAGTTGGCGGAGGTCATACCTGGCCTGGCACCAAAGGAAGCAACCATGTCTTGCGAATGATATTCGGACGAACTCATCCGCACGATTCTGCCAATGATATTATGTGGAGTTTTTTTCGCCGACGGATGTAGCGTTCTCACCACTTGAACCAACCTTGTAACTGAGTTCCTTCACGTTTGTATTGGGTGAACTCAACGCTTCAACCTTGCACTCTAGCGCACGAATGTTTTTTTCCATCGATAATATTGTTGCCGACAGCACCTTGCGGATTGAACCATCAGCTTCCATAACAGCAATTCACCCTTAGCTTTGGGATGCTTCAGGCAGAAATCATGCGCTCTTTGCCACTGTTGAACTCTCATGCTTTCTTAGTAGCGGAAAATTCCCGGAAATCGAGTCGCGACCCGGGAATTTCGGGAATCTCCTGAATGCCCTGGAGTGGACATCATCAACCCGACTCTCATGGAGCTTGGAGACGACCTCCTGAAACGCGCCTCTCAGCGACGATTTGGCCACGTCTTTGAGGAAATATGTCGCTGCCGCCTGTGAACTCCGATATATCGGTCCAGCGGTGACCACCGGTCCTTGCCGCAAAAATGCTGAAGTCGGCTCGCCCGTTATCCTCAAATCTGTCAACACGAACAGTCTGAAGATCATTGAACTTATATATGCCTACATGGTGCGGAACCGTTGCAGGCATGAGAATACGCCCATTCGGCAAAGTAACCGGTTGATAACGAGGGTCGAGGATAATGCCATCGTAGTCTCTACCGCCAATTATTTCCGGGCCCCCATGGGTATTTTCACCAGGGCGGATCAGTCGTAGAAAAGCATCGCCTTTCCGTCCATCCGGATGGTCGGGACCATTGCCCACTGCCAGCAAGGGTCGGTCTGTTCGGTTGTTGATAGCGCCACCACCCAAGGTATTGCCGGGCTGAGTTTGATCGTATTGACCGGCATCAACAAACTGATACTCCTCATTGCCGTGCCGGACAAAATACTGGCCGTCGGCAGTGACTCGAACTTCGCGTGCCGTGTGCCTGTCAGTGAAAGTGCGGGGAACTACTTGTTCTCCTCTCTCGTCAGCTCGGTAACTGCGATCGCCGTGTGCGTCATGCGAGACGATGAACTCCGCTCCGTTGGCGTGCCGCATGCGGACCAGTTGGTCATTTTGATTGAACCACTCGGTGCTACCGTTATTCCTGTCGGTTGTTTGATGGGTTACTTCTCTGAAGCTCGGCCCGTTGGGCAGGTCGCTGTGGTGATGACGAGTGGTGCTTGTTGGGGTCACTGTCACCAGAGGTCGTTCAGAACTGTCAAAGGAAGTGCGGGCTTGCTCTACCCCGTCGAGTCCAACTCGGGTCTCAGCGGTCAACCGATTGTTCTGGAATTGCCTTGTGCGTGACGGTCTGTGTCCATCGTAATGGAATTCCGTTTCAACTCGAGAGCCCGATTGTTCACCAAAGGTCGTCAGAGATGTTCTGGTTGCACCGAAGGATGAATTGCGGTAAGTTGTTTCCGATATTCTATTGCCTGATGGACCGAAGCGGGTTTCCGCAGCAGTTGTTCGTCCATCTGCCTCAAACCGAATGCTCACTGATGGTCTTCCATTCTCTGCATATCTTGATTCAGTTACCGGTGTGACACCATCGGCAGCGAAATTGATCGAGCTTGCGATTCTGGTACCATCGGCGGTGTAAGTTTCGCGAGTGGTTCTCCGTCCCTCCATGTCGAAGCGGGAAACGGAGAGCGGGGTGCCTGGAGCACTGTATTCCCTTTCAATGCGGCTGTCTGCTTTATGACCTTGTCGATATTCGATTTCAGTGCGTGTGCCCGTGCGATGATCAGTTCTGCTAACCGGACGACCGTCGCCATTCATTTGTTCAGTTGTTACCAGCGCGCCATTTTCACCATATGCTCGTTGCACGGAGGGAGCCCCGTCGGCACCGTGATCAATTTGCCGGGACCGCTCACCATTCTCCCTGAATTGAGTAGTCTGTCGAGGTAAAGTGGTGGAAGGAACATACTGCACCTCCTCCTGGCGCCGCCCCTGACTGTCGAAGGTGGTGGAACTAGTTCTTCGTCCCTGGCTGTCGAAGGTTGTTTCACGTGCTCGGATACCGTCGCGATATTCAATGCGCGCCTCGAGCTGTTCTTGTCGATTTCGTCTTTCTTCCAGCAGTGGACGTCCTTGTGCGTCGTTGGTGATGCGATCGCGGCTGGTATCTCGGGGACCGGCAACCATCGTTGGCAGACTTCCACCTTCTGGAGCGAACTGTAGTTGGCGGGATCTTCTAACCGGTTGAGCCGGAGCGGGTAGAAGCTCTATTATTGGTGCTTGGGGCTTGTCTGGAGCAGTTGTCGTGTCACTTTGTGCCTTTTCGGCAGGCTTAGAGGAAACCTGTTCCCGAGGGGCTCCAGATGTTCCTCCAGCCGGCGCCATGGCCTCGGTCCCGATGTTGTCACCGGATTTTGCCAATGGCTGTTCGGATGGTGGTGCGGGCTTGGTGGCCGGTTTGCTGTTGAGGTTATCTGTCAATTCAAGTGCGGGCAAACTCGGTTGGCCGGTTCGATTGTCTCGCATCGACCGGGCCATGTTGTTTTCTTCCCGCGTGTCCAATGTGGGAAAGCCGGTCACTGACTTTCCTTCACTTACTTCTTTGTCTAGCTCTTCAACACGAAAATCTGCCATTCTACCGCCCTCGCCAATTGGTTTGAGGATACGAGAACTAAATGGACGGTAACTGGTCTTGTTTGTGAAAAAAGCGTGACTTGAACCGGCTGGCTAGTAGTTCACGGCACCACACGGATTTAGCGAACGGAGAAATACCCATTCCTCTATGATTGGAACAATGTAGATGGTTGGCACCTTGGAACGGCCGGTAAACCTGTAAACCAACAGGGTTCATATAGACGTCGCTTTCTCTGCGGGAGAGCATCAGCACTTCGTTCATTTTCTTTGCTTTGCTCCAGGGTGCTTTGATCCACGTCTGGAGCTCCAGCGGTAAAACGAGGGAAGCAAGACAAGCATAATGATGGACGCTGAAAGCGTCGAACGGACTAGCTGCGGTAAAGCATCATAGTTAACGGGCAGGAATGTTCGGTGAGCCCAAAAAAGTACCAATTCAAATGCCAGCATGATCGGAATGAGTAGTCCCACGCTGGACAGTTTCAGCGAAATGATTCTTGGATACAGAAAGGAAACTACTACTGCGACACATCCGCCAGTAGCAGTGAACATGCATAGATCACTGCGAGTCAGTGTGGAGCCTATGGCCCACCTGCTATTTACGGCAATGATAGCAATCAATAAAAAAACCATCACATCAAGCGGAAGTATAAATTTCTGTTTGTTGACCCCAATAATTAGAATTGGAGTTATGCCGTCCTTAGTAGCAACCGATTTGAAAACGAACGTGAATTGTTTATTCACAGTCACGGTTCCTTACAGAAAGTTTTTCCAACTCTTCAATGACCTTGCGAAGCTCCTTTCGGACGGTCGATTTAATGAGAAGATCGGCATTGACAACAGCCTCTTCAAACAATGGTCGAGCCAACTCCAGCCGCTCTTTGCCGGTAGCCGGGACTCCCTTATTCATAATAGTCAAAGCTTTACTTAGAGATATTTCCCCTGACGCCCTCAGCATCGATTCCCCCGCCAAAATGAGGGTTCTCATCTATGTTGCATAAGCTACTCGAAACTTATCACAAACTACTAACAGCCTTTACCTCAACATCCTGAAACAAACAAGTCTCGTGAATGCATATTATCTGCAGCATCAATACTAATGGCGGACGATTCTCCAAGCTAACCTCCCGTCATTTCATAGTACTCGGTTGGCTGGTTCGATTGATCGACCGGGCCATGTTGTTTTCTTTCCGAGTGCCCAATGTGGAAAGCTTGTCACTGACTTCCTTCACTTACTTCTTTCCCTAGCTCTTCAACACGAAAATCTGCCATTCTACAGCTCCTCGCCGATTGGTTTGAGGATACGAGAACTAAATGGACGGTAACTGGTCTTGTTTGTGAAAAAGGCGTGACTTGAACCGGTTGGCCAGCAGTTCAGCACCACACGGATTTAGTGAACGGAGGGATACCCATTCCTCTATGGTGATTGGAACAACGTACGATGCTCGCTACCAAGAGTTCAATATGGATGGTCTCCGCTATTGCAGAGCATATCCATAATGACGCTGCATAACAGTTGAAACGCGAAGAACATTAGACATGGCAATACAATCGCTGATGTGAATAGCATGATAGATACCCGTAAAAATCTGCTAGGGCGAATCGCTTTTGCGGCTGATTCGTCGGTGTATTTTGCAACTCAAAAGCGGCGCCGAAACGTAGGAGAGTTTAACGCTGCTCCCCGTTTGATCAGGTTTCATGGAACTGGAAATTGAGCCCCCGAATAATATCCATCCTAGCGCTTGACAATCGAGTCGGTATATACGCAAATCAGTATTAGCGGTTTTGCGTATATAGTCGGAAGATTATGCTGGCCAAGCGGTTTTCAGGGACACAGAGAGGAAATTTTCGCTCCTCGTGGTATCTCAATTGTTTCAATGTATGTATCGAATGACATTCATCGTCGAAAAATACGATGTATGCAGGTTCTACCTGGAGGACTGGTACAGGAAGGTCCAACGAGGCTCGAGACTTAATAGCCAGCAGCTTTGGGACCAATCGTGCCGTTAGTACAAGGTGGAAGTGTTCCGCCACGGATAATGATTATCGTTTTCGGAGCACCACATACTGGTGGTACGGGCGGTGCACACCCGACCGAATTTGGAGGACCACAGTTGTCGCCATCAAACCAGGGCAGAGTGACCTGATTGTCGCACCCGGATGTGTCACTTTGGCACGTTTGGTCACACGCATTTTGGTCTTGCTGCTGCGCTGCTTCGCGCTCCATCTCACGGTAGTGTCCAAATAACTTACCGGGGCGACCGCATCCATCGGAATCGCCGTGTCCGCTACCGCCACCAGGTCCGCAGTCGGAACCACCGCCGTGTCCGCTACCGCCACCATGACCACCATCGGAATCACCGCCGTGTCCGCTACCACCACCATGGCCGCCATCGGAACCGCCGCCGTGTCCGCTGCCGCCACCATGGCCGCCATCGGAACCGCCGCCGTGTCCGCTACCGCCACCAGGTCCGCAGTCGGAACCACCGCCGTGTCCGCTACCG
>JAKFUT010000293.1:0-14435 GCA_021732565.1 Candidatus Obscuribacterales bacterium
AATACATCAAAGAGAATTGTCCCGAAGACGCCTATGCTGCCGCACGTAACTATAACAACGCAACACACTTGTTGAACAGTCTACGTGTTATTGATTTGAAACTACCTCCCGAAGCCAGACCGCAAAGTGAACCAGCATTCGATAAGATTACAGAACCACTCAAGCCGTTGGAAACAGAGAAGTTCCGCATGGCGGCTAAGGAGGCTGAACTAAAAGTGAACTCGGCTATCGCTGAACTGACACCCGAACAGCAGGCTCAGTTCGCAGAACTAAAAGATGACGCGAAGACCGGCCTCTACACGAAAGAACAGCTTCAATACATCAAAGAGAATTGTCCCGAAGACGCCTATGCTGCCGCACGTAACTATAACAACGCAACACACTTGTTGAACAGTCTACGTGTTATTGATTTGAAACTACCTCCCGAAGCCAGACCGCAAAGAGAACCAGCATTCGATAAGACCACAGAACCAGTCAAGCCGACTTTGGACAAACTCGATCCGCGAACGCCCATGTCAGCAAGCGATCTATCAAGGTTGGCGACGACAGTTCTAGATGGGGTGGAAACGGCAATTGGGCAACTGAATAGAAGGCTAGGAAAAGTGTACTCGGCACTCCAGCCTAATACGGACGGAACCTTATCAAACGACCAGCTGAAATTCATCAAACAATTCTGCTCTCAAGAAACCTCCTCTGCCGCTGAATACTACAACCAAACAGTAGACATGATGAACAATAAGAGAGAGCGCTTGGCTGGCCGCTACGGTAGACTGGCCGCAGTACATGAAGGAGTGTTAGCAGACATCGGAGAATTGCCTCTACGGCGGCAACTGGAATTTGCCGCATTGCAACCCAATCGTGATGGCACTTTCTCCAACGAGCAACTGAATTTCATCAAACACCACTGCGGACCATCGACCTATACCTCCGCACGCTACTTCAACACAGTATCGATTGAGGGTATGGACAAAAGTAACGAGCCGGCGGAGGTCAACGGTAGATTGCCTGATGGCGCCGATCTCAAAAACAAATTTTTGGAACTACAAACAAAGGGAGAGCTAAAAGACATGCGGTACTCCATGTCGAAACCAGAACTGACAGTTCTCGCAGCAAAGATGCTTGCTCAAGTGGAATCGGCCGTTAGAGAATTGCCCCTAAAGCTCCAATTTGCATACGCTGAATTGCACCCCAATAAGGGCGGCACATTGTCAAATAAGCAATTGGAGTTCATCAAACA
The DNA here is from genome assembly GCA_021732565.1 of Candidatus Obscuribacterales bacterium. Lineage (GTDB taxonomy): Bacteria > Cyanobacteriota > Vampirovibrionia > Obscuribacterales > Obscuribacteraceae > JAKFUT01. Next base: position 1,238 of record JAKFUT010000293.1, read on the forward strand.
ATTCTGCGCGAACGAAACCTATGGTACGGCTGCCTATTACAACAGAACCGTCGAAATTATGAACACAAAGAAGTACATGGCCGTTCCCATCAGAAAGGAAGGTGCTCAAGCCAATGGTGAAGTTGTTAACGCAGCCGTGGCAACACTGAATCCTCGACTTCAAATGGAGTACGCTCAACTCCAGTCCGGCAAGGACGGCGGGTTTTCACCAGCACAGCTTGAATTCATCAAAGCAAACTGCGGCAAGGAAGCAGCTTCCGCTGCTCAAAGTTTCAATGATCTCAACCAAAGAGACTCAATTGCACGCTTGGGTGATACCGTGCGAGATTTCAAATGGAACCCTGAAAAAATGACTGTCTACTATGACAGAGAGATGGCCAAAGCCAAAGCGGTTGTGGATGGGGTGCTTTCAGACCTGTCTCCTGAGCAGCGAGCAAAATTTGATGCGCTGGGATCAGGAAAAACAGCGTACTCGAAGGAGCAACTGGCATTCTTAAAACAACACGATCAAAAGGCTTACATCGCGGCTGCTGCATTCAACTCTGCTAATAGCGCACTGTATGAGTTGAGAATCAACCAGGCTGTTAGCAGAATCAATATTGGCGGCATTCTCAATACCAATTCAATTAAACTCCCGCCAAAAGCAAGATAACCGGAGGCAACTCTGGTCTCGAATTACCGCTGAAACCCAGTTAGTTGTCCAAATTACAGGGGATCTTGATGCAAGATCCCTTGTAATTGTCGTTCAATTTCCAGATACTGTTGGACCACCGTTATCGCCCGCTTCAGTTCCCCTTAATAACCTTACAGTGCAAAATGTCGAAAAGAAGATCTGCGAGATCGTTCCCGGCGCTTAGTAACTGCCGAATTGAAAACTCAGGTTAGACATTCCTACGGCTGTCCTGCATCAGTCAATATATTTTGAGTGGAACACCTCGGTGCTTCCTGTACAACCACAGACAACTTGTTCGGCTCAACAGACTGCAACCGATCGAGACGCTGCATCAAGGTAGTAGCCGAAATACCCAGTGCGTGATCTTCAGGAAATTCTGCAGACCAGTCGGACTCCTGCAATATTTCCGACGCGTTTACATGCGCTCCTGAATGATCGCTCAGAGCAATAAGAACAAACCGTCCATCATTGCGATTTACAAACATGGAATTCTGGCCAATTCGCGAAATTTCCACAGGCTGCGAAATGTTTTCCACCTGCTGAGTGCGTGAGGGATAGATTGACAGTACATTATTGCGGTCGTCTATATAGAACAGAAAGAGCTTCTGCATCTCTTGCGCCGGAGCAATAGTTACCGACACCAGATCGCCGAAATGATAATCATCTACGGGTTTGTTGAAATAAAGGTGCGGAACCACGCTTTCCACTCTTGCATGACTGACCGACTGGCTACGGACATCATTATTAGTCCGCATCCCGCTCATCATTCCACAGACCGCCAAACCCATCACCGCAACGCCGGCCACCAGCGCACCAATTGCCCTGACTCGCCTACGACTGAAGGATGGCGGGGAAGCTGGAATTGGATAGCGAATAGCGGTGTGTAACTCATCAACGTTCCGAAATCGACGACGCGGATCATTCTCCAGACATCGGCTTATCACTGCAACCAAGTTTGGAGACACTTGAAAATGAGACAGAGCCTCGCTCACATGGTCATGAAGGAATAACCGTGTCATCAGAGTGGGCGAATATGACGACCCTGTGATACAGGCATACATAAGCCCTCCAATCGCATAAACATCGGATTGAGTCGTTGGAGCCTCATTTCTTTTTTCCTCCGGACTGAGGAACAGTTCATGCTGCAGCCCAGAATGAGTTTCTTTGTATGAAAACAGCGCATCGTCATCCCTGGCACGCGCAGTGGTCAAAAGACGCAACGAGCCAGGCTTGCCATCCCTAAATTCAACGATAATGTTGGCCGCATTAAGTTCGCCCAGCGGCAATTCTTTTCTGTGTAGTGGCGAAATTTCCACACAGAGCTGCTCTGCCACAGTAGAGGCAGCTCTCCAATCAATGCAGACCTCGCGATCTAGTATTCCTGACAGTTGTTCACCGCGAATAACCCGAAATGCTTTGGGATACTTCGAATCATTTTGGGCATCCTGTTCATACACGCTCGCTTTTCTTGCGGGAGCGGAGAGACGAAATCCACCCGTCTGACGTTGACCATTGTTGTCACTGGTCGTCGCAGATAGATCATCATCAATAATCGAATGTTTCTCCACGTATTGATCCACGCGGTGCCTCGACGAAAGTTGGTTAAATCCCCAGGGACAACCTTCAACGATGGGGTTTTGGAAATTAGGGGGAAGAAAAATCTTTTTCCCGAATTCTCCATTTGCTGTTGGTCAGTCCTTGCCGGTGGATCTTTGCCATCGAAAACTCGCTTGAACTGGGAGAGTTTCACTCTGCAAACGCGAACAAGGCGTCGCTCAGCACTGTGCGGGCAGGATCCAATCCCGTTTGCAACATTTCCTTATAGGCTTGATCAGCGGTCCACCCTTCCACTCTGACCCGGTAGCATCCAACCATCAGGCTCGTCCGCTCTTTTCCATAGAGGCAATGAACAAATATGGGTAGGTTATCCATTTGTTCAAACAACCCGACAAATCGTTGGAGTTCAGTAACAGGTGGTGTACTCACCCCATCCAACGAGATATTTATAAATTGGAGGCCTAACTTTTCGGCAATCTCGCGCTCTTCGTCAATTTCTTCATCATCACCTCGCCGACGAAAGAAACCGCCCGTGTTCCCTGACGTGCGTGAGGAATGGCGAAGATTCACTATTGTCTTAACGCCGGCTTTTTTCAGAAGCTCTAACCCTTCCTGATCAGGTTGCCCACCGCGCAGCACCACTTTCGACACAATCTGAAATCCGGGAATTACGTTCTCAACGAGTCCAAGGGTCGTTTCGCATAATTCGGTCATGGGATGAGCTCCGGTGGAATGAATTCTCACCTAATTTTACCCCTGAGCCCCGCCTCGGAAACGCGGATCACCCGGGACCTTGTAAAGAACCGCAGACCCGCGTTATACGGAGGTTCGCTCCCGGATTTCGCTGGCGTTCGGAGCTGAAGCCCGTGGAGGCTTCTTCTTGAAAAGGTGGAGGGATGCAGCCAATATTAAGCTGAAGGCAAACACGAACAACAATGAAATGCACACGATCATGAGAACAAATCCATTAGGATCTCCCTCACCGGAAGAGGCCAGGTTTTGTGCAGCCTCCAGAGGCGACGTTGCCATGGCGGCGTTTTGCGTAAATGCGGCAAACAGTAAAGCCGCCAGTGTCATTTTGGATCTCATTGTCGGACCTCACATCAGCGGGCAAGATACTACCATGAAGATGTCAGGCATTCCGGGGGTTTTGCTCATTTAAGCAGTCCTTACTGGCGAAGGAATTCAGGCACCCAATGCGGAAAACTGATTTGTCATCTGTCCATGTATTTATGTAGCCCTTGCACTCGCCGCAACGGGACCGCTAACAGCTTGGTAGCACGTGCTTCAGCTAAGTGCGTTAAGCCAAACTTGCACTCGCCGCAACGGGACCGCTAACAGCTGAAGATCACCACAGTGATTCAAAAACTTCGACAACTTGGTACACCGATTTCGGGACCCGCAACCGGTGTAGCCATATCGGTACCGAAATCGGTTCAGTCCCTGTCAACGCTGAACCGATATCGTCAGGACGTTGGACGTCATTGGTGCATGAGGGCTATCTTGGTTAGATTTCGTTTGATCGGTTTCGTCCAGGGCTGTCTTCACAGCGCTACTTTAAGGCCAGAGAAGGCAGGCGGGCAGCCCCCGCAAACTTCTCGCACTAACAGAGTTCACTCAGGAATATAGCCCTTAGATGATTTCTTGGCACACAAAGTTCTGAGTATGTCGCGGCAATCTTTTGGGGACACCTTCTTATAGCTCAGCTTGAGGCCTTTTACATAGACCCCTGGTCCTTTATCACACATGCCAAGACATTCTGACTTCTTCACAGAAATCTCGTCCTCAAGCCCAAGGCACTCACGTTCAGCTTTGAACGCGCAAAGAACTTCTTCGGCGCCCCGTTTCTGACAGTGCTTACCTTTTGTACAAACAAGTATTTTGATTTTGTCGCTCATCCCAATAATCTACACCAATTCCCTTCCATTGTTGAGACTCATTCTCAGATATTAGAAATAATCCAATTCTCCAAACCAGCCAAGTTACTATGTCGCCAGCCTGCGGAGGGAAGTTTCCTCACGCTTTACCAATGTTAATTGCAAATCGAAGCACCATCCTTATTGCGACAATATCCACCCCCTCGCTTACCCCAAGGAGGAGCCTGAGCTAAAACGGATGACAAGTTGAGTCTCCCGCGTTCAACCTTTGGCTGGTACAAAAGGTGAACAATTACCTTTTCAGCGGCACAGAGGGATTGGGAATTCTGGCAAATGCGCACATTTTCGATGGAATAAGGGACAATTATGCTCCTGTGACGGTTCCGGTCGGTCTTTTCATGGGCGTTCCCAACGATCTATTCATTGCATCTGAACGCGAACTCGCCGTGCTTAATGAGCTCGGCAGTCCCGTTGACAGACTTCATGGAATATCGGATGCGGGAGTCGACCTGGTCATGCTATGCACACTGGAGGAGATTCTTACGGGTCTCAACTGGGAAGCGATCTTCGATCGACACTATGTAAATCCGCTGAAGGATGAGGGACCTGAAGGTCCTTGGGTTTACGGAATCTCAAAGGCCTTGCAGGAGGCGTTGAAAGATGTTTCCAGCGAGCGGATTGCCGGATACGCAGCACAATGGGCAGACACAGATGATTGGACCGTTCGCGATTGCGAATTGCAAAACGTAGTCGACATTCTGAGCAGGTTGATTGTGCTGGCCAGGAAAGCCACAGATGAGGGAAAACGAATGTTCCTCTGGACCGCACTTTCCTGAACGACTTCAAGGCATTTTCGATCGTGATGGGCGCAAACAAACGGCGATTCTCGTGCAAATCATGAATATTCGGAAGCAACTAGCGGCAAATGTGCTTATCAAAGAAAACTCGGTGCAAACACCATTTGGATATCGGTGGACTGCCAGAAGGGCAGAGTACCAATGAAGATTATGCACGAGCGCGTGAGTTCGGCTATAAATGTTGAGGTCAACCTCAAGCTCCATCATAGCCCGAAACGAATTCACGAGCATGGCACAAAGTCTGTTAATCCTGACCATCTTGAAATACGATAGGCTCACTCTTCAGAAGCTTTCCTTCCGGAAGTCTATAAACATACATCGTTTCGACCTCGGCTGCGGCACTCGAGCTCTCTGCAGATACAGGTAAATCGCTCCGAAGACGTTTACCGATTATAATTGCCAGGGAGCCGTGAACATATAACTGCATCCCAATATTACCCCGACGTGTAGGTCCCCACGAAAGGGGAAACGGATTGAGCAATCGTATCTTCTTTTCGATTGTACCATCTGGCTTCATTTGCAATATTGAATGAACATTCGGATCACCTGAACAAGATGGATAGCCGCCAGTGGGTTCTTGTATCGCAAAGATTTTGTCAACTGCGGCATCGTAATACATGGCCGCTAGCAGACCGTCGCCAAGTCCGCTTCCCGTGTTTGCCAAGACAGACCAGCCCCTCGTCTTGGGCTCAAATGAATAAAGGGTTGACTCATTGTCGGCACTCACATACCCCATAGAGTTAGAATACTCTTGCCAGGTCTTTGCCGATATCAATAAGCGTTTCCGCTTGGTATCGTATGTGATACTGCTCAACCAGCTTGCGCTGTTGGTAACATTTCCCAATACTGATGTCATTCTTTTATCGGGTACGTCACCCCACCACCTCATATTCTCACAACTGATGGGAGTATAGACACTCGGCTCCGCTGCCAGGCGATAAAATTTGTGAGAGGTGATTCCGAAAAACACATCTTCCTCCGGATCGTAGGCAAGGCTTCTCAGACTACCGCTGCCCGGAAAATCGACCCTTGGATCTACCTTAGCTATTCTCTTGATCGGTCCCAGTCCGTTGAACAGAAAGATAAACTGACTCGCAGGCCAGATATCTGTCATAACAAGATCTCCATCAACATCGTGCTGCGTCAAGTCAGATGGCCCGCCTGTGACAACAGTAACCCAATCAACGAGATTGGTGAAACCATCGAAAGAATGCTCGAATGAATGCGCCTTCTCTTTCGTCTTTGTCGCGAGTCCATAGAAAGATACGCATCGCAGAGCTTCAGCCAAGTACGCATCAGGCTGTAGTCTAGCCTTGTACGCTATGCAAAACTGCCACACAAGGAGAGACAGAATAATAGTCAGCACCGCTCCTAATTGCCAGAAACCGAAACTCTTCAAGAAAATCATGATGCCTCCATGCGCAAACGTAGCGCTTCGGTGTGCCGTAGGATACGAGCCATTTTGTAACTTACGAATAAGCACTTTCACGGGCTCTCGTTGGTAGAGCACCGTGAGTTCGTTGATGCGAAACACCCGGGGCACTACCCATGGTACGGAACGGCTCAAATGAGAGCGATTCTTGCACCGCTGTCCGAGTCGTTCTCCTGCGACAAGCGACAGCCGCAACGTAAGTAACGGATGGAATGCCCCGGTTATATCCATGATATGCCAACGTTGCAACAAAAAGGTTGCAGATTGGGAATTGATTATCGGCCACCACGTCTAATTGATGGCGGCGGTGAGTCCGCAACCTGCAAAACTGGCGTAGCTCCTAATTCTTTCAATCCTGCCCCCCTGTTCATAATTGCCGAGATGAAATCGGCAGAGCAACGTGATCAAAATCCAACTACCAGTGCAAGAAGTGACCCAATATCGTCGTCACAGGTTCTCAGGCGCCGGTAAGTGGAACACCGCTTCCCGGGGGCACCAGATCTTCTATGCAGAGAGCTACCCGTGGAATTTGTTCATTTTGCAATACAAGTGCAGGTTCCAGTGCTAGATTTTTTGTTTTACTGCTGCGTGTGAGCAGCTCAATGACGAAGTGATGAAAACTGAACACAACTATGATTGCGAGGTAGGCATGTTGTTCGCCAATTCCAACGTAGTGACAGCATGCCGGCAAGCAATAGGTGATCCCCAATCCGAGCAGAAAGCATTTAGATAACCACGACCAGACTGAAAGTTTGCTTCCCTGCGGTGTTTCGATTAGGTGAAGTCCTATGCTCTGGATAGCGTGAACAAACGCGGGGACGAACAACCACAAAACGGCAGAGATGGTGCCGGTTACGCAGAACATGAAAGAGGTTGAGATTAGAGTGAGTGCCGCCGCCACAGGAAACAGTCTTCGAGTGCTTGCGGCTACCGAGAGAATCTGAACCATCAATATAAGGCCGCTTGTTGCGCACACGACAGCAAGGGCAAAGCCAACGACGGGATGCAAGAAAGGCCATTCCGGAAGCGATAATCCCTGGAATGAAACTAAGGCGCTTCCGTCATCAATAACTTGCCTGGTGAGGCTCCAGGTGGACAAGCTGAGCGCAAAAGTGTAAAGACAGAGCGTTGCGCTCCGGCTCAGTTCGAAGTTGCCTCGCTGCAAATAGAGTCTAACGATTTGAATATTTTGGCAGGTGTAATGAATTACCACGCAACAAAGATACGCCTGAACTAATAATGACAGCAAGGGAGGAGCCCACAGCGCGGCTATTGTTGCCACCACGAAGATACTGAGGAGTAGCGGTTTGACCATGAATTTGGCAGCGCCAGTTTTATTCGCCACCAAAAGTGGTGCGCCGAAGTGAGTATTTGTCAGAACCAGACTTCCCAATACCAAAAGTACCGACTGGGTATGTAGCGTAAATTGGTCTGGAACGAACAGATGAAGTGACAGCAAGAACCACCCGAGACCTCCTGAAAAAAGCAGGAAATCTAAAACAGGATTGATCAACCATACTTTCGTTTTACAGAACATGAAATCTTATGTGAAAACTAAAGAGGAAACGAGAACGCACATTGTTGACCCTGCGACGGCTATCCATACTCCGGGAGAGCGAGCTCGTCGAGTTAGAAGAAAAGCAATTAGTAACCATAAGGGTAGAAGCTCGCGAATCATTACGGGTATCTCAGCGGAGGGTCGCTGCTTGCGCTGTGACTCCATCGTATTGACTCCCTGAATGACACTCACGTCCGCACCCTGCGGACCGATCGTCCCTCAAGTAGCACCCTGAAGCATCGGAGGCGGGGTCGAGGACTTCTCCTGAGCCATCGCCGGCTCGGCGCAGCCAACTAGTGCTACAAGCGAAAATAGTACGAGATAGGTTCGCAACTTCATTGCATACACCACGATATGACAAGTCTCAATTATGGTACCTAACCGCATTCCTATTAGCGAGTGGCCCGCGTCATCTGCGTACGTGACAAAGGTAATCGAAAGCTGGTTTGGCAGTTGCAGTGAGGTGTGTGCGGTGCACTTGCACAGAGAGTCGCATCTGCCTATGTCCAGCATGAACCACGCGGGCAATAGCCCCGCAGCTCAATGACCAGCACGTGATCGTCTTCGAGTCCGCCGGCCAGCGGCCCGTCGAGGACCGACAGGAATGAACAGTGATTCAGAACTGCAGGAACTCTGCCTCATGTGCGAATTGTATGGCAAATCGAAAGCGGTTGTGAAGTTCGGGGCTGCCTTTCTTCAGCCCTGCCCGCTTGTTGGAATGGAATCGGTTATGGGTCGGAAATGATTCGCTGGAGATTAGCTTGGAGTAGCCTAAGTGTTTCATGACACTTGTATGCGGGTATGAAATTAGTGTTGCCGCGGGAGGGTCTGCACATGGGACGATGGAACACAGGCAGTACCGCCTGGTACAGCCTGCTGGCAATCTTTGCTTCAACCGGCATACTATTGCAAGCCTCAGTGTGCCTTGCTCAGCAAACAGATCCAGCTCCCGCGAAACCGTCACCAACCACGGGCAACCAAGGTGTAAATCTAGACCTGAGTTCTGCAACAGCAAACCTCAAAGCAGACAATACCAAGCCGGTCGATATACAGGTTGGAGGAACAGTGAACATCACCGGTACGGTAACCGGTGGTATCATGCAAACGATCTTGCCAGGACAAATGGTGACCCCGACTGTTTTTGCTGCACTGCACCAGCTGGCCGATGGTCGTGGGCAAACAATCGTCGTCGATCAAAGCGGTGCAGCAGCAGCTGGTTACCTATCATTATCAGCGATAACCCAAAATCACCTTGCCGGATTGACCGTTCCGGTTAACGTTTCTGCTCTGGGTGTAGGCTACAACGCAAACAATCCGCTGGACATCTCGGGTGTAGCACAGATTGCCGGAGCGTTTTATGCCTTGCAAACTACCTCGGGTATAACTAGCGTCTTGAACTTCTCCAGCTTGCACATTAATTCAGGCGGCTTACTCTCAGCAAGTCTACCGACTCAATTCGGGTTCCTACCGGCCGGGCTCTCCTCTTCCGCGGGACTAACCGTGAATGTCGCGAAAGAACTGGTGAACAACGGCACCATTTTTTCGCCTGGTGCTCTCAATATCTCAGCGAGCACAATTGCGAATCAGACGGTTGGAGCAGCGCAGGCGGCCATCACTGCAAGCACTGTTAATCTCCTGACTAATAGCGGAGTTCTGGTGAATAGCGGTCTCATTCAGGCGATGGCTGATATCAACATAAATGCACCGCTGGCGAAGTCTCTGGTAGTGGATAACCTGAAAGGCACCATCGAAAGTTTGGGAGGTTCGATCAACATCCGCGATCGGTCTGCTTGCGGAATCGCAGATGTGCTGGTATCGGGGGGAAGTTTGTTGTCGCAGAACCTGACTGCCAGCGGAAAAGATGTCACCCTCAGTGTCGCAGATATCACTGGTCGAGTGAATGTTACCGGCCGTGAAGCTCACATCAGTGCGGCAACACCAGTTCTCCGGTTAGGGAAAATTGACCTTACCGGCGATCCGACATATTACAACACTGCGGGTGATGTAGACATCAGCGGAGATATTGGAGTAGTTGGAGATTTGTCGATACTGGCTAGCGGCAATATAACAAGTTCAGCCGACTTCAACCTCACCACCGGAGGAGGCATGCTTTTGCTGGTAGCAGGGGCGCCGCTTGACCCCGGTACAGGCCCGGTCGCTGGAGCAAATGACAGCTCAACCTCAATCTCGATTCTGGCGAACACGAGCACTGCTAGCGGTGGCAACATCGTCTTTGACAAATCAGCTACGCTAGACACCGGCCACGCATCAACTGGAGGGAGCATAACTCTAGTAGCTTACGCTTCCGGGCCGGTCGGTGGCAAAATACTCTTCAATGGCGGTGGGTTGATCACTAGCAGCGGCGACGATTCGACCAGCGGAAACGTCCTTGTCATAGCGGGCAAGACCGGTACCGGTCAGGGCATCAAGTTACCACAAATTCAGACGACCAACTCAGATCCCGTCAATGGCATCGGATCGGTTACAGTTCTCAGTGCCACACCAAGTCTGGCCACGGATGGCACCATATTAGATGGCACCTTCACAGGTTCATTCGGAAACGCAGGATTCCTTTCATCCGACATCACTGTGACCGGATCCATTGATAGCGCAAGCCAATTGCAAATTCAAACAGGTGGTGCCATCACCACGTCTTCTCTCAGCCTCTCCGGCGCCGTTGGTTCTATGGTCTTGCAGGCCGGTAGCGCCATCAGTATCGGAGACGTGCAGACTAATGGCGGCACATTCTCTGCCACGCTTACAGACATTGGTACCATAGCACTTTCCAACCTGACTTCTACAGCCGCCCCTGGCAGCTCACTGGCTTCCGGTAACATCCAAATAAACGCGATTCAGGGTTCCATTTCCGCAAATGCCATTTCTGCATCCGGCTATGATAATTCATCGGGTGCAGCCGACATTGGCGGCGGTGGTGCCATTACCATCACGGCAGCCGGCACAGTATCCGTGACATCCATTTCGGCCTCCGGCGGGTATTCAACCGGAGCCGATGGTGGTACCCCTGGTTCGATTACCATAAACACTGGCTCAGACTTGACGATCGGATCAGTAAATGCACAGGCGGGGTCCTCGGACGGCGGCAGCGGTATTACCACTGGTGGCGTCATTACTGGCGCGGGCACATATGGCGGCTCGATTGTGCTTACATCTGGCGGTAAGACAAATATAACGACGATAAGCTTGCAAGGAAGCGCTGGTGACACAGCCGGCAGTGGTGGCTTCCTAGCCGTAACCTCCACCGGAAAGGCTGTCATTGGCACGATAGATGCATTCGGAGGCTCCGGAGGCACCAGCCCCGGCGGCACCGGAGCATCGATCAACATTTCCGCACCGTCGCTTGTAATAGGAGCGATTAATGGCAATGGTGGCGACTGCCAATCTAGTGCTGGCGGCGTCGGAGGCACATTGGTTCTGCGAGGTACAACGATCTCTTCAACATCCATAACCGTGTCGGGAGGCACTGCTGACAATGGTTATGGTGGTTCAGGCGGCTCGATCGATGCGCAAGCGACCGGCGGAGATGCCAAATTCGGCTCAGTTCTAGTTACGGGAGGAGCAGGCGCAAACGGGTGTGGCGGCGGGAACGGCGGTTCCATTTTACTTTCAAGTACTGGCAATTTGAGTGCCTCATCCATTGACGCCAGTGGTGGCAATGGAGACGCCGATGCAGGAAGCGCTGGAACAATCACCCTCAGCGCGGGGGGGGACTTTAGTGTGAACTCGATCACTGCCTGTGGTGGCGCAACGGTGACCGGTAGGGGCGGATCTGCCGGTACAATTGTGGTGACTGCACTGGCAGGATACGCCAAATTCGACAGCGCCCTGGCGGTCGGGTCAGACGCAGCCTCCGGTCACGGCGGAACAGGGGGCGCAATCACCGTCACCAGCGGCGGTGCAATTGGCGGATTGAGCGGCGTAACGTCATCACTCGATGTTCACGGAGGACAGGGAGTTGACGACTTGGGGGGCGACGGGGGTTCAATTTCGGTCACGTCGGGCACCACCCTCGATATAGCATCAGTTAATGGCTCGGGAGGGTCCTCCACCAATCAGGGAGGAGCTGGCGGATCAGTATACTTGAACGCCAGCTCAGGCTACGCCAAGCTTAACGGGGTCAATGCCACGGGTGGAGACAGTTACAACGAATCAGGAGGGCAAGGCGGTTCGGTTCAAATTATAAGCACAGGTGCATTGAGTTCACCTGGTATTTCAACAAACGGTGGCAGCGGTGGACAAGCTGGAGGCGGGGGCGGTTCAATTACATTAGATTCCGCAAGCACACTCAATGTAGCTTCACTAACAGCATGTGGCGGTAGCTCGGGTAGCTCCGGCGGACAGGGGGCTAGTGGCGGTGCAATAACTGCAACTGCTCTTAGCGCGAAGATCGACACTATTTCCGCCTTCGGCACAGACGCTTCATCGGGCACCGGTGGTAGTGGCGGTACAGCGTCAGTCACCACAACCGGTGCCATCGGCGGATCAACCGGCATAACGCTAACTGTTGATGTTCATGGAGGGGGTGGCGCAGGTGATACCGCCGGCAATGGCGGCAACATCACACTCAACGCGGGCACAACCCTGGATACCGGGTCTCTGACGGTTTCCGGCGGCGCCTCCGACGCCGCAGCGGGTTCTGGCGGCTCGGTAAATGCAAACGCTTCCTCCGGTTACGCGCATTTCGGCACGATAGACGCTACCGGCGGATTCTCGGACGGCTCCACTGGGGGAAACGGGGGTTCCGTTTCTTTGTCAAGCACAACGAATTTGACATTGCCCACTCTCAATGTGAGTGGTGGTTCCAGTTCGGGAGATCACGGTGGCGACGCGGGAACGGCGCATCTAAGTGCCGGCACTACGCTCACGGCACCGTCGCTCACTGCATGTGGTGGCAGCTCTTCTAACGGCCCGGGAGGGTCAGCCGGATGGATCACGGCTGCCGCACTAGGGGGCGCCGCCAAGATTGACACTATTAACGCATTTGGCAGCGACGCTGCATCGGGCACCGGTGGCGCGGGCGGTTCGGTTACAGTCTCCGCCACCAGCACCGTGGGCGGATCGAGCGGCAGCACGATATCAATTGATGTTCATGGAGGAAACGGCTCTGGCGATACAGGTGGTGATGGCGGATACATCTCGGTCACCGCAGGAACTACGTTGGATACAGGGTCTCTCACTGCCTTCGGAGGAGCCTCCGACGCCGCAGCCGGTTCAGGCGGGTCTATA
>JAKFUT010000293.1:14535-23944 GCA_021732565.1 Candidatus Obscuribacterales bacterium
CGGCTCTGGCGATACAGGTGGTGATGGCGGATACATCTCGGTCACCGCAGGAACTACGTTGGATACAGGGTCTCTCACTGCCTTCGGAGGAGCCTCCGACGCCGCAGCCGGTTCAGGCGGGTCTATAAACGCCGCCGCGTCGGGTGGCTACGCACACCTCGGAACGATTGCCGCCTACGGTGGAGACTCATCCGGCTCCGCCGGAGGACAGGGTGGCTCCGCCTCCGTGTCCTGCATAGCCGACTTAACCGTAGCATCAGTAAATGTGAACGGCGGTTCCGCTTCACAAGATTATGGTGGCAACGGAGGGTCAGTGTCCCTCAGTGCGGGCACGCTGAGTGTCTCATCGATCACTGCATGTGGTGGCGCGGCAGACAGCTATTATGGTGGTACAGGCGGTACTATCACGGCAACATCTTTGGCAGGTGCTGCAAAAATCGACAGCGTGAATGCATTTGGCGGCGATGGTGGATCGGGAGCAGGCGGAGGCGGCGGTTCGGTTACAGTCTCCAGTAGCGCTGCCATTGGCGGATCCAGCGGCACGACAATATCAATTGATGTCCATGGAGGAACCGGCTCTGGCGATACAGGTGGTGATGGCGGATACATCTCGGTCACCGCAGGAACTACGTTGGATACAGGGTCTCTCACTGCCTTCGGAGGAGCCTCCGACGCCGCAGCCGGTTCAGGCGGGTCTATAAACGCCGCCGCGTCGGGTGGCTACGCACACCTCGGAACGATTGCCGCCTACGGTGGAGACTCATCCGGCTCCGCCGGAGGACAGGGTGGCTCCGCCTCCGTGTCCTGCATAGCCGACTTAACCGTAGCATCAGTAAATGTGAACGGCGGTTCCGCTTCACAAGATTATGGTGGCAACGGAGGGTCAGTGTCCCTCAGTGCGGGCACGCTGAGTGTCTCATCGATCACTGCATGTGGTGGCGCGGCAGACAGCTATTATGGTGGTACAGGCGGTACTATCACGGCAACATCTTTGGCAGGTGCTGCAAAAATCGACAGCGTGAATGCATTTGGCGGCGATGGTGGATCGGGAGCAGGCGGAGGCGGCGGTTCGGTTACAGTCTCCAGTAGCGCTGCCATTGGCGGATCCAGCGGCACGGCAATATCAATTGATGTTCATGGAGGAAACGGCTCAGGAGACTCGGGCGGAGGCGGGGGCCTCATCACTCTGACCGCAGCAACTATCGACGCATCTGTTCTTAACCTGACTGGCGGTGGTTCAGATTCGACAGGCGGCTCGGCAGGATCGCTGAACGCGACCACAACAGGTTATGCCAAGTTCAGCGCAATCTATGCCACAGGTGCCGACAGCGACGATTATGCGGGAACTGGCGGTGGCATAACCATAACCAGCACAGGCGATTTGAGTTCGTCAATCATTGACGCCAGTGGCGGACGGAGTACGGGTAGCGATGGTGCCACAGGTGGTGTCATTACATTAACCGGGGCAACGATTAGCGTATCTTCAATCACCGCGAATGGCGGGGGCTCCGATAGCGGTGCCGCCGGTTTTGGAGGTTCGATAGCTGCAAAAGCAACAGCAGGGTACGCAAAAATCGATACCTTAAGCGCTTACGGTGCAGACTCCAGCTCCGGTACCGGGGGCGACGGTGGCAAAATATCAATTGTAAGCTCCGGTGCTCTGCGTGGATTAAGTGGTTTGAATACGTCCATTGATGTCCACGGTGGAAGTGGTTCCGGTGATACCTCCGGTAATGGCGGTTCCATCACGCTCAATTCTGCGACCATCGATGCAGGCACGCTCAATGTTTCCGGCGGATACTCCCCCGACAATGCCGCCGGCTCTGGCGGAACAATTACGGCCTCAGCAACCGGGGCCTATGCCAAATTCAATTCTTTTATAGCCACCGGTGGAGATGCAGACGGCAACAACGGGGGTGCTGGAGCCTCAATCACCATAACAAGCGCAGGAGCGGTAATTTTGCCGTCCGTTAATGTTAGCGCGGGTTACAGCGCTTCAGGTGACGGAGCCCCTGGCGGTTCCATCCACATCACCGCCGGAACAACCATCGATGCAGGCAACCTGGTTGCCTATGGTGGCTACAGTCAAGACTCAGGTGTAGGGGGTCAGGGAGGGTCAATCAACGCAAATGCATTAGGCGGCTATGCCACCTTCGGCAGCGTGGCTGCCGTTGGAGGAGATAGCGACGGTGACTCGGGTGGGAATGGCGGTACTGTAGTGTTGTCGAGCACGGGAACTTTGACTGCGCCATCCATTATTGCCACGCCGGGTTACTCATGCGACGGTTGCGACGGAAGCAGTGGCGGATCGATCCAGCTGACTACCACGGCGACACTGAGCACACCGTACATCAATGCAAGTGGTGCCGATTCCGCAGGCAGTAGTGCCAGTGGGGGCTCGGGCGGTTCCATAATGATAACAGCAGGATTGATAAATGCACATCCGATTATCTTTGCCTTGGGGGGTACTAGCTCAGACGACGCTGACAGTTTAAGCGGAGGCGCAGGCGGAACGGTTAAGATCACCGCGACTTCGATGACCCTCACAGCCAACACGCAAATCAACGTAAGCGGAGGCGGAGCGCCAGGCGACAATGGCGGCACCTCGGGCACCGGGGGCAGTGGCGGTTCCATCTCAATTCAAGGTGGTTCTCTTAACATCAATGCCTCGGCGCAATTAGTAACCAGAGGAGGCTATGACAGCACTGGCTACAGCGATGATGAAGGCAACAACTACGACGGTGGCAGTGGTGGCCAAGGCGGGCCCGTAACGATAGTCGCCAGTACGTCGCTGCAGTTCTCCGGCTTCATCGATACAAGCGGAGGGGGGTCCTCTTATGGCAGCGGCGGCACTGCAGGCTCGGTTGGTCTGGTAACTACAGGCAGCAGCGATCTTGCGACAAATATTGGAAGTACAGTTATCGCACGGACGGTAACTCTGACTAGCAGTCAGAACCTGACCACCAATGGCAACATTTTTGCCGCGACTACAAATGTCACCAGCGGGGGCGATATAGTCAACGCAGGAAGCATTAGTGGTATCGCAAATTTCACCAGCGGCAGAGATTTGCTATTTACCAAGGCCGTGCCCATATCTTCGATTCATGCCGTGCGCGATGCTATCGTGTCTTTCGGTCAAAGTAATTTTTCGTTCCCGCAGAACACAACTGTTGGAAGAAACCTGATTATAAACGCAGCCACTGTTCAGAACAGTTTCACACAACCGCTCGTTGCCGGCACCATCACTATTCAAAATCCCGGAGGGAACCTGACCGTCAGCGGAGCGGGACGATTGCAGTCCACAGGAGGTATAAACTTTTCCTCAACTGGCACTCTCAATGTTTCGCAATCCAACGGATTGATCGGATCAGTTTCCATGACGTCGCCGGGCAATGCCTCCCTGTTTGTTGTTCAAGGGAATCTGGCGCTAGACATAGGTTCAATTGATACCAGTGGCACCTTTTCTTTGACCTCCACAAACGCCACGGCCCTCACCATAAATGTTCATCAGCAACTTAGGTCCCAGGGAAATGTAACCATCTCCAATCCTCAAGGAATCATACTTCCGTATTTCGCGGGCAGTACCACCGGTTCCAAGGGACCAAATGGAACAGTCACCTTTTCGGCATCTGCCAAACAGGTGACGGTCGATCAAGACAATATCATTGGCCGGGTTCTTGGCAGCAGCGCACAAGACTTCAAAATCACCAGTCGCGTTTCGGATCTCACCGTCGGCGGCAGCGGGCTTGCAGCGCCGGGTATAGTGAGCAACGCAGGTAAGGTAATTCTCTCTGCCACCAATACTGGTGCCGGCGGCGGGAAATTGACAGTGGTCGACAATTCGTATCTCAAAGGCGCACAAGATGTTGTGCTGTCCGCCGGTAAAACCCTTCAGATAGGCCGTGTCGACTCAGTTAGCGCAGCCACCGGTCTCCCCGTAAACACCAGCCTTGGAACCGGCGTACAAATCGAGGCCGGGGCACTAGCGGCGACCGTTGTGCCAAACGGGATACTGCCAGCTACTGCCGCGACCTCAATTGGTGCAGTAGTTATTACTAGCGGGGCCGGCGGCGGGCCTGCCAGCGACGTGCTCCTGGGTGACAACATAAAGATAACGGCCAATGGCGGACTCAACGATCCAACACCACTACTAGCCAATAATCTCGGCACTATTGCCGGGGGCATAAACATTACGGCAAAGCATAATTTTGCATCGGGTGCTAATCTTCAACTACTCGCCTATGGCGGCGACCTCTGGATCAATGCGTCCAATAGCATATTGATGTCTAAAGGAACATCGCGAAACAGCTTGATTTCACTGGCTCAAATCGATAAAAGCGGAACGAAGATTGATCTATTTAACGACAAGCATCTGATGATTCCTTTGCACTCGGGAGGAAGAATTGGACTGTTTGCCGGAATACCTACCGCTAATCCTGCCAAAGAGCTATATCAAATCGTCTTTGAAAGAACCAATGGCTCCAAACTAGTATTGAATCCCGGATCAGGCTTCGCTCCAACGGATAATACTTTTATAGTTGGTTCTGATGCCCTTATAAAAGTGTTCGTGGTGCCCTCAAATCCGGGTGGACCGAAGACGACCAACGGAAATATATTCAATGTACAGGGCGGAGTGGTTTATCTAGATCCACCACCCACCAGTTCTATAGACCTGGCGCGTTTCACAACGCTCACTGCCATCGCTCCCCCCGGTCCGCTGGCAACTTCTAAAGCGGCGGGTGCGCCTCCGACTCCTCCCACCATCCCGACACCACCTTCTGAACAGATACGAGTAGTTTTCGCTCTCCCTTCTTTTACTCAGACATTCAATAATAACGCCTCGCTAACAGCAACTACTATCACCGTCTCCTTGCCGCAGGTGTCGGCTGGCGGTGTAGCCAA
Organism: Candidatus Obscuribacterales bacterium; assembly: GCA_021732565.1. GTDB lineage: Bacteria > Cyanobacteriota > Vampirovibrionia > Obscuribacterales > Obscuribacteraceae > JAKFUT01. The sequence continues at coordinate 19,438 of JAKFUT010000293.1, forward strand.
TCATTTACTGCACAAGTATGAGATCGAAGACACGCACGGCTCCACCTACATTGCCGGTGGTGCCTGCCAGCCGATCTTTCTCGGGGGCGATGAAGATACGCTGCTAGTTGGCGACAAGGGCACGGCACTATCGCCGCAGGGCAACCGCAACGTTGTACTGGAAGAAGGGCGAGTGGTAGCCATGATTGGCAAGCAAGCAGTGACCGTGGACGCCGGAGTAGCACAGGTACACATTGCCGGAAACAGTACCTCGGTAGTGCAAGCAACAAAATCTCTGGTCCGAATACAGAATCTGGCCGGCCACGAAACCGAAATTACCGTGGAACGCAACGGAAAGACCAACACAATACATGCCGCTGCCGGCGAAGAAGTGGTCCTGGCAGACGAAGCGCTTTGCGAAGAAGAGCTAATTGCAGTCGACGGTGTTGATCGAACACCTGTGGATGGAACGGTTTCAATCTCGGGCATGCGCGTGGTAAAGAATAAATTTGATCCCAAGATGATGGTTCAAAAGGAGAACTTGCTCCTTTGTTCCTCTGGAAGTTTCTATGTTACCCGCAGGATTCAACAACTGAAGGCCGACACACACAGCAATAAAATCAAGACTCCACCTGCCCGCCGAGCGCTTCTTCAATCGGCTCTCCCGTCAGTTTATAAACCGATTGCAGCTGTTGCTCCCATGCTGCCACCCGGCAGGACACAGGTGATTTCAGTCAGCAACGGATCGGCCCGCGTCAAGCACGAAGCGGGAGCGAAATTATCATTTCCAGGTCCGAATCTCATTTTACTGGAATCAGGAGAAATTCTAGTCTCAGCGATCCAACGCACCGTAGTGCGCGGAGCTGATACTACGGTGTTCATTAAACCAGGAACCATCGTTCAGGTTACGCTCAAAGACAAAGTGCTCCAGGTTAAAAATCTCTGGGATTGCCTTGGCGCTTCGGGAGTCGAGCAAATCGTGGCCGGAAGAAAGATACTGCTGGCACCCGGCCAGGAATCCATTACAGGACCATCAAAAAAACACGTGATGCAATCGGTATCGTTGGATCCGGTGGGTCGGCGCAGTCAAATGGTCACGGAAGTAGGCGAAAAACACGTCATGCGCTGCGAGTTCTCGCCGCAATCCCTGTTGACAGAAAGGCAGTGGCTTCGAGGTCTAATGCAAAGCGACGGAGTTCACGATAGACAAATCATAGCTCGAATCATGAAGATGTCTGCCGTTTTATCGACCGTGACCAGCCGACACGGCGCCTTTACGGGTGGTCACTGAGGTCATTGCTGATTTGATTAACCAGGGCGAGACTGCAGAAATCTTTACTGAACGTCTCTCTGTAAGTGACTTGCGTAGCGAGTTGAACTCCATGGTCAGGTCTGGCGCGAAGCGCATCTCCGCATTTATCAGCATTTATCATAGGTGCGACTGAGTGGCTTTAAGACGTGCCACTCGCCAATCTGACCACAGTTCCCGCACCGACGAACTCAGTGGTGCTTCTTTGATGCCTTCGCCGCTTCCCGAGCGGCTTGATCAGCCTTCTGCTTCGCCACTTGATCCTCATACTCCACAAACTTCAATGCGGATTGATACCCGGCATTGATAGTCGGGGTTGAACCTTTGCAAAGTGCCGCTTGCTTATACGCGTCGGCTGCAGCTCGATAATCTTGCTTGGCCATCAACGCGTAAGCGTATGCTTCCTGCAAGTCTCCGTCTTTCGGAACGTTCCTCACTCCATCGCGATACACGCCAAATGCTTCATCTCGCCTTCCCGAATTCGAGAGAATTAGAGCAAGCTTTGTGTATGACTGCCCATCATGTGGATCTGCTTTTATCGCCTGCCGGTAGGCCAATATGGCCTCATCTTGCTTTGACTGACCCATGCGAATGTTCGCAATTTTCCTCCAGAGCTCCCCCTTGTCGGCGGCAGTCTCTGCTGCGATTTTGTACTTGTCGCATGCTGCGTCATACTGCTTCAGATTGAAGTAGCAATCTGCAATTTCACGAACAAGTTCTTTCTTTCGCGTTGGCTCAAGTTTCAATATCGCTTCATATCCTTCAATTGCCAGAGGATAGTTTCGTGCTTGCGCTGAGGCTTCAGCCATTTTTTCAGCATACTTTACATTCTTCGGCTGGTACTTCATCGCTTCTCGAAACTCAAGTGCGGCCTTAACAAACTGATTGAACTTAAACAGCTTATCGCCTTTGAGAAAATGATAGTCGCCTCGAAACGCAGCAACTTTGGCTTCGTCTTCCGGTGAGCCGGACGACTTGGGTTCCCTCGGCTCTCCCTTCTCAACCTTTAGCTCGCTGCCAGCTGGAGGCGTCACGCCCGGAGTCACAGGTGGAGTCGGCTCTTCTTCTTCTTCCTCTTCCGCACCAGGTGCGCCAGGTTGGGGCGTTGTTGCAGCAGGAGTTGTGGCGGGTTGATCGGGCGCAGTTGCAGGCGTTGCATTGGCCGGCTTCGCATCGCCTTCTGCCTGGCACGCAAGCAGACCGGGTACTCCAAAAGACATCACCACAGCGACACCCAGCCGCCCTGCAGTGCTTACAGCGCACGATCTAAGCCGCCGTTGGCCTGATAACATCAATTATTCTCCTCAAGCTCCAGGGATCTCAATCCAAGCAGTTGAAACATCTGCTTGTCTTCGTCATACCCCGGATTGCCAGTGGTCAGCAGTTTCTCCCCGGTAAAAATTGAACTGGCGCCTGCCAGAAAACAGAGAGCCTGCTCAGTTTGATTCATTTGTAGACGACCGGCCGACAGTCTAACTCGCGCACGAGGCATCACGATCCGGGCGGTGGCTATCATGCGAAGCATCTCCCAGATTTCTACCGGCGGGCGATCGGCCAGCGGCGTTCCGTCCACCCGAACCAACGCATTCACGGGCACCGATTCAGGATGCTCGGACATGGTAGACAGAGTGTGGAGCAAATCGATACGATCTTTTTCTGATTCTCCAAGCCCGACAATTCCACCACAGCACACGGACATACCCGCGTCGCGAACATGCTGAATGGTATCGAGCCGATCCTGATAAGTTCTCGTCGTAATGATTTGATCGTAGTATTCTTCACCAGTGTCGAGGTTGTGGTTGTAAGCAGTAACTCCGGCTTCCTTCAACCGTCGCGCTTCGTCGGCACCCAGCATGCCAAGAGTAACGCACACTTCCATGTCGAGAGATTTTACCCGACGCACAATTTCCAGCACCTGTTCGAACTGCGCGTTTTCGCGCGCCTCTCTCCAGGCGGCTCCCATGCAAAACCTGGTGCTTCCAGCGTTCTTCGCACACATAGCAGCAGCGTAAACGGCATCGGGATCAAGCAACTTCTCGGCTTTCAAACCAGTATCGTATCTTGCCGACTGCGGGCAATATGCACAATCTTCCGAACAGCCGCCGGTCTTGATGGAAAGCAACGTACACTGCTGCACGCTAAGCGGATCGTGCCAATGACGGTGCACTTTGGCTGCAGTAAAGATCAGCTCAAGTAACGGCGCATGATAGATTGTAGAGATTTCTTCTTTGGTCCAATTGTTTCTCGGCTGCGCTGATACCGCATGTAGTGCCTCTACTTCCATTGAATTTTTTCGCAATGACGATTCTCGTTTATCGAGAAGCGTCTGCGATCCACATGCCTCGCCCTGTCGCATTCTTGAAATCCTCGGTTCTGAAAAGCACATTATGGCAGAGGTGCCCGAGTCTACCATTATGTGGATTTCCTCTTGCCTAAAGCTTTAGCCAGCCTCCGCCGCCTCGTCCCCCCGAGCTCGTTTCCGCCAACGTGCCCTGCCCGAAGGCTCAATTGTCATCGCTTCGCCCTTTTTCCCGATGCTCCCTCGATCGGCTCGTTTTCGCCAGTTGGCGCGCCGTCGCCGCGTTCCACAATAGCCGTTCATTTCCGCGGGCGAACTCAGGTAGCCTCAACAATGGCGCCATTGTCTTGGATTTCGCCATCCTTGACCGCGTCTTTGACCAGCATGTACCCCCTGTTTCGGATCGTCCGCACAAGGCTGGTCTCACCCGCTCCGTCTATGGCTTGACGGAGCAGCTTGATGTGTGTCCTTACCGTTTCTGAAGACGCCATCGAATCATCCGTCCAAACCCGCTCCAATATAGCCTCTCCGCTAAACACCTGATTCGGATGCCGCATCAAAAATTCCAATAAGCTATACAATTTCGGGCGCAGATGAATTTCTTTCCCCGCTTTTGTAACCTGGCAGGTAACCGGATCCAGCGTCAAATCCCCCGCGGCAAGTGTGGTGCCCGCCAGCGAACCGGACGGACGCCGCAATAGCGCCCGAACTCTTGCAAGAAACTCCTTGATTTCAAACGGTTTGGTCAGATAATCATCAGCGCCCTGATCAAGCCCCTGCTCCTTGTCATCCACCGAGGTCTTGGCTGTAAGCATCAGCACCGGGGTCTTGCCTCCCCTGGCACGATAATGCTTAAGAACGTCAAGCCCGGTGATCTCCGGCATCATCCAGTCGAGAATAATCAGATCGTACTTATACAC
>JAKFUT010000058.1 GCA_021732565.1 Candidatus Obscuribacterales bacterium
AAAAGGGGACCTGGTCTACATACATAAAGAACTTGAGAATGCAGGTCTTGAGCCGTCAGGTGGAAGCAAATTTGGAGGTGGCAAAGATCTCTAAAAGCGAAGCCCCCGGACCGCGGTCACTTAACGAAATTTCTTACCGTGCCCGTGCGCGATGCCGTTATCGGGAATTGAGCAACCGCCTCACATGTCAGAAAGTCTGGAGTGATTTTTGGAATTGAAACAGGAAGTGTGTAAGTTAACTGTGTTCGAACTGTCACGGTGCCTTGCCATTGTCCTCCGCGAAACGGATCTGGAACGGTGGTGATGTTCAAAAAACTTTTGTCGGCAGCCGGGACGATATCAAATCGACGAATGTAGCCATTGGCATTTGATCGGCTCAAAGCAAGTTTTACCACGGCATCTGCACGCTGAAAATTATTTTGCGAGGTCACCAGTGGAGCAATACCTTTGGTCGTCACATTGGGTTCAGCGCCAGCGGCCGCTCTGGCTGCATCTCGAGCGACCCCATCTGAGAGATTGGTTGCAAGATACATGAAACACACGTCAAAGAGAAAAAGAAATATGGGAATGAGAAAGAGCAAACCGCAAGCAACCTCCACCAGCTGTTGCCCGCGCCCCCTGTATGCTAAATAAGATCTTCTTTTCATTTTGCCCTTCTCTTTCAAATTTAGATCGCCAGGGCTTCCGGGTGATCAATCATGTTGTCGCTAGCTGCTGTACCCTGCACGGTTCCTATGAATGGAACTGTAATTTGATAATTTGATTCAACCCTCACTTCATATAGAAGGGCAGGGTTAACCGCTCCAGCATTAAATTCTACGGTGGCGCCCGTTGCAGGGGTCAACTGAAAAAATTTGATCTGTAAACCATCGGAGAATTTCCCACCCCCGTTTGATTGAAGTGTACAAAACTGACCAAAAGGCCCGGTAGCCACTTTAGCTGCTGCTGTTTTTGCCGCTTGTATTATTTGAGCGCGGGAACCGCCCGTGGCACCTTCTCTTGAGGCAAGCTGACAGGCAAAATAGGCTGTGCTCACACCACACAGAAAGAATCCAAATCCGAGGATGAAGAATAAAACTACAATTGCAATAGCCAGGGCGGGTGCAAATTCTGCCAGAGTGCCTAGCTGATTTCTGGGACGAGGCCTCAACACATAGATACTCCGTTAGTTTGTGAGATTGACTCTCTTATATGCATTTTAGCAGGGTCTGACAGGATCTCAAGATCCTGTCACGGGCTCAGCAGAAGATATTCCCGACCCGTTCGTCGATTCTTTTCTTGACTTAGATCGAGCAACAAGTAAATAGGAAAAATACATCAGCTCGCCCGTGAAGTAGATCAGAAAAAATGAAAACAATGAGCAGCCCCATTGCCAGCTAAGCAGTGGAACAATATACACTCGGCAAAACTCAGAGTATGGTGCCGCCACCACAGACACCACCGGCAGAGGCCACCATCGTTCAGTGTTACTTGGCAGATGCGATCCATAGTTCGGATAGCAAGTCCACGCCACAAAACCTGCCACTACAGCAACAATAAAGAGAACTCTGCGCACTGGAGTCCAGGGGATGAGGAATAGTGCCGTGCACAGCAGAAGATCCACTAGCAACATCAGGAATCCGGTGAGCTGATAATCCCTTTCAAAGGCAAGTCTGGCCAATGCCGCTCTTTCTGCATAGCAGTTGCAACTGGTTTTGGCCGCGCTCAAATAGAACTGGCAGGAACCGACCAGCGTCAAGAATGCTGCTGGCGGTGTGGCAATTGCCGCGCTAATCAGAAATTTGCCGAATTTAGTTGCGGTTAGCCACGGGCGCAACGCACTCGCCATCTGCTTGAATCGAGCTGCCATCAGATAAGGTGTCACCTCTGCAGGCGTTGTTGAGCAACTAAACGAAAGCGAAAGACCGCCGCGGTTACCGCGCATTGTCATGTCTTCCAGCTAATCTTTCTCTTGTGGGGGCGGAGGTGGTTCGTTGGGAAGCGCTGGTAGAGGCTTGTCCGCCTCTGTACGGAGAGGCTTCATCTTCGCTCTCAATGTGCCCAGTTCCGTAGATTTATTTTGAGCACGCAAACAGATTTCCAACTCCTGCAGGCATCCCTGATAATCATTATTATCAGTGTGTTTCAACATTTCCATAATTTCGATCTTCTTTCGGCAGACCCTTTCGCCTCCTGCCCAGTCGCGTTTCCCTCGGTATTGAGATTGTATGTTATCGAGTTGGCTGCAGACGGCTTCGATCATCTGATTTTTGTTTGCAGAGTAATATTCCTTTTGATTGAGCAGATTGGCGCAATCAGAGATCGATTGAAGTGAACCAGGTAAATCCTTTGCCTGACTCTGCTCCCAAGCTCGTATTCTCAATTTTTCTGCTTCAGCGACTAGATTCCGCGGTGCGGGCATTCCAGTGGGAAGAGGAATTGAATCATCGGCAAAGCAAGGGTACCAAATCGTAGTGGTGGTTGCCGCTAACACCAGAGACAGTGCCAGTCCGATCTTCTTTACCATCGTGATTCCTCCCGAATTTTTCTACAGGCTTTTCAGAAACGCCAACAAGGCCGTTTTATCTTCTTTAGACAACTTTTCGTACATTTGAGCCGAGGAAGATCCCTGGCCACCATGCATTGCAATTGCTTCGTGCAGGTCGCGAGTGCGACCATCATGTAAAAAGAACTTCTTGAACCTCAAGCCCCACAGTGGCGTTGTTCGCCACTCGCCGCCTTTGGCCCCTTCTTGCGGAATACCGTCAGCAAGGTCGGCACCCATATCGTGAACCAGGAAATCACTATAGGGGTGGAATTCCTTATCTTCCAGTGCAGTAACTTCCAGTGGTTTTATTAGTGGTAGCTCGCTATCCGGGTCTCCAACAAAGCATTGTTTCGCCGTTTGCCAGTTTGGCCGATGGCAAAATGCACAATCAAGTTTCTCGAAAATCTTTTCTCCTTTGGTTACCTCTTCGGTAATTTGTCCGCGGGGCGGCGGTGCCAGAAGTGTCTGATACCACGCCAGCGAAAGAAGCGTTTTGCCTTTGTCGTTGGGGCTGCCGGCCTTGTTGTATTTGTCGAGGCATCGAGGATTGTCACCGAGAGGATCGAGCGAGTTCTCTGTATTTTGTGCGTAGGTAGTCAAACCGAGTTCGATGTTCAGTGCTCCGGTGGTGAAGTTGAATAAATTAACATGCTGATTTTTCCAGCCGAACCTGGCTGGTCGAGCCGATTCAGTGTAACGATCAACCGCTGCTATAGGTCGACCGGCTAACGCAGGATTTTCTGTGTGCTCCGTCATCGCCACTGCCGCGAATTCTCCATCAGTGATCATGTCGATCATGCCGTCACCGAAGATTGGTGGTGTGTGCCGGTTCGATTGGAGTTCTGCTTCCACTGGAACTTGCTCGAAGTCTAGCTGGCAATCAAACGGAAATTTGTCTGGAAATTCTGTAGTAATAGATTTGCGTTGCAGGCTTGGACCACCCCGGGTGAGAAAGAAATCGACATCTGGTTTACTGATGTTTTGAATGACTTCTTTCAACGGTTTTTTTGCTTTGGCGGAACCCGGCACTCTACGAGCGTAATTCAAAATACTTGTGCTTGAGATGTCTCGTCCTTCCATTCCCGCCACCAGTGGCTGACCGTGGCACTCGAAACAACTCTTACCGTTAAACAGCGGACCCAGTCCTTCCTCTGGAGTGAATTCCTTCTTGAACAATACTTCGCCTTCGTGAAACTTTCGCAACTGATCCGATGTCAACCCGGCTATTGGTTTTCCCAAACACTTCACCGGGTTATTAAGATCGGCATCGGTTAGTTTCTCCTCGGACTCTTGCGACTTTTGAGTGCAACCAGCCAGCGCCACAACGAGGCTCAAAGCACACATCAATCGAATTAGAATCATTCCTCCCATTCAAACACCTCTACTTTTCCTATAGAACACATTCCCACCGCGCCGTGCCAATTATGTCAGGCGGCAAAAATTAACGAGCCCCGGGAGCAGTGTTTTTCTCGCGAGGCTCGTCGTTACTCTATTGTTAGTGTCCCTGACGAGGAGGAGCAGGCGGTGGTCCCGGGTAGTTGACGAATGCTGGTGGCTGATACTGTATCGCGGGTAATTTCGGAACAGGATACGGCACCAGTTTTGTTTTGAAGCGAAGCGCGGGTGTAGTGCACTGCCATCTGCCTTCTTCGTTATCACAAATCGGCTGTTGCTCGCTATTAGCTTGAGCTCTTCCACAGTCCAGTTTGTTGCCTTTGGTTTTCTCGCTTCGCAAGTCTATCTTTGAGTCTGAGAGGTTGTGTCCGTTGTCTTGTCCCATAAAGGAATAATAGACCATCACATCGGGATCGCATGGGCTGGTGATTCCATATCCGTTCAGATCCTGGAACTGACTTTGCTTTTCGAGTAAAGCTGATACACCTGTGACGTTCTGGAAGTTGTTGACATTGTTTCGGTAAGTAGCTGCGCTGGCTTGATTGTAGGGACTTATTCCGTTTACGTGGTTGGTGGGCGCTTCGTTGCTAACAGTGTACATGACAGCGCCTTTGTCCTTATCGAAGCTGGAATCACCAACACTCAGCAAGGTGATGTTTCTGGCCTGACCGTTCGGGCGAACACCTGGTGGGCAGCTGATCTGTGCTACGTTTGCAGGATTTGAACTGAATACTTTCGTCAGTGTTTGCCAATCGTCAATACCGTCTGGAATCGCACCGAAGCCTCTGATTTCGTCCTGTGTAGCAGTGATTGTGATTGGGCGGTAGTCGATGGATTCCGCGAGCTTATAGTGTGTTTCGCTAATTTTCTGTATGCCGATGGAAGATACCGCGAGCAAGTTGTTGATCAATGCGTTGATGTCATTTATTACGATAATGGCGTTTCTCTCCACAGCAACGGCACGTACCGATTTTCGGTGTTCTTCGTTGTAGAGGATCGTGAGGCGCTGAATTTCGGCGTTGATCGGTGGCAATTGTGCGGCCAGCGCTGCCCGCATGGAGAGCAACTGGTTGCGATATGCTATTGCCCGGGCGTATCCGCCTGTTCGGCGACTGAAGGTTTGAAGAGATAGCTGGTAGAGTATGGCGTCTATCTGACCGATCTGGTTATTGATCGCATTACCCCTGGTTCTCCAGACCTGTCTTTGTGTTTCCAGATTTGTCTTGTTGGCCTCAGCTACTTCTCGTACCCGTTCTGCTTCCTCGTAGCTTTTCAGTGCTACGTCGTTGCACTTACCAAGGGCAGTTCGCAAGCTGGTGATATGATCGAGGGGAAACCCGTTGGTGGTCGTAGGACAACCAGTCTCCTGGCTGAATCCGATGGCAATGGCTGATTTTCCGTTGGGTTGAGCTGCAGTGAAGGCCACTTGTTGCGGTGCGCTGGCCTGCATTCGAAATACATAGCCCTGATCGGTGTACGCGTTGCGATCTTCAGGGAACTTGTTCAGTGAACGAGGATCTGCCTTCATTGCATCGGTGCTGTTGGGAATGATGTCGTAAATGGCTCCCCAGATGCGACCGCATTGAGCTGTGGTGCCAGGAACTGTGGCTTGAGCCCATGCCTTTTGAATGATTATTTCTCCGGCCTGATCGAATATAGACTTACCGGCATCGGCAATGGAAACGGATGCGCTTGTTCTCAAATTGGAACTCAAAGCATTGACCACAGACTGAACATTTGGACGCAAGCCGTCATTGCGCAACCAATCATAAATGTAGTACGAGAGCGATTGTCCCGGTGTTGCCGACCTTCGGGGGTTAAACCGCGGGTCGCTTCCCGGTGTTGTATTAGAGGGGAATTGCGCAGGAATTACTCGACCATTGCCGGGGAATGGACCACCTTGAGCGGTGAAGAAATCGCCTTGTCCCGACCATGCAGTTATTGGAGCGTTCATGATTGCCAGAATGCTACGAAAATTGTCCCCCGATGACTGGTCTTGTGGAACTCCCTGGGGGAATTCAACTCGAAAGAGACCCGCGGTTGTGGGTAGTCTCTCTCCACCGGCGGCTGCACACGAAACTTCCCGTTTGGTTCCTTCCAGAGTTCCGGCCCGGGGATCGGTTCTGGAAATTTTCTGGTTGATGGAAACTCTTACCACCGTAGCGACCAGGTTGGGATTCGGTGCTCCTGTTGTAAACGCTTGTCGATCAACTAGTCGAGGTTGGCGGCCTATGGCGGAAAAGACATACTGACCTCCAACGCCCGGTACGGTGGAATTCACACCGGCTTTGTAGTATTTCTGATCGTTGATTTGACCGGAAAAGTTACTGTTACTGGCACCTTGAGACAGACTTTCAGGGGAAGGTATCGGGATATCCGTTAGCCCTGCTGCGTCGTTGTTAACGAAGCCAATTTCGACAGTGACATCATTGGCGGTGACGTCCGGCGAATTTTCTGCTCGGGTCGGGTTTGAGTTATACGCCAGTGCCGCTATGGCTTGCAAGTTACGGGAGACAGCGCCGTTTGGTCCGGTGTAGTTTAGCTGGCCCTGCGGGGCGACTAAAGCAGTGCGCAGTGACCGCGCCGCGCTCAGCACTTGTTGTGAGTCGCGATTGGCGAGCAACAACATGTCGTCGTTGCTTAGCGCTCGTGATATGACCGCATCTAATCGAGCACGGCCGACAAGGGTATTAATGCCGTAGACAAGTTGTTGCTGCGGTCCGCCAGCCTGGAACTGGTCGGTGACGCCGATAAGACCCAAGTTCGGGTCGCGGACGGTTACTAAAGATATCTCTTTTGCCACGGCTAAGGCAGCCGAATCAATACCGGTCTGCGCTTCCTTCTGGTGAGTAAACTGCTGCGTGTATGTGACAGCTAAAAACAAAACGACTAGTAACACTCCCAGTCCGATGGCGACGATCAGCGTAAGAGCGCCGCCTCGTTGATTTCGGGTAGTTAGTTTTTTGAGAAGGTGTTCCATTGAGGTACCTCAGGTACAGTGCTCGCGCGCGGAGTAAAGTCAAATCGTGCTCATCAAGTTGCAGGGCCGTCCTGCGCGGCCATAGAGCTTTATTCAATTCGAAAGAACTGTCGTTCCGGTTCGACAGGGTTAATTGTGCATCACCGCCCCGGACCCGAGGAATCTATAGTGCCATCTCAATTCTGTCCAAGTCTTGGCTGACTTTGGAAACGGTGGCGAGGCGGGTGGTGAAAGTACGTAGATACAAACAAAGTAGTGGAAAATTTGGTCCAAATTCTTCCCGGGTTTGAGCACCTTTTGTCCAATCGTTCCGTTCGTTGTCGCCCGGCGGTGTTTCGAGGGCCTATGATTTTATGCGTATCAAGCATAAAATCTTACAATTCGGCTTCGCGAATCACCCAAATTCAGGGCATTTCGGGATTTGGTTGCTAAGGGAAGATATGCATACCATGCATATCTTCATAGGCGGCCAGATGTGGACGGTGCTGCCCTGAATCAACCCGAACCATGAGCGGACTTATGAAACGTCAAAAGGGCAAATCCGCTTTTGAATGGATACTTGGAAAAACAGGAGCGACCCGAACCCGGTTCAAAGCGGTTTCTGACCGATGGTGGTTTTCGGTGCATTTGCCTGAATGGTAGCTTTGTGCGCAGCATAAGTCAGCAGACTGGTGGCCTGTCCGAGGTAACTGGTAATGTATCGAGCGCGAGGGTCTCTCTTTACGAAAGACTCCAATGACAACCACTCTTTAACCGACTGGTCGAGGGCGCTGATTTGCTTGCTCAGCGAGGCGATTTGGGCGCTGGACGGGCGGCCGGCTTGCATAGTATGCAAAGAACGTTGAATGGAATCAGTCTGGGTCAATACTTCGTTTGTAATCGACCGGTCTGAAACGATTGGTCGTTCTGGATCTTGCACATAGCGGCCAATCATTTTCGCGAAACCGTCGAAGATTAGTGTGGTGGCTCGAAGCGGGTCCGATTGCGGTGTCATAACGGGCGGCCTTCGGTAAGGACCGAGCTGAAGCACCCCGGACTTCTTCTCGTCTAGCTGAGCAACAGCGAACATGGTATTGCCCAGGGTGCCCAGCGATCGTGATATGTCGAGTTGCTCGACCAGACCGGCAGTGTCCAGATCTTTTATAAACAATCCCGGGTAAACCATCGCTTTATTGGCGGTGCTCTGACGAACATAACCGGCCATGGTGCTCAACTCTGAGCCCTTTGTTACATAAGTCATCGGATTGAGCGTATCAACCCACCCGTTGGTGACCCATGTTTCCCAGTCTTGCTGAATAAGTTCGGAGCGCTTGTTTGCGGGCATGGCATAGACTGCGGCGGAAATTCGAATAGAAGGCTTGATACTACGAATGGTGGCAGACACATCTTGAACGAATGAGCTTACCTGTTTCTGTTTCCATGCAACCCACGCTTGCCGGGTTCTGTCATCAAGGCGATCGAGGGACAGATGAGTCTCACGCTCAAATCGAATTCGTCCCGACCAGTTGAACCCCATTTCGCCGCCCTTACCATTAAAAGGATAGCGAATATAGTCCAGCTGAAATCCGTCGAGGTCATACTTTCTTACTATTTCGACGACTAAACTCTTGATGAACTGGCGTGCCTCCGGTGCACTTGGATCGAGCCAGAACTCGTGTTGCTTAGGGGGAACGAGCGCTCCTTTGCCTGATTGCAGTGCCAGTGCAAAATCAGAACTGCTGAGCACCGGACCGGGATAATCTGCATCTTCTTTGATGATCGGATTGTGAAAGGTATTGCCGACGTTGAAGGTCCAGAACCACGCGTGTATCTCCATCCCTCTTTTGTGCGCTTCTTGCACCGCGCAGCCGAGCGGGTCCCATCCCTGTATTTGCGGGTTCGGTGTTGAAATTTTTGTGGGATACATGGTGAAGCCGGCATTGTTTGTCTCGAAATAGACCACATTGATGCCTGACTTGTGTAATCGATCAAACAATGCGCTCATTCCTTGCGGATTCTGGCACGCCACGATGGTTCCGCGATCGAGCCAAATAGATCGCGCTTCCACAAGTCTTACCGGCATTGCTTGCGCATATGCCAGGGAGAATTCGTTGCGGGCAGCCCCGAGTTCTCCGTCTGCTTCGAAGAATCTACCCTGCTGGTAGTAATCGCTAAATGATTTAGAGTGAGTGAGAGCCAGATCGAAATGCTTTTGCACTATTTTCAGCGGCACCGCAAGATCTGCTTGCCGTGCCGTAGCAATTGCATCTTCCGTGCGTTTGTGCAGCGCTTCGAGATCTTCCTGATACTTGCGATACTCTTTGTCGCTGAAGTGGGCAGTGGATTGCTGACTCAAGCCGGGAGAAATGTCATCTAAAACCATGGTCAAAAGTGTGACATTTGTCTCTGTTTCGCCTTGAAGACCCGGTGCCCATCCAAGAAACATATTTCCACCAAGCCGACTCATGGCCACGCCCTTCGAGGCCCCGGCGGTGTCTTGCCACTTAGCGACGGAAGCACTGTCTGTAGTGGCAGTTACGTCGGCTACCAATGTTCCTATGGCGAACTCGCGGGCGAACGGTGCTTGCTTTGTTCTCTGCCAGGCCAGTTGCTCTGTTTCCTGAATCGTTGCATGTCCATTGGTCTTTGCGCCAGCAAGGGCCTCAAGTGCGGCTGCAGTCTCGCTGGGAATGCCACCACCATCGGTGGCTATGATCTTGCCGCCCGCCTGAATGTATTGCTTTATTGCCTCCAACCCTTCCGGTTTTAGGTCAACCAGGAGCGGCAATATCAGGACCTTGTATCCGGCTAATCTCGAGGGAGTCAGTTCGGTGTCCGACAGCACGTCGTAGCGAAGGTTCGCTGCTTCCAGAGTGCTGCGTTTAAACGTTTGAAAATCTTCATCGAAGGAACCAACGTTTTGATACTGGTATGTCTCGGCATTCTTAGCCGATTTGAGAACCGCTAGCGGAGTTGCTGCTAGAACGGCGCTTCCAACGGCAGTCAAGACACATGCAATTAGCCAGGACAACAGGCATAGTCTTGGGTTCACGGCTCTCATCCAAGGGAGGGGCATTCCTATCTCTAGATTATATGCCTATAGAGGAACATCGACCTTGTTTGTGTTATAGAGTTTAATAAGTGTATTCAGGTCTCTTTTGGACATTCTTGAATGTTCGTCAGTTACCGGGTACATGATGTCGGATTGACACGGACTATGTCCAAGCAGCCCGAGGGCGTGTCCGAGTTCGTGAGCAATGATGTTTTGCAGACAACGATATCGAATTGAATAATCTTTCGTCATTATTAGATCAAGATTGACCTCCACCACCTGTGGTGGCACTACGTACTTCGGACCCATGCGAGGAACATAGAGCGGCACAGGTACTACACCAACGGAAAATAGCGACAGGTTGCCGTTCCCGCGATTAGTATACTTGAGAATAGTGTGGGCTCCCAGCAGGCAGCCGTTATTGTCCGCTTTCGAGCCAAGGTGTTTCCAAAGTACTCTGATTCTTGCCGCTTCGGAATTGTCTACCTGAGAAAATCGAACTGCGCCATCGGTTCTTGTTTCCCAGGCCTCAAATGATCGCACTACACAGTTGACGAAATCACGGTCGGGATAGGGCTGAATGTAGACCGGAATGGGCATGTTCTTAAACCGGATTATCCGATTCTTGCTTGCTTTATAAACTTCAGGATAGTAATCGGCTGACGATGCAAAATCAGGATCGTCTTTGCGCAATAACGACGGAGGGAAGGCATTCATCAGCGGAAGCGCATCCGGTTGGAAGTTTCGTCGGTCAGACACCGAAGCTTCTTGCATCGCCGACCCCACCGGGTCCGGCACTAGGTTCCTGACCGACACCCCTGCTGGTTTGCGGCTGGTGACGGCGGTTTCGGAAATGCCTTCCCTTTCCTCTTTTGCAGGCGGGGGCGTTCCTGAGGTTTGCAGCACTGCCATCCTGGCCGTTGCTATACGGCGCACCGCTTCAATTCGCGGCATTACAGCTCCCGATTGTTGTTTGCCGAACAGCTTCTCTTCCAGGGCGCATAATCGAGACATCACAGGATTTTGGGTCTGGGCCTCAAAGCCGCACTGTCGCTCAAGTTTAGTCAGTTCATCGGCCAGTGTACTGGTTCCTGGCGCGGGCTCATTTGCTGAGGAAGTGTGACCTGACAAAAAGAGACAAATGATGAGGCTTATAATGGT
Organism: Candidatus Obscuribacterales bacterium; assembly: GCA_021732565.1. Taxonomy (GTDB): domain Bacteria; phylum Cyanobacteriota; class Vampirovibrionia; order Obscuribacterales; family Obscuribacteraceae; genus JAKFUT01. The sequence goes on from JAKFUT010000058.1 coordinate 11,095, forward strand.
CGAAAGAAAGGGAGCCCTTCTGAGGGCAGGCGTTGGCTCTTTCATGGCTTTCGCACTTGCTCCGCCTGCACCCGACGGGGCCGACCCTTCCATATACGACGGTTGACGGTTGTCGTATATCGTTCTTCCATGAACTAAATTCCCGGATGCTTGCCCCCCGGCCGGGAGGAACTCGTGAGAATCTGATGAATTTTCTAGCCTTTCGTACCACCGTCCTATAAATAGAAAGACCGGCTTGCCCGCGAAAATTCCCCGCACGAGGAACTGGCGGTCCTTCGTAGCGTTATTCTCATGCTGGCTGGTTCTCCCGTCGCCTTTGTTGGTCGCAGCGGTGTTACCATGACTGGTGCGTGGCAAAGCATTGGCTTTGCTCTGTTCCTGCAAGATTTTCGTGCGGTCTACCGCCATTGATCCCCGCCTTGCTGAATTGCCTGAGCACAGCCGGTCGGTTATTTTAACGTGCTAAGGCTCATTTCTTTATGCTACCTTAATTTATAGGCGATAGGGCTTACAGCCTATTGAATTAGGCCAGAGTGTGCTTGCGAGTCGGTAATTTGATGGACGAAAGGTTGCGAGAATTAGCGGAGAAAGGTTATCGACAGCAGGAATTTCTCCAGACTCTGTTTGAGCTTGCCGTGGAAAATCAATGGTTCTATGTTCGCCACATGGTGCAGCATGATATGGCGAAGGCGATCATTGCCGACTATTCGATGGAAAAGGGTCTGGACTACCTGAATACAACTGTCTATTACGATAACTGGGAAGCCGTAATTGAAGTGGGCTGGTGTGCTTTTTGCAAGCATACCGGCTTGCCCCGCGAAAGGGTGGACCGTTATTTACAGGAGCTCACTGACCGCTAAGGCTTGGCCAAACCTGCGCAATGCCGGGTGCTCGGCAGGATTCAACTCACGGTTTGAAATGAGGAGTGCTCAGTTTGGAACCGGCGAGTTTAATGCTTATCGTGTTTGTCGCCGGGGTGAGCTTCGGTCTTGTGTCGGTAGTGGTGGATCTGGGCAAGACACGGAATCACAAATACTATCCAATTCCTGTGGGGCGTTGCAGGCGCAACCTGAATGCCACTCCCGCCCAATTGCTGGCAGCTGTTGAAGGCGCGGTTGGTAACCCGCCCCCCCATATAACTTATCCGCTCAAGTTATGTAAATGGCATCTGCTCAGCAGAGATAACACATGTTGCAAGGCAGAGTTATCACTGCGGCGGGGAAAATATGCGGGGCTTTCGATGCGGTATTGTTGGACGATTGTGCCGGTTTCAGGAGAAGCGCTGCAATCATTCGAAGATAGTCCGACCGAACCGGTGGAATGGGTTGTGAACTTGGAATGCACCGCAAACGAAGGCCCCTGTAGTCCGCTTGCTGAGCAAATTAGCTACCAGCTCCAGACGTTCACTGAGAGCTTAATCGACGTGCTCAATAAGCGTAAATCCGCCACTACGCCACTGTCGGGCCCCCGGGCGTCTGTTCTAAATCAATTCCAACAAAGCTATTTGTCACGACGCAATTTCGACCAGAGCCCTGCGCCGGTGGTGGAGTCGCATGGCATACAACGTTGGCCGGCTGCGCAGGATTATAACGAAGCAGTTCAATGTGCGTCGCACTCCTTTGCGGATTTTGATTTGCGCTACGGTACCCCTGAACTAGATGCTTTGGGGCTGCCGAAGGCCGCCAGTGGATCCTTTGCCAGCGTATATCGGATCAAGTGTCACCGGCTTGACTATGCGGTGCGTTGTTTTCTTCACCCTGTAAAGGACCAGGAGTATCGCTATCAAGAGATCAGCAAATACATTTGTTGCGACGATCTCTCTTATACCGTTGACTTGGAGTATCTGGCGGAAGGCATTCGGATTGGCTCGCGATCATTTCCCGTCTTGAAGATGGAGTGGGTTGAGGGGATTCCGTTTGACAGTTACATTGAGCAAAAGCTTCGACGAGCGGAGAGTCTTCGTCCGATTTTGGAATCGTTTCGATTGATGACCCGCGCTCTGTATGATGCGGGTGTTGCTCATGGTGATTTGCAACACGGAAACATTATTGTACGCAATGACGAACTAGTTTTGGTTGACTACGATGGCATGTTTGTGCCTGAGTTATCTGGTAGCACCAGTCATGAACTGGGACACCCTGCTTACCAACTGCCAAACCGAAGTAAGGATCACTTTGGTCCATTTCTCGATAACTTCTCGGCAATGGTAATTGACACATCGATCTTCGCACTGATGCTTGATCCGGAGTTGTGGAGGAAATCTGGCGCTGGTGACGATTGTTTGCTTTTTCGAAGAAGGGATTTTCTCAATCCTGCCACTTCGACAGTATTCTCCCTTCTGAGCACGCACAAGGAACGAAAGATTCGAGAGCGAGCCAATCATCTGGCATCATTCTTGAGCCTTGATCCAGCTGAGGTACCGGCATTAAACGCTGATGGCACTTTCCTCCCGCCACAAAGGGCGAAGGCGGAAGGGGTTCGCCGTACCAATGCGTTGCCTCGCTGGCTTTCGGATGAGAATGATCGCCAGAGTTGGTAGGTTATTTGAGAGCTTCCGGATAACGCACTACGATTGCAAGTCCGCCCGGAAAACGTCCGTTTGTACTGCTTTGCGCCGGAATCAACGACGAGAGCGACCAGACACCAGGATTATCCGCTGTGAATTCCAGATCAACTCTTTCGCCGGGATTGATCGTTACTGTATCTCTGGTTATATGGGGCTCTGTCGCGTCGGAGCCGCTGGTTGCCACTACTTCAAACTTGTGTCCGCTGAGCGAGAGCGGGCATGCCTGTTGTGATGCGTTAATCACACGCAAGCGAATGCGTTCGCCACTCTTCAGTTCAAGAGGAGGTATTGCAGGCGCCGATTTTCCGTTTGCCAGAAATAAAGGATACGAAACCGCATTGGGATGTGATGCGGCTGCAGGCGTGGTGGGGCGGTCGGATACCGTCCATTGCCCGAGTATCACGGCGAAATCTCTTTCATACGTTTTGGGAACGCTTTTCGGCTCAACTATGAGTGCGCCACACAGTCCACGAGACATCTGCTCGGCGTGGGTAACTTGCGGGTGATACCAGAATGTTCCCGGGTTTGTTGCAATGAATTCGAATGCATATGACTCGCCCGCATTTATGAGGCTGCCGCCTTTTCTAGGTAAACCGTTCACCGACTGGGGCAGGATCATTCCGTGAAAGTACATGCTTGTGCTGGTCTTTAGTTGATTGTGAACAGTGATCTTGATGTGATCACCTTCTTGCACCCGTATTTCCGGACCTGGCAATCTGCCATTGTACGTAAGCGCCGGCACAAAAGTGCCCGGGGTAAGTTCCCAATTCATTTCCTTGCACTGAAGGTGAAACTCTTTCTGTTGCCTGTGCGCTTGCACTGCAGCCCCGACTTTCTGCATGTCTTGTAAGGCTTGACCCATGTTTGACTTGATACTATTCATTTCGCGCTTCATCTCATTCAGCTCATTCTTTTCTTGCTGCTGCTGGGTGAAGAGGTCTGCTGCATCGTCAATCTCGGCGCATGGCGCCGGCAGTGTGGTTGACAAAACTATCACTGTATTTAACAAGACCAGGTCAAATTTGCTTTTCATAGACGATCCCCAACAGTTAGTTTGCGGTCGGTTGATGTACTCGTTTGACCACAGCCACTGCGCATGGTGCATATCGTGCTACTTTGTGTGAAACGCTGCCCAGCAAGAAATGTTGAATGGCGGTGCGTCCCTCTGCGCCAATTACGATCAGATCTGCTCTTATCGACTCGGCTGTTTTAATAATCTGATGATGAGGCTTTCCTTCGACCAGCGACAGGTCTATGTGATCTTGACTCATCCCCGCATCGCAAAGAATTCGCTTGGAATCGGCGAGAATTGTTTCGCCTTCCATCAGCAAATTTTGCTCCAGCGCAGATATAAAAGCGACGGGGCTCAGGTATTTGAGCGGATCCGCAATATCGACAGAATGAATCAAGAGTATTTTGGTTCTGTCTTCAGTTAAGTTGAAAATTTCTACGGATCGCCGCAGGGCGTCTTTCGAATTTGCGGAACCGTCAACACCGATCAAGACCTGTCGCAAGCGATTTACCGGTTTCTCCAGCGGGCGGCAAATCAATATGGTGCCCGGTCCGTGCTTAAGCACTTTTGCTGACACGCTGCCCAGCAAAATGCGTTCGACAATTTGGTGCTTGCCCGGACACAATACGGTCATGTCGCAGTTTTCATTGCGCGCCACTGTTTCGATCATCATGGCCGGTGGTCCGGAAACTATTTCGGTATCCACTTTTAAACATCGAGATTCAAGTAAACTTGCGGTCCGTTTGAGTTCTGCCAGTGCTCGGCTTTCAACTTGTTGACGCCAATCGTCGGGGAATTCTCCCTGGGTACCGAGCACATTCTCGTAAGCGGGTAGAGCTTCATTGACATACAGAAGGTGTAGCTCCTTGTCGGCTAGGGGCACCAACTGTTGCAGGTATTCGATCATTAGTTCCGGCGGGTTGACAATGTCCAGCGGCAAGAGAATTTTCATTGAGCACATTTCCGTTTCTGACAAGGGGCTATTTTAGCTCAGCCAATTGCACCAAGTTGTGCCGGATTGCTAACAATCAGCCAGTCCCTTGCCAATATAGGCAATTCATTAGTGTCGCACCGAATTGTGAGCAGGGGCACGACCCGGGGGTTGTAAAAAAATGATGCGAGAGATCCCTTTGCAAGGGCTGATCCGGATGCGCTTGTAAAGGGTAACCACTGGGCTCCAGGTTGACAGGCGTGCCGAATCAGGCGAGTGGGAAGGTAGTTCCAATTCAACAACACGGCGTTCCACGGTCGTCATTATCCGCACTATGTTGGACGTTGTCCCTGGTCCTTGTTCGACCTGCCCGGAGCTTTCGGAGTGTTTGCGGGAGCTCTGACACTGATGGTCGTTCTGTCAACACTGGCTAACGCAGATTGATTGTGAATCAATTATCGCCATGAGGCAGAGCGGGCTCCGCGAAGTCGGCCATGCAAAGAGGGCAATCAGAAACCCTTGCACAACACGAGCGGAACTTGTTGACGGGGAGGTGATTCCGAATGGACTGTCAAGCCTCTCTTCAAACAATACTTTGCAATTACCGGTCCAATATAGCCAGGTACTTCGCTTCAGTAAACGCAACCCTCATCTTCGGAATTGGAATTGCATATTAACCTTCAAATTAGGGCATGTTCTAGAAGGACAGGAATCCGAGGGCAGATTTGATGAAAAGGTCTGGAGCAGTGCAGTTCGTTCTTAGCTGTTCCATGCTGTTCATATGTTGCCAAACAGCCGTACTTGCCGACGACGGTGCGTTTGGCAGTAGTTGGACCATTGATGGACAGTCTCCTGGATCGCAGCCATCAGGCAGTTCGTCCAGATCGGTTTCTTCAGGGAACACCGGCGGGGGATCGAACAAGCCCCGCACCGTCCCGTCATCAGGGGGTGGAGCGACGGCGTGGCCTGCCACGTTGTCTACTTTATCCAATTCGGTCAAACCTGCCAATGACGTGCCTCCAGCGCCAGCACCACCGGCGGAGACGCGCCAGACTGGCACGATGATGCTCACCGGTAGAATCGAGGAGTTAGTGGCTGGCAAAGGAGCCAGAATTCCACTAAAGCTCAAGGCGATGGTTCCAATTCGCGACACCAGTTTAGATAACAAACCGGTGCTAAAAACGGCGGTGAATCAAACGCAACTCAACTCAAAGATTGCAAAAACAGATACCCAAATTGCTTCCATTCTTAAGGGGCGCGAATCGGAGAACCAAGCGCCCATCAAAGCACCGTCCTTTCCGAGCGACTGGCGAGGGACGTGGTCGGGCGATATGTCTATCAGCATGGTCGACATCGATCCTCGTGCATATGAATTCGACAGAGCGGAAACCGAAAAGCAGAAAGAGATGGCAACACCGGGTACCCGCGGCCGTTGCAGCGTCGTCTTCTACGAGGGATCTAACAGCAGTACTGAGGTCAAACCGACTAAAGTTATTTTCTCTAAAAGCATGCCCGATGCCCTGAAGTCTTTGGGCGATTCACCAATTGGAAAGCTACTTGGAGCGCTCGGTGGAGTCGCCGATAACCCGGCCCTGGCTAAGATGCAGGTTCCCGCTTTTGAGCTTCCTCTAGGCGATCTAAGTAGCGGAACTCAGGGCGTTACAGGAAATCAGATCAGCAGCGAGCTTATGAAGAACAAAGTAACAGCACTCTCCAAAGAAGTTATGGAGCAGCAAGTCGTTACTCATGATACTGAACGTGGTGCCAAGGGCGAAAAGAATACATTCACTGAGAGTGTATTGCGGTTCACAAGAAAGAGCAATGACAGACTTTATTGCCAGGCCGCATCTGTAAGTTATGACCAAAACGGAAATTACCTGAACAAGATCATCCTAACCGGATACCTTGATCGTGGCGCTCCACAGGCGCCGTCTTTGGACAGCTTCGGACCCGGAGTTATTCAGGCGGGCCAAGATGGAGGAGGTTCGGGCGGAGGTGACAATGCCGGTCTTGGTGGACCGGGCGGTCTCGGCGGAGCCGGAGGATCGGGTGGACTCGGCGGACTTGGTGGTTTGGGCGGCCTCGGCGGAGCCGGAGGGTCGGGTGGCTTGGGTGGGCTTGGCGGTTTGGGCGGCCTCGGCGGAGCCGGAGGGTCGGGTGGCCTGGGTGGACTTGGCGGTTTGGGTGGACTCGGTGGAGCCGGAGCGCCGGGCGGTGGTCAAGGCGACGGCGCACCCGGAGGAGATGGCATTGGAAATTTGCAAAATCAGCTCGAGCAATTGCAGAAGTTGTACAAACAGATGGACGGTCAGTGACACCGGCTATTCAAGTTTAAAGGCCGGAACATTGTCGTGCTTGAGTCCAGGAGTTGGTCGCGCTGGTATTTCCTTAAGGAATGACTGAAAAACCAGAGGCTTCGCACTGGCTTCGGTGGCACTGCGGCACCTAATTGCAAAGACGACTGGACGGCGCCGCATTATTCGGCATTAGTGGTTCTTTGTAACCGTGCGAGGTACACAGCAAAACAACTCGGTCTGAAGGCTGAAGCTTTCCGCTGTTTTTCAATTGCTCAAGCCCCGCCAAAGCAGAGGCGGATGACATTTCTACAAAAAGTCCTTGCGCTGCAAGCGTTCGATGAGCAGCTGTCACTGAGGCGGTGTTGACAGACACCGCCGAACCGCTACTGGCCTTCAGCGCGCTAAAAGACTGATAGGTTGTAGTTCCGCCGTCGATAGAGGTCATTGGATTAGCGGTCACTTCAAAAACAGAACGATAGTCGCTGCCAGCCAGTACTAGTTCCAGCCTCGGGCCCGGTTCCACTGCCACCAAACGAGGCATTGCATCAATTAACCCTGCCTGCATAGACTCGACAAATCCGCGCCAAACTCCCAAGAGTACGTCGCCTCGACAGGTAGGTATAATGACCATCGTCGGTGGAGCGTTCTGCTGTTGCTCTACTAGTTCATGCGCAATTGTTTTGTAGCCCTCAATACCAAACGGATTGCTTCCCACGGGTATCGCAGAGAAATTGGTTACAGGAAACCAGCCGTCCCGCTGAGTCATCTCTTGCACTAATGGCCACCGCCTGGCACCATCGACAATTACCAAATCAGCTCCCGTTTGATTGATCGCGGCGGCCCACTGTGCACTGATGTCTGGTGCGGCAATGATGCAGCACTTGATTCCGGCTCGGGCCGCATAAGATGCCAGCGAGGCGCCTGCATTCCCGGATGAGCTGGAGACCACTTTGTTGTACCCCGCCGAAATTGCTCGAGCAACTGCCAAAGGGCTCATCCTGTCCTTGTGAGAACCGGTGGGATTTTGTCCCTCATTCTTGACCAATACAGATTCAATTCCAAATTCAGAAGCTATGTGCGGAAGTGGTACCACAGGTGTGTTTCCTTCTCCCAGAGATGGAAAATCGCAAAATGGAAGTTTACTTAAAAAACGGAACATGCCAGTTTTGTCTCTATCAATTATCAGCTTGCTTTCACGGGCATACTCGCAACGCAATCCGACGGGATAGCCTTCTGCTAAACACGTTTTGCAACCGAGCCCGCTATCAATGTCTGCGTCATCCAATTCGTAAGACGCCTCACATCGTAAACAAATCAGGCCGATAAGGTCTTTGTTGCAAGCAAGCGCAGCAGTAGCCGGTTCAACTTTCATTACTAATTCCTTACTTACTAAACATTGTTCCGTTCAATTCCAACATACATTAGCCGGGGCAAAGCCTGTTGTCCCGAACGAATTCTAATACGATGGGGTCGTTGTGCCTAGTGGTGGTGGATGGTGGTATGCAGGTAGCACACAGTACTTTTTCGCCCCAAAGCAAAAATCGCTTTGACGAAGTAGTCAGTGAGATGTTCAAGCTATACCGTAAACCACAAAGACTGGAACAAAACGGCCACACCGAAAAATCGGGTAGTATCACATACGGTCACCTGTCGCGCGAGCACACGAAGTCCATCGATCCCACGCACACGGAACCACCAGGTTCGCCCAAACCTCCATCACATCCGCGGCTCGGGTGGCCTCGCCGGGGGCATACACGGCGGCGCGCTTGGCGGGACCGGTATCGGGAGCCATGAATTGTGGACTTGGCGGCGCTGGCGGCTCCGGCGACGGCGGGCCGGGCCAGATTGGCGGGCTTTCTCGGCGGCATTAGCGGTGGCGTCGCTGGTGGCGCGGATCCCTCGGCATTGTCGAAGTCGCTCACCGGCGGTGCCGGTAGAGCGGGCGGAATCATCGAACAATTCATGAGCTGTTTCATAAGCGTACCGAGGCCGGCGACCAATAGGGCGAACACTATATCCTGACAAATGGATTGCAATGATATTATGTGATGATCCATCCGCGAACTACGGGGAATCATGCGACATATTTGCAACTGCGTGCTTGTGCTAGCCATCTTTTGCGGTCTGATGCCCTCTGCGCTTGCTCAGGGGTATATTCCGACGTGTGAGGCTGACCGAACCGAAGCAAAAAATTTCAAACCGACAACTGTAGTCGGGAGAAGACCAACGCTCGGGCTTGTACTTGGGGGGGGCGGTGCAAGAGGCGCGGCGGAGGTCGGTGTTCTCAAGGTATTGGTTAAGGAAGGCATCAAGTTCGACTATGTAGTCGGAACAAGCATCGGGGCTGTCGTCGGCGGTTTCTATTGCCTGGGCGCCACCCCCGAGCAAATGGAGAAAGAGTTTGAGAGCGGCGCGATTATGCGTCATTTCATGACAGTTCCGCTTACGTTTCGGATTGTCATTGCTCCGATTTTGATATTGCCTCGACTCTTTGGAAGCAAGCAGTACGACGGGCTTTATGGCGGCAATAACTTTCGAAAATACCTTGTTGGCAATATGACTGCTCACAATCAGCAAATTGAGACCATGAAACCGACGTTTGCTGCAGTTTCGCTAAACATAATTGACGGAAAGCCATACATGATTCGTACGGGGAATCTCGGTTATGCGATGCAGGCCAGTTCAGCTGTTCCGGCACTGCGAAAACCAGTGGAACTAGACGGAAAACTATTTTGTGATGGAGGAGTAGTTTGCAACTTGCCTGTGAAACAGTGTCGCGAGCTTGGTGCCGACGTTGTGATCGCTGTGAACATTGATGAACCTTTCGGACCGGTTCCGCTTACTGACATGCGAAAGGTTGGCAGTATGACTGATCGAATGGTTACCTGGGGTCTTTACGATCTGGATGTACCACAGAGCATGTTGGCCGACGTAACGATTCATCCTGATGTTGCCGGTATCTCTCTGATAACCACCAGCAAAAAAGATGCTAAGCGCGGGGTTCTGGCTGGTGAAAAAGCGGCGACTGAAGCTTTGCCTCTTATTCGTAAAAAACTTGCAGAGGCTGGTATCACATATAGTGCAGTTTCTAAGTCTGACTGATTTGTTTCTGCTTTGCCGGAACATTCATTCATGACTAAACTGTAAAATCTGCTTGTGCAAGAAGCGGTCTTTCGCGCTCCGTCTTACGCAAGCTGCAAGGCTTCTCTTGTGTCGATAATGCAGCGGATGATTCAGCGTAATCCCTCGAAGGTTCTCACCAGGCCCATGCCGAAAACATAGTTGATTTCGTGCGCTGATTGTCCCTCGTGATTTGCCGAAGCACTTCCGAATGTACTTTGCCAGATAGATCGTTGTAGCTCTGGCAATGAGAAATGTTGAGCAAGATCTCGCCAAAATCTAATCGATATGATGTTTGCACAAACAAACGAGGGCAGACAAGCAGCGCCGAAAACTCAATGAATGTGGACAATATTGAAGCGCAACCGGATAGCCCGATGCGATTCTTCTCTCGGTGGCGACCTTGTTGTTGTCTGGATTGGCAGAAGCTGGCAGGAGTTTATGAACGGATGTCTGGAACTCCAAACGACCTGCCGCGAAGGAGTAATTCGGCGAATAGCCAATTTTCCAGTTGAGAGATTTGGCTCAGGTTGTGATGCTGACCTAGTGGTCAGTGGAAGGGTTCCTTGGTGAGGCAGTTACCCGATTTGAGCTGTTGGCGATTTATTTAGCACGGAGATGACCGAATGAGTGAGACAGAGATAAGCCGTATCGAAGAACCTGATACCGCCGTTGATTTAACCGCAGCATCTTCGTGGTCCATGGAAGATGAAACAAAGGGCATGAGTTGGTCGACTCTTGCTGCAATGGGGCGATTGGGTTTTGCGGATGCGTGTGTTCCGCAGTTGGAGATTGAATACAAGACTTTGGTGTCCCTACCAATCGTCGCGGATCCCTCACGTGCTGAGCAATCACCCCACGAAGAAATTCAACCTGGCGGGCGGGAGCGTCCTGAGCAGAATCACTGGACATACAGTAGAGCTGTGGAAGACAGCCTGGACGAAACCGATCAAACGAAATCAAACCAGGATAGCCCTCATGATGGGACCAATGATGTCCAACGTCCTGACGGACTGATCCGGGAAACCGTAATGCCTGATGGCACAAGAATCAAAGAGTTTCGAGGGCGTCCTGATGGAATGACCCGAGAACAAGTCGGTGGGTCAACGGAAAGTCGAGAGTTCACAGGAAGACCAGATGGAATGACCCGGGAACAAGTCAATAGTTCAAGTGTAAGCAGGGAGTTCACAGGAAGAGAAGATGGTATGACCTCTTCTTTTATCTCTAGCGGAAGAGAAGTAATGCGTTTCAAAGGACGCGCGGATGGACAAGTTTGCCAGGTCGGAAACGTAAATAAAAATGGGGTTTTGATGGTTCGTAAGGATTTCGAAGAGCGTGCTGACGGAATGATTGCCGAATACTCTCAACCCGGTAACGGGGGGGGATATGTCAGCGGCCGTGAGTTCCGAGGGCGTGCGGATGGATTGATCAAAGAAGAAATCAGTCGTTCAGGTGTTGTAAACAAACAGTTCAAAGGAAGAGAAGATGGTATGACCAAATCTGATATCTACCCCAACGGAGATGTGATTGATCGTTTCGAGGGTCGTGCGGATGGACAAATTCGCCAGTCTCGCTATGACGGCATTGTACGAACTCAATTCGCGGACGGCCGGATTGTCACTGAGTACAAATAAAGGGAATCTGTCACTTGAAACAGAACAGCGCCATCAAGCCGAGTTGAACGCTGCCGACGCATTTGACTGCAGACGAGTTTCGAATTGAGTCTGATTGCTGTCGCCCTTGTAGCCTGGTTCGGAGCAGAACAATCGGTGATAATGACAGACAGGCCTATCACGAGGAGGACAAGGCTTTCAAGCAATCGGCGCCATGTCAGCGCCTGATTTCAGAAAATCCAATGACTGAAATGGAAGAGAAAAGCCGGCTGATCGATTATACGCGAATATTGGTGCAGTGGTTTTCTTACACGTGAAGAGGTAACCGCGCGCGTATGGGAGGCTATCGAAGAAGACTCGTTTCCAGACGACGACTCGAAAATAAACACAAAGCCAAAACTAAAAAAGTTCGTGCAATCTGAATTTGAGAAAAAAGCAAAGGATGAGAATTCCTGGCCACAGGAAACGGATTGCGACCGTCTTTCTAAAGCGTTCGAAGCGCTTACTCATTCAGGGATTATAGGTCTTGAAAATGCTGGCTATACCATTTCGGAGGGCTGGGAGGATTAGCAGGAGGTTGCTCGTTCTGAATGGGAAGCAGCGGGAATGTTAGATCAAGTTCGCGGCGGTTGCTTTTATCATGGACAAGATGTAGAACGAGCGGTGGCAGGTGGTGAACTATGCATCGCATTTGGTGCCACTTCCGGAAGGGATGAGGACTCGTTGGAAGTTGCAAATGACATCATTGAGGTCTTGAGCAAACATGGGTTTCGCCCACGCTGGAATGGAACGATAGATGAGCGCATTTTTTTGCCTTTGAACTGGCAGCGCCGGCTCACTCCAGCAGCGAATACTAGTCCGCCGGAAGCTGTCAGGTCCGTTCGTTCATGAATGCAAGAAACCATCCCGAATCGAATCTACAGAATCTCCACGGTTGAGGTTGAGTCCGTCGGTTCTTTTTACTAATGCCCAAGATTTCAACGGTTCACGTTCTGACGAATCGTCATGCTCACGGGATAGTGTGCCGGCTTGCCAATGACGACGAGAGTCCCAACGAGCTGGCAGAAACCGGTGAATGGATTTTCTCGATTTGTCTCCGATTTTGGTGTAAAAGGAGCGGGGCTCGCAGGTGAGCTAAGCCGGCGATAGCGTCTTTCAAGGTGAGAGGCAAGGGTCTCGATGCCTGGGGAATAAGTTAGTTCAAGAAGGCTCCACCAACAAGTTTGTCCTTAACG
>JAKFUT010000075.1 GCA_021732565.1 Candidatus Obscuribacterales bacterium
ACCGATTGGCACACTAAACATCAGGACCCCGCTCGCTCTTCATACTCGTGCGCCTTCAATTCCAGGCACCGCGGGGTATTTCCATTGCGAATCAAAAAAACCAACCACTTATCATCCGTAAGTCCAGTTAGATAGCGACGATAAAGACCGGCACAGATACTGAGCACGGCAAGATAGATACCGGGCTCCGAATGATACCGTTGTTTCTAGAAATGCACCGCGCTGATGATGCATTTGCCACCGCACGCAGCACAGTAACAGTGTATTTGAGACAACCCCCTACCTCTCACGGCACACATTGGATCTTGAACAGCCTGAAAACCCTGAAGGAAAGTCTCAGTTCCAACAAGGTGCAAGAGAAGGAGCAAATCGATTCCTGGATCAACACTATCAACGCTTATGCTCTTCGCTTTGGTAAGTGAAAGGAATTGTACCTTGCGGGATAGTGGCAGTGGCGGCTCACCGCGATCGCGCAATAGAATCGGAATCACACTCTCTTGATCGTTCCGGACGATTCAAAAAGTACTCCAGAACTACTAATGATCCAAGTAACCACAAAGGAATCGCAAAGGCGGATAGCCACGCAGTAGCATTATGCATGGTTTAAGGAAAAAAAACACGTCAACCTCCCAATCAATGCAAGGGGGAAGACAGGCTAATGTCCGCGATGGCGCCTGCTCTCCTCGGCACTGTTATACACAAGCAAATGCAAGTTATCCGACTGTTGCTCATGAAGCAACTCTTCCCTTTCGTCTAATGCTTTGCTTCGCTCATCTTGCCAAACATGCCTGTCTTCGAGTTGTTTCTCCCACCGGTGTAACTGCTCAACTCGAACATCATGTTCTTTTTCTCTGGTTCTCAGAGAATTTTCCCATTCCCCAAGCAAGTGCTCCCTGTCACAAAGTGCATCCGCCGAGGCATAGCCATTGTCGCAATGACGGTCAAGCCATTCACGCAACCGCCGAAACCGAGCCTCGGTTTCAGCAAGCTTCTGGCGCAGATGTTCCCGCTCCCGCTCGCTCTCCGACAGAAGTCTATCGATATTACTTCTCTCCAAACCACTTACCTCTTTGTGAGTATGCTACGGGGGACGAATCAAGTCCCCATCTGGTTTCGTCCTGTGGACTCTGCTCAACTCAGATTTAATCAAAAGCCGCAGTGAGTGCTGTGTTGCAGCAAATTCACAACGTTCACAATCTTGGTCTCTCCGGGCTAACGTACGATTGACCGCTTACTCTTTGTGATACAGGCATCGCAACCGCGTTGTTGCACTATCCCTCAAGTACGGCATAATGCAAGAAGAAACACTGATCTGGAGAACAACAACAATGGCTACAGCACATTGCTTGCCTTCGGGGAGTGATTGCGGCTGGTTCACTTTTGGTTCTGACAGCAACTTGAACCACTGATCTTTTCTTCGATCAGCCGACGCGCCTCACCCGGTCGCCTTGATTCTGGTTTCTCAGTAAGTCTGGTCGGTGGCAGACCCGGGAAAATTTCGTACGAAAGGAAAACTGTTACCATAGTTTCGTACATCAATAACGGAGGAGTCCGACTCCTTCACAACTCTACCTGACGTGGAGCTTAGGGGCCGGTATACTTGTCAGTTTCAGAAGTCGTGTGCACCAATTTTCAGAAGTGCGGTTCACCAGGACAAATCTTTCCCATAAAGGAACCGTTTATTATACATCTGGCGAGTCCTATACACAAAATCTCCAGCAGTTTGTGTCACAAGATAAAACACGAACACCGGCGTTTCTATTCGATCCTCATGGAAATGTGATCAGTACCTTTAACACGCCGATGAGCGGTAATAGTTGGGCCAGAGCACAGGCTTATGCAACGTCAGCCTTGTTTAAATAAGCGGCAATTTGGCGTTTGGTTTGCCGTTATGGTAATTATCTATTGTGTTCTCCCCTTTGGGCTGGTGTTAATGCAAATGAGAGCTATCCTTCTTGCCACAGTTGTCAATTTCGTCGTGTTGATCACCCAAAGCGCCTCTTCACCGGCTCAAAGCGAGATCATGACTTCTTTGCCTGAGGCGGAAATTATTTTCCTGAACAGTGCCGACTCGATGATCTTGTATGCCATTTCACCCGACCCAGTTCCCGACTCGAAAGGGAATTTCTACGATTATCATGTGATTTCGAGCACAGAATTGAAGACAGCCAAAGGGCGCCGAATCCTCGTTGCATGTCTACGACACGCAATAGATTGCGCGAAGGATAGTGCGGCTTGTTTCAACCCTCATCATGCGATTCGAGCTAGCAAGGGAAGTCAAGCGCACGAGTTCCTCATCTGCTTCGAATGCGGTGAAGTCTCTGAACTTGGTCCACTCAGAAAAGTATCGCTCTTTGGATGATTATCTAATCCCGAAAGAAGATTGGGTTGCACGCCGCGATGAGTATCTGCAGAGGGCGCAGCTGACCAAGTTTGCAGATTGTAAGACTACGCTAGAGTCGGCGGACCTGGCTCTCGATCTTAGCTACAACGAAGCCAACAGGCATCTCAAATCCGGCGAGAATGAATTTCTGAAATTCCACAAGAATGGAACATTTCATGTACGCACACCGAAACTTGACGAGGTGGAGAGCCTGTCTCTAGGCTCTTGCTTCCCTGAACGGAAATACATTCCCTTGATTGAAGCGCTCGCGACTGTGGCCAGCGCGACCGATTTTCTATCAGAGTTTGAGCACTGGCAAGTAAAATCGCAACGCCGGGCCAGCCAAACAGTTATTCTTTGCTGGTATTATGGGCTACGGCTGCGACATAGGACACCGGAAGCTGGCGCAGATCTCAAAAGACATAAGCAAGAATGAGCTTGAAAACACGGTGAATTGGTACTTTTCGCTGGCTAACGTTCAGAGTGCAAATGATCGAATTTTGCAAGTCCTGGATCGGATGGATTTGCCAAACATCTATCGACAGAAACCAGATCTGCTGCACACCTCCAGCGATGGACAGAAATTCGAGGTGTCCGTGGATTCACTAAACGCCAATTATTCGTTCAAATATTTGGGTAAAGACAAGGGCGTAAGTGTCGTCACTTTCATCGACATGCGCCATATGCAGTGGCACTCGACCGTGATAAGTTCAGCTGAACGTGAGGCGGCATTCGTTATCGACGGGCTGATGCACAACGATGTAGTTAAAAGCGACATACATTCGACCGACACCCACGGCTACTCTGAAGTAATCTTTGCCGGCACTCACTTACTTGGATTCTCATTCGCTCCACGAATAAGAGGTCTCGGCAAACAACAGCTCTATTCCTTCAAGAGCCGCAAGCATTATGAGCAACTGGGGCATACCATCTTGCCTGACCGCTACATCAACTCGACCCTGATCACTGAACAGTGGGATGAAATCTTACGCTTTGTTGCTACTATCCGTCTCAAAGTCACTACTGCCTCTCAGCTCTTCAAGCGCCTCAATTCTTACTCCAAACAACATCCGCTCTACCAGGCTTTGAAGGAGTTTGGCAGAATTCCAAAAACACTATTCATTCTGAAATATATCAACGAGCCTGAATTCAGACAGGCAATAGAAAAACAGCTGAACAAGATTGAGAGTGCTCAAAGATTCTCTAAAGCCGTGTCGTTCGGACACAACAACGAATTCATACAAGTGAAAAAGAAGACCAGGAAATTGCAGAAGCTTGTCGCCGCCTGATCAAGAATGCAATCATCTGCTGGAACTACTTGTATTTGTCTCGCCTCTACAACGCAATCCTGACGAGGAAAAGAAAGCAGAGCTACTAGACACCCTTCGCAACGGCTCAATAGCAACCTGGAGGCATTTCAATCTACACGGCGAATTCGATTTCTCCGACGAGAAAATGCGAGACTCAGTCGGTTTGGCTATTCCCAAAAAACTGGAAGGTCGAAATTGACCCTATGCCCATTTCGAGCCTTTACTAACAGCTAGTTCCGCTTCTCACAGAATTCCTATGGTCGTTTAGTTCCCTTGCACAAGCCGTCCGCATCGTGGGGGTATTGTACGAAACTGACGCCAAGTCCCTGACCTTCCCGGGAAATCCGGAGATCACTTATCACTTAACGTCAATCCCCCATCTTTCACCCACAGCCGCAAGCCCCTCAGAAAATTTCCTCGCCCGAGTAAACTCCGCTGGTATGACCATGTTTCCATGCTTGTCTACGAATCCCCAACGATCACCTACGCTTACTGCCGCTCGACCGTTAGAGAAAGAGTCGGCGTATCCAAACTTTGGTTCGATTACGAAAGTGCCAGTTTTGTTGATGTATCCATGCTTGCTTGAGCTGAAATCTATCGTAGAATGACCTGCATATTTCTCGTGTTTGCCACCTGTGCAAACGCAGGCGAGCCCTTCCGAGAATGACGCGAGCCCTTCCGAAAATGGTTCTCCTCTGTCAACGGTTAGCTTTATGCAGGTCTTTCCCGTTTTATCGATATAGCCCCAGTGCTTGCTACTGATATCGGTTCGGGACTCAAAGAAGGCCAGTCCTTCACTGAAGTTGCCCCCGGAAATGTCCTCCGGCATTGTGATAGTGATACGTCCAGAGCAATCGACATAGCACCATTTATCATCAAGTTTGACAGCGGCTAATCCCTCCGAAAACGTGCTCGCAGCTTCAAATTCAGGAGGGATCTTCACAGTACCGTCATGACCAATAAAGGCCCACTTTGTGCCAATGCTAACGGCAGCAAGACCCTCTGTAAATCGTTGTACATCATCGTATTGCGGTTGAATAATCAATTGTCCGGCTTTATTGATACCCCCCCACTTCGTTCCGACCCGTACCCAGCCCACCGATTCCGAGAACGGTCTGGTTTCCTTAAACGAACTGGCCTTACCGATCAGATTCCCTTTCATGTCGACGAACATACGCTGATCCTTTATGGACACTTGTGCAAGCCCCTCAGAGAACGGGCCGGCATCATCAAATTGTGGCGCAATAACCACTGTGAAGTTTTTGTCGATATATCCCCACTTGCCACCAACCCCACTACAAACAGGGGCAAGTCCCTCGGAGAAAGAGCCATTTTTCGAAATGTTAGCTGGTAGCGGCGTGTAGTGACCGGTTAGATCGACATATCCAAACCTTTCATGGAAGTGTTGTTGCAAGATATTGGCGACCAATCCGAGTAACCCAAGGACAATGCAACCGTAAGTGAGACTGTTTGCGATCCACGACCACCGCCTCAACAACAGATGGCTCTTCTTTTCAACGAAACGCCTTGCGGACAGTTCTTCCACGAAAACCGACATAAAGAAAAACGGCACACACAGTACTGCGGCTGCGGTCGGAATCATCCACGGAAGATCAGAAACGGGAGCAATAAGCCAAGGGCTCTGTAGCGTCACCGCAAGCATTCGGCTCTGATCGGTGTCTAAACCGTAGGCATAGCCGCCCCCGACAAGCATTTGACAAACAACAAGCAGAACCCATGTCACCGGAATTCCCACTATGGTAGAGGCAAGATTGGCAACACTCACCATGATCAAGTTTTTCTTCCATCCCGTTTTGAGGACGCGAACGGCCACCGCTGCTTCAATTGGAATGATCGCCAGTAAGAGGAACCATGACGAGGGCCAAACAATAAGAAGCATGGGAATGCCTGCATCAGCCCTTGCCGGAGCGGTTGAAACCACCAGAAGACAAACCGACAGAATGACTGCTTCTAATAGAACACTCACGGCAAACTCCATTCTCTAAGGGGCACCGCATCAAGCTGCCAAATCGCTTTGTATTGCAAGAAAATCGACTTGACAATAATCAGTGTCTAGTCTGCGTTAGGGAGGCGGCAGTTACAAGTTGCATTGTTATCTACTATATCGAAAAATGCTTGCAAACTTGTGGCGCACAGCAGCAAACGGGATGAAGCTGACCGTCAGAGATACCGTCAACTTCTCAGCTCTGCCAGATGTATCAAAGGCCAGTTGGGTCGCCGGCCTTTTAATTTCTACCCATGGAGAGCATAAAAGACCGTGGGGTCTTACCGTCGGATCAGGATTTCGGCCGCTCTGGCGCTGAGACATATCGGTAAAGGGGGGAGAAATCGAATTCTCCATGTAGATTGAAGTGTCGAGTTGCAGACAGAAATTGCGATGCGCAGTTTGCATATCTTTTATGAAACCTGCGGTAGGCATCGCTTTGATGGGATGTTAATCGAGACGAGTTTCTTTTATTACTGGCTGAGAACATCGACGTTACGTGAAGAGGTTGCCGAAGAGTTCTTTCAAAATATTGAACGCCAGTGGGAAGAGGCCGTCAAGCGGAAGAACTCTGCTATGGATGTGCGGGCAAACTGGAACTTCTGAATATCCTATGATGGATTCGTTTGTTTAAGAACACCCATACGGGATGAAACACAAATCACTATTGCCCATCGTTTTGTTTTTTGTTGATTCTGGACGGCTGGCATGCAGCCGGATTCTTAAACGCACACTGAAAGTTGTGCTTTCGTTCGGGCTCTTAGGCTCGGTCATGGGGTTCTTCGGCTGGCGTCAGTAGCTCCACGGCTCGCGCTGCAAGCACTCTACCCCAGATTCTATTTTCAGGAGATTGGACCTCCGCCATTCGCCCCGGCAACAGTCGCAAATAATCAAACTGCAAAAGTGAAGTGCACCGCACCAGCCACCGTTTTATCCCTTCATTGCCAATCCTCCTTGGCTCCTCAATCCAAAGCTCATTTGAAAGCTCATAGACAGCAATGCCGCCCTAGTCGGATTCTGCGCTAAACACAATGCCAATAATCACCCGTCGCTAACTCCCATGCGTCCATGCATTACTATGATCTGTCTCCGTCGCTCATTTGGGCTTTGGTGTGAAATCACTAATGGCGACGGCCAAGCATGCCTCTTTATTAGTCCGTGCCCCCTTTCATAAGTGCAGATTGCCGCAAACGCTTCATATCCGTCCATGTGCAGCATGGCAATGTCCATAGAATCAATGAGTACCACTCTTTTACTCGCCTCAGTGCCTCAAGTCAGCCGTGGAGAGCATAAAAAACTGTGGGGCCGCTAAACCTGTCATTCAGGACGAACTTTCGAAGCAGGCGCAATCTGGCTCCGGACTTTTTTTATGCTCTCCAATCTCTGCAGACAGCAACGCACAGTTAACCCTGGCGCCTGCTCAACGATTCCACTTTTCTTAGCGCGCCGGCAAGCAATCAAACATCCTCGACACCTTTGTGTATCGTTTATTGCCGACGCAAAGACAATTACGCATCCCAATTACTTTTGTTTATCGCCGACCGCAGGTCGCACAGATAACTTTGTCACTATCGCTACCACCGAGATATCCCACCAGCGCAGCTCTTCGGGGGTGGATGAAACATAATCGAAGTTATGTGTCCAAACACATAACTTGAAGTCTTAGGGGAGGGAGGCACGGCGACGTGCCCTCTCTTACTCGACTTGGAGGGGCTGAGGGTGGCGACACCCTCATGCCCACTTCTGCACCATGCAGCTTTCAAATAGCGCCCGAGTTCCTGCCGGCCTTCAACGCAATCCTGGCCGCGGGTGACCCGAAATTTGCCGACAAATTGAAACCGGTGAAGCTGAAGCAATAGGTCTTTTCCTAATCATTGTAAGTTGCCGAGCACCAGACCTAATGGCGCCCGCGACCTCAATGTAGAACAGTGCTTTGTATAGTGAGACACGCAGCTTGCCTTTCGAACCAATCACAGCAGTGCGCTGCTCTGGGGACAGAAACTCAAGCGGCGCATTCTTGTCGAGGCTGGCAGACATTCGTTGATAGTGGTTTAGAAGCGCCACCGAAGGCGATTATGTAATTATCTATCAACCAAAACAAGATGAAATCATTATCGTGCGCATCCTGCACGGCAAGCAGGATATAAGCGAAGCTTTGACAGAGCGATAGGGCCGGATTAGTGACAGACATGCTGAGGCACGCAATGGATACGATGCCTTGATCCAACCGTTAAGGGGCCACTCAGACAAGCGGCAGAAAAGTGCCTACCAGCGGAGCGCTGGTGTAATGCGATTGTGCACGGACTTCTTCCCTGCACAATTTGCTTCAATCCAAACAGGCAACCCGCGTGCCTGCCTGAATTAGTATGGCCAATTTAATTGGCTTTTGACAACGGACTGGCGTGTCCTAGTAGGCTTGTCTGCCCAAACCGTCGGGATTCCAGCGATAGATGTTAGAAAATTCTTCTAGCATAGATCGCGTTTTTGAAAAAGTTCTGAAACCGATTGCTCGCTGACTCTTGCGAAAAACAGCCGCGATTCAAATTGAGAATGAACAGCGCCGCCCACCGATAATTCCTAATTTCAGGCATTACGACGATTCGTCTATCGGAAGTGTTGAAACCGCTGCCACCATTTGTAATACCACAAACCCGAGCGATAGAATCCAAAAGAGTGGTGTTTATCCTGATCTTTTCCGCCGTAGGGATAATCTCGCGTCAGTCGTCGTCACGTGACTATGATTCGGTCAATCGTACCGATCGGTGACACCAAATGTCGCACAAATTGGGTTGGAGCCATTTTAGGGAACTGCGGAAATGTGCAGGCTTGAAGGGTGGAGCGTGCGAACGCTGCAAGACAAGGTAAGCGAATGTCATTCGAGCGAACGGCTATTGCGAAGAAACCGGAGACAGTCGCCAATCAGGAGCTAGCCTGTCTAGGTTGGACGACCAGCCACATTGTATAGCGGAAGTTTCACTATGAAAGTGCTGCCCTTTCCTGCTTCGCTGGTGACATCAATTGAACCGTCTAATTTCTCCACCAGAGCCTTGACGATGGCCAGTCCAAGACCACTACCACCACCGGTGCGTGCGCGCGACTGATCAACTCGGTAGAATCGGTCGAAAATTTTTGCCAGACTCTCAGGTGGTATCCCAATGCCTGTATCACTGACAATAATTGTTGCGTAATCAACCGAAACCTCAAGGCTGGCGGTTACCTTTCCGCCTTTGTCCGTGTAGCGGGCAGCGTTGCGTAGCAAATTGGAGAATATTTTGTAGAGGGAATCTTTGTCTGCCTGAACATGAGCTGAATCAATTCTATCTGCATACAACTCTATTTCCTTCTCCTCAAATAGATCACCAAACTCGCCCAATATCTCTCGAAACACCATGTCTAGTTCTACAACAGGAACAGTCGATTCCTTTCGTCCTTCGTCCTTAGCTTGCTCTGTCTTTGTCAGAAGAAGCAGGTCCAATACAAGTCGCTCCATTCGCTCTGTCGTTCGGTGAATCACCTCAAGCCTTTCGGCAGCAGCAGGATAATCTTTCAAATCGTCTGCAAGGTTATCGCAGGCAGACCTGATTATTGCAACGGGAGTTTTCAATTCGTGGCCCGCATCAGCGGAAAATTGCTTAAGCAGGGCGAAGCTTTCCTCCACCGGTTTCACCGCTCGCGAAGCGAAGAAATAACCGGTGGCGGCTAGTCCACCGATAAGGAATGGTGCCGTTGCCGTTAATGCTTCCATAAACTCTCTTATGGCGTCATCCCTACCGGAAACCGGAAGTTGAATCTGCAGGAAGCCCACAATTTGCTCACCTCGATGCACAGGCTTGTTCACGGATCGAAGGCGAACCTGCGGTTCGGCTTGCCCTTCCGATTCACCGGCCATAAAGATGTTCGTGCCATGCGGTCCGTATTCCTCAACCAAAACTCGACTGGCGTTCCACAGCTGAATGGTGGGAATTGCATGCTTGTCGGACAGATGAACATGCTCAAGCGGTTTGTGAACAAAAGAGACGGTACTACCGTTGTACTGAACGGCATCATCCAGAGAATTGGCCACCTCTCCAAGAACCGAATCAATAGTTTCAGTGAGCCCGGAGTAGAAAAAGGCAGAGGCTATGGCTCCTAACAATAAATAAACGCACGTTGCCAGAAGCGTATATTGAAGCGTTAGTCGCAGCCTTAGCTTGGTAAACATTTTCATGTACAGGCGCCGCCTCTGCGCAACGAGATTCACTGGTGAGCTGATGCAAATTTTCGCATCAGAGCTGATTTACGAGTTGAGTCTGTAGCCCAAGCCATGCAACGTCGTGATCAGTTCTTTTTGATCTAGTTTCTTCCGCAGAGCCTTTATGTATGTGCGTACCGAGTCTGGAGAGATCTCAGTGTCGGTTTCCCAAACTCTGGTGACCAGGGCATCTGCATTGAAAACAACATTAGGATTTCGCATGAGAAACTCAAGCAGAGCAAATTCACGCGGTTCAAGATGAACTTCAACCCCGTCTTTGGTCAGCCTGCGGGCAGATGGCTCGAGCTGAATCGGCCCCGCTTGCAACACATTGGCAGTAGCGCCGGCAGCTCGTCTAATCAGTGCGCGCACGCGTGCAGAAAGCTCCTTGAGGTGAAACGGTTTGCAAAGGTAGTCATCGGCACCGCTATCGAGCCCTTGTTCGCGATCGTCTACGGTACTGCGAGCGGTTAACATCAGCACCGGAGTTTTTCCTCCGCGCCGGCGAAATTGTTTGCAGACTTCCAGCCCGGTCAGACCTGGTAGTTGCCAGTCTAAAATAATTAAGTCGAACTGAGTTACGCGAAGCGTATCAGATGCGAGCTGGCCATTGTCTATGACTTCAACAGAATGATGATCTCTCTGGAGCCAGTCGCGAATTTGATTTGACAGATCGAGTTCGTCTTCAACGAGTAGTAGCTTGCCCATGAGTAGCTCGCCCAAATGGTATATATGCAGTAACGGCCGGTCGGATATGACCAATATTATAGGCCGGTCAAAAGATAAACAAGGCCCTTGTTGTCCGGGGAGTCACCGCGCTATTGATTGGATATTCCTCTGACATTGGGAGCTTACGTTACAACTGTAGGGACCGAGACCATATATGGTGGCGCGATAAAAAACCTCACGTGTCCTTGTAATAAATTTTCGCAGATCGGCTACACCCTGAAAACGTAACCGAAAACCCGCCGCAGTAGGCACTCAATCCACGAACAGTTTTGCGGTATCAAATACATATCCCCTGTATCCATATTGCACGTACAATATTCAACAAACCCTCCATGGAAGCAGCTCCACAGCATTTCACAATTCACATCTGAAATAATTCAAGCGCGAAATCGGCCGGTCCGGCCGGGTGTTTCAAAAAAATTCGAGAGCAAATAGGGCTAATTTCAAGAAACGGTCGAATTTCCCAAAACCGCCAGAGCCAGTACTTTCTGAGAAATGCGAATCGGCCGTTACTGGCTCTGGCAGGGCATAAAGTGAGCTAGCAGTAGAGCCGTTATGGTCGAAAAACATTTTGCGTCGTACAATGCTCGTTGTATAATCTGCTCGCTGGCATCAATTGCGATTGGGGCTGACACTTAGTCGAAATAGTTGCAAAAGATTCCTTCTACGTCTCTCAATTCTGGTGTTTATGACTGGACTTATGGCTCAACCACTAAAGCAGGACAGGTTGAGGGTAGCACTGGGACGGCGCCGCGTTCCACCGGGACAGCGACTGCTGAGCTACTTGTCCCTCTCGGCAATTCTGACCATGGCCGCCGGCAATTTCTTTGCCGCCGGTCCTGATGAACCGAATAAACGCAGCGCAGACGCCTGTTCAGTGGTTCAGGTTGCTCCTTTTATCAAAACCGAGGAACTGAGCGATTTAACTCAGCGGTTGAAGACGATCTCAGACAAGCCGAAGTTACGCGCCGGTGTTTTCGCCGTTGAGCCTGAAACCGGACGTTACGTTGGAGTTGGCGCCGATGAAACTTTCGCCGCTGCGTCTTTGATAAAGGTTCCCGTATTAGTGAAGTTACTAGACGCAATGGATCGAGGCCAGGTATCCCTCGACGAGCAACTGGAACTGCGCCCCGACCTCATCGGTGGCGGCTCAGGATTCTTGCAATGGCGACCGGCCGGTTCCAAGGTTTCCCTCAAAGAAGCCATGGAAACAATGATTGTCTTCTCGGACAATACGGCCACCAATTTAATTATTGATCGAGTGGGCGGCATAAGCGCCTGCAATCGAGATTTTGCATTTTGGGGACTCAAACGAACGTATGTAAATGACTGGCTGCCGGACCTTCCCGGCACTAATAAGACCAGCCCCGGTGATCTTGTCAGCCTGCTGGCAATGGTCGACAAAGGACAACTTCTGTCACCAAAGAGTCGTGAACGAATGCTGGAGATAATGCAGCGTACCCGCATCAAGACTTTGCTGCCCCCCGGGCTACCGCCAGGCGCCAAGATCTCGCACAAGACCGGTGACATAGGTTCGCTAGTTGGCGATGCAGGTATTATTACGGCGCCCGACGGCCGTCGATTTATCGTAGCGGTGCAAGTTGAACGTCCCCATAACGATCGCCGAGCCAATGAAATGATTCGCCAGATGTCGGCGCAGATATATCAACGCATGATTGGCGGTAACGGCGCTCAACTCGTCGCCACCGCTGAAGGCGCACCACGAACTCGCACTGGCGGCGGTCAACGCCGACATCACCGCAGGCACCACAGACGTTCGTAATCGCACCGCGACTAAACTCTTAGGGAATGTCATCTTTTCGTCGTTTGAGAGAGCCCGGGTGTTGCTGAACTCCCTCAATGTCGAGAGTGCGCAGCTCATACAGTTCTTTCCGTTTGCTGGCAAGATCTACAATTAGTCGTATAGTATCGAGAATGAGCAAAAGCGAAAAAAGCAATCCTAATTCCATCGGCCTGAAATTCTTTGCAAATAGTAGCATCGCACAATAAAGCACAGCCAATACAGCCGTTGATCGAAGAAAACGAGAGATAAACATCGGAGCTAGTTTCTTTCGCACGGCTTGATCCAGCGATGCAAAATCTTTTGCTATTGTTTCGGCAGACTTAGTGCCGGCCTGGGTGTTGCTCTTGCCGCCCGTGGTCTGCGCAGACTTGCTGCTTGCCGCCTGAGCTTGAGGTAGCTCGACGGTAGCCGCGGGAGGAGGAGGGTTTCTGATGTTTTCGATCGCTTCCGCCAGTGTGCAACGTCCCCGTTCCACGTAGTTAAGCAACATAATAGCTTCGTTTTTGGTCTTGGTTCCTGCGACAATAGCCGGGGTTAATTCACGAGTTGCTTCGAAAACGGTGCGATCAATAATTCCACCGACAACCAGCCCTCGCAAAGGATCAACTCCAAATTCCTGCGCTTTTTTCAAAGCAACGGCCACATCGGTTTGCCTCAAAATTCCGGCCGCTATCAATAGCTCCAGCGATTTGTCAGCGGCGTCTCTTTCATCGTGCGTAATCCGACTTTGCAATACCTCCCTTATCGATGTACTATTTCGCTCAGTCGACTTTAGCACCTCAACAGCTTCGCTTTCGCTTACTGCACCGGTTCTTGCAATCTCTTGCACTTGAAGAGCGGATTCCAGCACCCGAGAGGAAATCATCCCCGATTGCACCAGCAACTCCCCCAACATCATTTTTTCAGCCAGCGCTTTTTCCACCGAGGAGATTCGCTCTGCTTCGCTGATAAAGCCGCCCTGCGTGAGCACCTCTCCCAGGCTCAAGCGGCCCGTTCGCAGCGCCTTGGAATCGAACCCTGCAGCGCTGAGCGCATCCCAGAAGGAGCCGCCGGTTGAACAAAATTGTTTCAAAAGTGCCGCACCTTCTTTTTGAGTTATCTTTTCTTGCGCGATCAGCACAATGATTTGCAGTGCGGCGTTGATTAAACTGTGCGATAAGACATTGCGCAGAACAAGATATTCGCCAATGGTAGATTGTTGCTCTGCAATTGACTTCAGCGCGTCCTCATAGATTGCTTTGGTGATCAAACCGCTATGAACCAGCAGTATGCCAAGCTCACTTTCCAATTTGGGTTGGGGCGGAGCCCATCCCAGTTCCCTCAGAGCATCTTCCAAAGTGATGTCTTTTCGGTGGGCGCGTCCCAATGCCTTGATGGCAGTAGCGCCATTCAAGCTTCCGTCTAGCACCAAAACTTGAATAGCGGCCGCCTCATCAATGGATTTTTGGCTGACATATTTAAGATCTACCAGTACTCTACCAAGTGGCTGGGATGTTTGATTGGCAAGTTGCAATGCATTGTGCAACTCCGGCTCGGAAATAATATCAGCCGCAATCAGAGCATCTCCCAATTTCGGTGCCGTCTTTTTCTGCTTATTAAACGATGTTGTCTTTAGCCCCGATTCCACTATGCACCAAGTTGCTATGAAGTATCACCACAGCCTTATACCCTCTTCGCGATCAGAATCCATTTGCCAAGACCGCAGATTATTTCGACTAATTACTGTGCTTGCTGATCGTGGAATTGATACTTGATAGATTCTTCGATAAGTTAATTGATTCACGCAAGTGCAACGGGAGTGCACACCATTTGAGGAATCACTTGTAAGCGTTCATTGCGCCGCCCCTAATCTACGCTAGCCACTGATGCGCAACTCGCCTCAATTTGGTAAACACGCGTACCGGAACCGCTCAGGCAGTCATGAGTCGGATTCACAAACGTCGGTAAGGCATTACCTGCCAATTATCTATTCTTTGGCAGCACAAGACCGACGACAAGCACAAGCCCCGGGCGCCTCTGCGGCTGTTCTTTGTACCCTCGCAAGACTCTTGAGGAGACTGGCGAAGCTGATCGTGGAGGGGAGCGGTTTCCTAATTGCGAGCAAAGCCGGAACAGGCTTGCGGGTTCCATACCACAGACCGCCTGTCTATCAGCCCGCTGCAAGTAGTACAGAAAAGAGAATGTGAGCTTGCTTGCACATCGACCGACAGATCAGGTTCGTCTTTGAATTGAAATAGGTTGCTGCGCCCGAAAAATCTATTCCCTGTTCAGTCGGGAAACGTCAAGCTTGTTAAATCGGTAGAGACAAAACGGACGCCCTCCACAACGTTTGAGCCAATCGCTGTCTGGCTTTTTGTGAACGATAGATGCAGGAATCGGAGCGATCGCCGGCGGAGACCCCATCAGGCCCGCAACCACAGGCCATGCCAGCGCATGGCCGACAGATTCGTTCATCACTTCCGTCACATCTACCAACCGCGCCTTCGGCCCGTATTCTTGATCGAGAGATGGATTGCCGGCCAGCCAATTACCAACATCGGGAGAATCATTCATGCCGTTGCGCCGTACCAGATCCAGCGCAGTTGAAGCCACCTGCAACAGATAGTCTCCCTCTAGATAATCGCCACGCTGATTAGCCGTAAATTTAGGAGCATCCAGTGGACGTCCCAAGCGAGGCTGCTTGTGTAGATACTGAGACATTATCAGTGGTCCATCTTTGTCCGACACCATTACATAGACCATATTGGCGACGCTATCTTGCACTTCTTTCTTGTGTTGCTCTGCATAGTGAAAATCGACATCAGCCGAACAGAGAAATACATTTCTTACAGCTGCAGCGGTTTTCGCCGGCTCTGCTTTTTGACAATAACGAAAGACCAACCGGCAACCCATACTATGCGCCACCAGATCTAGTGGCACGCTTGGTGATTTTTCCTTGACCATCTTATCGAGGAAATCAAAGAAGGGCTTCTCGCTCCACTCAGCATTGGCCTCATCAGCTGCATAATCGGCTTTAGCGCCAATGGATGGCCATGCAAACAAGACCGGCAGAATTCGCTGCCCGGGAAAGCGACTTTCGTACTCGGCACATAGCACTGCTAGATCACGGACAGACTGATCGAATGTCTTATCATATCCATGCGTGTAAACACATATAGTGCCCTGCCAACCTCGTACAACTCGAAAAAATTCCTCTTCGTCTTTGAAAGTATTGAACGACTTTGTTCTGGTTGACTCCCAGAGATTACTGTTTTGTTTAATGACCTCTTTGTAGGCAGCGCCATCCTTGACCCTGCAAAGGTCCGTCAGACCCGAGGGAAAGGCTACTCGACATACTCCATACTCCAGTGAACCGTCGCCAAGATCGAGATGTCGTCGATAGCCATACGACGGATTATCTTTTTCAGCTTCGTTTAGCCTGGTTGTTACAAAATACACGGGAAGAGCGCCCTGCTTGCGCCAATTCCCCTCCTTCATTCGGGCCGAGGCTTTAGCAGCAGCAGAAGGGGCACTGGCATAATCGTCGGCATCAACAAGTTGTGCACGCCCGGGCTGTGTAGACCAAAAGAAAACAGGCAGAAGCACGGCGGCGATCAGTACGCCGACCGAAACATAATCACATTTCATCGCACTTGGCACACTCACCATCGTAGCAAGATTTACCACTGAAAAATCTTACTTGAGCCCCCGCTGCAAACTTTACTCAACCTTGCCGAAGCGCTTCATCTGAGCCACCGCAGACACTCATCGATGTCTGCAAGATATACGGCGTATTCTCGCCCTCAACAACAAGATACGACTTCATTCAAGCCATATATTCATTCAAGTCATATATTGAACGAACTGTAAATACATTTACCCGGACTGACGCAAAAACAGAAAGCAGAAGCAACAAACAGAAGCAAAATTCGGGACCACGCTTGAGCACCGGACTAATGGCAAAAGCAAGAGGCACCGGAGGGCGCCTCTTGCTCAGACATAGCGTCTTATATATGCATTGCATGCAGTTCTTAGTTAGGGGGTGGCAGCAGATTGGGGGAGACGCCCACGTGGCGCTTAACTTGCCCCAGAACCCGTTGCCCGTTTCGGACGATGTGCTGAGCCTCGGCTAGCGTCCGACCCAAGTTGTTGAGGTCGGTATCTATCTTAGTCAGGACCGAGTCTGCATAGTGATCGGCACCGTCGCGAACGCGTTGAGCGTCTTCCTCGGCTTCCATGCGAATTTTGTCTGCTTCGGCCAACGCTTCGCGTCGCATTTGTTCAACTTCTTGAACAACTTGTTTTCGAATGCGTTCGACCTCAGACTGAACAGCCTTTAGCAGTTCAGATTCCTGGACCATATTCTCGGCCTGTCGTCGAGCGGTCGAGATAACCTGATCGGCGCGACGCTGCGACTCGGCAATGATGTCGTCACGCTGCTGCAGCACTTCCGTGGCTTCTCGCAACTCTTCTGGAAGGCGCGCCCTGGCCTTATCTAAAACTTCTAGAAACTGATCGGCGTTAATCGCCTTGAACTTCCAGAAACCCGACGCGTCTTCGATCAAGTGCTCAAGCAAATCAAGGTGCTTGTAAATCGAAGTCTGCTTATATGCAGCGGTATTTGGACTAATTGCAACTGTAGTAGTCATTATTCAGCGCCTCTGCTGAAGTGCTCCCTAAGATAGGAATTGACGGCAGGTGGAACGAATAGCGAAACGTCACCGCCCAGCTTGGCGATCTCCTTCACGGTAGATGAGCTGATAAAAGAATACTCGGGTTTTGTCATGAGAAAAATAGTTTCTAGTTCAGGAAGCAGCAGCTTATTTGTTTGAGCCATGCCCAATTCCGCCTCGTAGTCTGAAACAGCCCTCAATCCCCGAATGATTACTGAAATCTTGTTATTCTTCGCGTAATCAACAGTCAATCCTTGAAAGGTACCAACGGTTACGCCCCTTAAAGATGCCACGGCCCTTTCGATTAGCTGAGCGCGAATCTCAATGGGCAATAGCGGGTTCTTTCCAGGGTTAGCAACCACCGCCATTATGACTTCGTCATAGAGTTGGCTTGCTCGCTGGATGATATCCCAATGTCCCAAAGTCATCGGATCGAAGGATCCGGGGTATAGAGCTCTTATTACCAAGGTCTAACCTTTCCCCAAGTACTTACGCCCTGATGTTACTTCAGACTGGAATTTCAGCCAAGTAAGCCTGTCTAAGCTTGTCAACCGCCAATGATAGCACGGGGTTTGCAAGGGCCAAGGTGACTGTTTTTATCTTTGTTGCAAAGGGGTGGTAGAGAATTCGTGTCAGGAGCTGGAAACGCTAGAGCAAAAGGCTGCTAAGGCAGGTCGTGGTTTATGGAAGATCCCGTAGTTCCTCAATCTCCTCCTGACATAGTCGAGCCGGAAGGCAACGATGCTTTTCTTAAAGTAAGCAGCGACCTCGAGCTTCTTGAGTTGTTGGGAGAAGGCGGCAAGGGAAAGGTCTTTCGGGCCCGTCACCGGCGATTGGACCGTCTGGTGGCGGTCAAAGTGATGTTGCCTCATCTGATCGGCGACGCGGAGAACCTGCAGCGCTTTAAGCAAGAGAAAGTTTTTTGTGGCAGCCTGTCACACCCGGGTATTGTGACCACCTATTACTCTGGTATTACAGACGGTGGCATACCATTTCTGGTAATGGATCTGCTCGTTGGGGAGACACTGGCGGCACATATCGCCCGAAATCGGCTGGACCGTGACCGTTTCTTCATCCTGTTCAAACAGATCATCGACGCATTGATCTATCTTCATGAAGAGGGGGTGGTACATCGAGATCTCAAACCGTCAAACATTTTCATCACCCGGGACAGCGCGGGATGCGAAAACGCTGTAATAATCGACTTTGGCCTGTCGCAGATCCTCGACGCTGACGCCAGGGAAGGCAATGAACGCATCACGCGCACCGGAGCCGTGATCGGCACGAGCCTCTACATGAGTCCTGAGCAATGTCGCGCAGAAAAGCTCGATGCTCGCACCGATATCTACGCCCTCGGTTGCGTTATGTTCGAAGCGTTGACGGGAAGCCCGCCATTTGTTGGTGATTCAACTTATGAGGTAATGTTCAAACAATTGAATAATTCTCTTTCTGGTCTGGACGCGCTTAAGAAGCTGCCGTCGTCCCTGGCGAAACTGCTTGCCCTCTGTTTGCAAAAAGATGCCAGCAATCGCTACCAGACTGTGGCCGAGTTGAAGGAGGCCTTCTTGCAGGGCGCCGACGACTCACCTCTGGAGGTGGCGATGTCGATTTTGGCAGAATGGTTCAAGACCGGACCTCCACCTCAACAACCGGATCCTTACTTATTTGCAGCTGATACAGCGCTGGAGTGCAAGCAACCGGCTATGGCGCAAACTTATGCATCTAAGGCCCTTGAGCTGTCAACCTCGGCCATGCAAAGACTCATGGCTCGCACTTTGTTATCACGTGCTTATGCCGGCACGCTAGATTACAGAAAAGCTAAGGGTGAGATTAATTCCGCCCTGGCAGAAGCTAAAGATATTCCCAACTGGAACAAGGAAAAGATCAAAGCAATCTGCCATGAGGCTCAATTGGAAATACTTGACTCACAGGTTTTATTGGCAGATTGTTACTGGAAAGAGCTCCTGCCCTTCCGCTACGCACTGCAAAACTAGAATTAGACAGCCTGCTGGCAGAGTTGAACAAAGTGCGCGGACGGTGCCCGGAAGAGAAGTCGAGGCTTTGCGAACTCGGAGCTCAAATTGAAGAAAAGAATCCCCAACAGGTAAGATATTGGAACACTAAAAGCAGAGAATTTCTGTCCGAC
Source organism: Candidatus Obscuribacterales bacterium (assembly GCA_021732565.1). Taxonomy (GTDB): domain Bacteria; phylum Cyanobacteriota; class Vampirovibrionia; order Obscuribacterales; family Obscuribacteraceae; genus JAKFUT01. The sequence continues at coordinate 19,261 of JAKFUT010000075.1, forward strand.
GGTGTCTGTCGGGCTAGTCTATTGAGTCTTATAAACCGTCAGGCCAAGACCGCCCTGAATCGTGGGACCGCGGGCGAGGCAGACCAGTTGTATCAGTTAGCCATTGATCTACCCGTTTACAACGTCGCCCAAAAATACGTCCGCGCCGAGGTCTTAACCTCCTATGCCCGGGCACTGGCCGCCCGGCGGCCAGCCGATGTGGAAAAGTTATTGCTCGGTGCGGACAAATTGTATGAGGAGATTGGTGACAGAAAAACGCAGGCGCAAAATTTCCAGCTGCTCGCCACGAGTATCCATCAAACCAACCCCGATCATGCCCTTAGCTTCTCACTGAAGGCGGCGAATCTGTTCGCTGAATGTAGCGATACCAGTGGACGAAGAACCTCCCTGCAAACCGCGTTGAGTCTGGCACAGTCGACCCGGAACGAAGCAGCTATCAAGTCTGTACAGGCACAGCTCGCTGAACTTTCCCCGTGATTTCCAGTACGACGCGAGGTATGATGCGATAGACAAACTGTGCCCGATAGCCAGGTGCCTGCACAACGATGCCGGAAAAGCAGCAAAAACCCGGACAGGCCGAACAAAGCCTCGTTGTATCTTCGCAGCTACGCCCGGGGGTAATGCTCGATGGACAAATCGAACTGCTGGAGCTGTTGGGTGAAGGAGCAACGGGCAGCGTTTTTAGAGCCCGACACCATCGCCTCGATCGCGAAGTGGCTGTAAAAATCATGCACACACACTTATTGAGTTCCGCGGAGAGCCAGGAGCGATTCAAGAGAGAGCGACTATTCTCCGGAGCAGTGTCTCACCCCGGGCTGATCAGGACTTACACTTCCGGTATTTCATCCAGTGGCAATCCTTACCTGGTGATGGATTTGCTGAATGGAAAACCGCTGTCCGAAATTTTTCACACGCGGAAATTGGATTTGGATCAGTTCTTTCCCCTCTTCGTGCAAATAATGGAGGCTCTCGACTATCTTCATCACGAAGGAATTGTTCACCGCGACTTAAAACCCTCAAATATCATTATCGAAGAAGACAATGAGCTGTGCTCCCGGCGAGCCATTTTAATCGACTTCGGCTTGTCTAAGTTTTATTGCAGAAGCGATCAGCGTCTCACGAGCACCGGCGCAGTAATAGGTACAAGTTCTTACATGAGCCCGGAACAATGCACCGGGCTGGAAGTAGATGCCCGCAGCGACATCTATTCACTGGGATGCGTAATGTACGAGGCACTGACCGGGCATCCGCCCTTCGAAGGTGAAACATCCTACGAAATTATGTTTAAGCAATTGAACCAGTCATTGTCAAAACTCGGTGCGTTGCACAACCTCCCGAAACCGCTCTCGGTTCTCTTAGTCAAATGCCTGAGAAAAAGTCCTGCAGAGCGATTTATCAATATGCAAGAGCTATTGGAAGAGTTTTCGCGTTGCAGCAATTGCGTATCGGAAGGAGTCGATCACCGCAAATTCAAGTGGATCGTGGTATCGGTGGCGATACCAATAGTCGTTGCCTCGGCCGGTATAATATTCTGGCATGCAAGTAAACCGGCCGATAACTTAGGGGCAGACGGCACCAGTGTGGCACATGCCCCGCTTTCAACGCGAGCGGTACAAACATTAGCGCAAAAACTTCGCCGAAAGGGTCAGAATATTGAGGCAGGAAAGCTTGTCAAAGACTGGTTTTCTCAGCACCCGAAACAAAAATTCACCAGCAAAGACTATGCTTTCGCGGCCGAAACGACTCTATCTGCCGGCGATTATCCATCTGCCGAACGCTTTGCCAGAGAAGCACTGAAACTACCAATAGACCAGGAAAATCGTATAACCGCGAGATTGTTTCTGTCTCATATTTTGCGACGACTAAATCAGACCAACGAGGCCAAAAAAGAACTTGAAACAGCGCTAACAGATGCAACCGGTCAAGCAGCCAGTATGCACCCTCATCTGTTAACCAAACTTGGCGAGATATACACGGAGAAAGGCGATTATCGGGCGGCATTGAGCCGCTTAGATCTTGCAACAACAGAACTTAAGAACTCTGGTGAGTGGCAGGGAATTTCCAGCGGCGAATGCCGGGAAAACCTGATAACGGTTTACTACAAAAGCGGGCAGCGACAGAAAGGCAAAGCTTTGATCGCTGAGACAGCAGCACTGATTCCCCAATTTGCAGAAGCAGAACAAGCAAAACTTGCAACATTTTCGCTCCTCGAAATCTGCATCAAGGTGGGGGAAGACTCTGAATTGACAAACTTGATCAATGCAACGTTACCACATGTAGATCGCGTCGCAACCAGACACGGCACGCTGCGAAAAGCGTTTGATTTCCTCTACGAGAAGGGCAGGGTTGAGGAAGCGATTAAATTATTCAACAAGCTGCTCAAGCTGGAAGAAGCGGCACCGTATGCCAACGCACTAATCACCGGAACAACAATGCTCAATCTCGCGGAACTTTATTCCAAGGAGAATCGGCATGCTAAAGCGGTAACATTAGCGGATGGTATCTTGAAACTCAAGATGGGCGATGAGGCAGCGGCAGTGCAGTTTAGATGCGCAGCGCTGCCAATTATTCTCCAGATTCACGCATCCGCTCTGAAAGGCGCGAGCCTGGTCCCGTATCTTGAAACTATACGGCAAGTTGACCATTCACAGTCCTATCAGGGTACGTGGTACGGCGCGCTCTGCGCCGAGCTACTGAGAGCGGGCGAATTAGATAAAGCCGAAGCCGCCGCGAAGGAAGGTCTCAAAATCTGCCCCGCCGACCACATAATAAGAGGGAATTTTTATGCTCATCTTGGCAATTGCGGTTCACTTAAATACAACCTGAATGCGACCTTAGCGAACTTTGAAATGGCACGATATGAGTGGGAGTTCGATGACAATCCATACTGTTTGGTAAATGTGTACTCCAGATTGGCTCTAGTTAATGCACAGGCAGGTCAACTGGACAAAGCACGGCAGTATGCAATGAAAGGGCTGAAGAGATCCGATCAGCTTGCTCCCTCATACCAATGCACATTGCTACAGCAACTAGCTGATCTCAGCCCACCTTCTGAAAGAATACTTTTGTTGAGAAAAAGCATAATCGTGGCAGCGGAGTGTAAAGATTCCGCTGACCGAGTGAGACTGGCTCTCGCGTCGAAAAGACGCATTGTTGAGCTGACTATTCCACCCGGTGAAGAACAAGCGCGCCAGGCATTGCTATTGCTAGCACAGTGGGCATCGGTCCTGTCGCCGGACTGCGCGGAGGAGTCATGCTTGTGTCAACTTGTCTCACACAGTTACGGCCTGCTTCACCGCTGGGATCAGGTGCGACGATGGAATAAAAAGGCGGTGGAGTTCATTTCGGCTCTGAACTTGGGGGCGCGGGTAACCGAACTCTATCGCGGGCAAGCCCTCGATGTTGAAACCAGGGGGAATCGAGAATATGCGGAGGAGCTGTACAAGGCGTCAATGGAAACAAGAGACACTACCCCTCTCGGGCTTTATCAACGAGCGCTGACCCTGATTGCTTATGCTAAATTTCTCAGCGCTGACAGGCCTGTTGAAGCACGTAAATGGGAAACTGAAGCGAACGAAATTTTCGCCTCGCTTGGAAGACCCGCCCCAAAACTCGACAAGAAGGCCCCTTCTTAAATATTGAGCTCAATGGATTGGAGAGACTTAGCAGGAATGACAGTGCCCTCGTCGGCCTCGTAGCGCGGTTCACACATGCATTCAAGCCCGGGCAGGAAAAGGCTGAAGGTGGAACCAAGGCCAAGCTCAGATTCGGCACCCACGCGGCCACCGTGTTTCTCAACTATATTCTTAACGATGGTCAGTCCCAAACCTGTGCCCTTAATAGTATGAACTTTCCGTTCTACGCGGAAAAATCGATCAAATACATGCTCGAGAAACTCTTCAGGAATTCCAATGCCGTTATCTTTTACATACACCTGCACTTCCTTTTTGTCAGCAAGGTGCTTCACTCCAACTTCAACTCGACCACCCTTGGGGGTGTACTTGATGGCATTGGACACGAAGTTTATAACAGCCCGTTCAATCGATTCACGATTCATCTGAACCTGAGGAAGCGGATCATCAGTAACAATCGACAGCTCAATCTCTTTGTCCTTGGCCATCATTCCCAACGCCCGCACGGTGTATTCAGCCGCGCCACGGATGTCTTGCGGCACCATCTCCAGTTCGCGATCGGCCTCTTCCAGTTTGCTCAGCTCCAACACTTCGTTGACTAATGTCATCAATCGATCAGCTTCACTGTCGATAATTTGCATGAACTCCTTCTGAATTTCCGGTTCCAGTTGATCGCCATGAGTACAGATGGTGTCGACGTAGCTCTTAATAGAAGTAATGGGCGTGCGCAGTTCATGCGAAACGTTGCTGATAAATTCGTTTTTCATCTTTTCGACTTCGGCTTGTTTGGTTATGTCATGCATGATCATTACCGAGCCAAGAAACTCGCCTTTGAGCGAAATGGGAGCGATGTGAAGCCGCACAACACGCTCACCGATAT